>CAMPBR010000009.1 GCA_946639185.1 uncultured Mycoplasmatota bacterium
TGTAGCGGATGTAGTAACAGTACAGCATCAGGTTATTATATAGGTGATGGTAGAAAATATTATAATGATTCAACATATGGTAGCGTAAGAATAGTTGCTGCAGATTATAAATATCCTGAAGGAACTATATTACGTTTAAATTGCTATGGTAATTCATTTGCCGCCATTGTATTAGATCGTGGTGGTAGTGTTGGAGATCATGGTAAGTATCAATTAGATTTACTTGAATCTAATGAACAAGAAGCATTAAGCGCTGGGGTTGTATATGGTGCTTCCTTAGAAGTATTAAGATATGGTTATTAGTATCTTAATACTTTTTTTGTGCGATAAAAAAAGGAAAACTATTTTGTTTTCCTAACTAATCTATAAAAATTAATACTTGGGTGATTAAATAAACGATATCCAGAATCACTAGTACCAATACCACCAGATACATAAAGAGTACTACCGCCTAATTCATATTTCGAATTTAAATAATTCTTACCTTCATTAGATTTAATTAATCCACCAATAAAAGGTAATCTAACTTGACCATTTAAATTATGACCAGCAAGTATTAAACTTGGTTTATATCTACTACTAATAGTAGAAGCAATATCTGCTTCGTGAATAATAGAAATAGTAAATAAATTATCTATTTCATTAAAACTAAAAGTTTGCCCTAAATCACAATCATTATTTAAAATACTACCACATCCAGTAAGTAGGATTGGTGTATTACTTTTATAATAAACTAATTCATAGGTATTATTAATAATTTTAAACTTGGTATTATCCATAACTTTACTATAGTATTTATTCTTATAATCCATGTCGCCTTTAATAGCATATAACCCTATACTTACGTTTATTCTATTAAGCTCTTTTGTTAAAAATTTAACATCATTATCAGTAATATTATCATTTTCTGCAAATAAATCACCATTAAATATAACTACATCAGGTCTAATTTCATTAATCTTATTAACTAATTTTTTTACTTCTTTTTCATGTACAGTACTTAAGTATTTTAAATCAGAAAACTGAATAACTTTTAATCCATGTAATTCTTCTGGTAAATTATCACTTTCAACTTTATATTCTCTAACAACTAATCCCTTTGTCCCAACATAATGCATATAAAACATAGAAGAAAGGATAATAATTATTATTAAAAGAATAATCTTAAAAATCTTTTTTAATCTTTTTTTTCTAATTTCATTTTTTTCTTCTTTTCTTAAATCGTTTTCTAATTCTTTATTTTTATTTTCCCTTGTTTCATTTATCATAATAATATAACTCCTACAACAATGGATAGAATAGTAGCAGCAGTATTATGTAACATATGCATAAGTGTTGATGTATAAATGCAGTCTGTTTTAACATATGTTAGAGCAAAAGCTATTCCTAAACTAGAATAAGGAATTATATATAATAAATCCCATAAACTATTAAAGCTTAATACTACATGTAAAGCCCCAAATACTAATCCTGAAGTTAGCGCAAATACTTTATCATTTTTAAATACATCTCTAAATGCTTTTCTAAATGTTAATTCTTCAATAAATGGAGCAAGTATTCCAATTGTGATAATTGATAGATATTTAGAAGAGTGAATTAATTCTTGAACATTTTGTTCATTTACAGCTTCAGCTTTTGTTAAAAATCCAATTAGAATATTTGAAATCATCATAACAATTATACCAATTAACCAATATTTAACAGCTACATCCATATATTTATAAAAATTTTCTTTTATTTTTCTTAAATCATTTTTTAAATCTTTAAAATACATGATTACTAATATTAATAATAATAAAGCATCTGAGAAAGATGTTAGTATTAAATTTTGATTAGCTGTTAAATTATTAATGTCATAATTCAAAATTTTAACAAGTATTAATTGAAATAAACTGGAAAAAAAGAATAATAGTAAAACCATTAATGATTTTGGTACTAGTTTTATTTCTACGTTTTTTGTAGTGGCATAATAATTAAATAAACTACATATTAATCCAGTTAGAATCATTCCAATATAGCCAAATGGTCTGCCATCTATTTTGGAGATTAAAAGAGGAATAGCTAATCCTAAAACTCCAAAGCATATAACTTGAATTAAACTTATTTTTTCTTTATTTTTGTTTGCATAAGCAAATGGTAATAGTGTAAATAATGCTGTTAAAAACACTATAACAATTGTATTCATAAAAAACCTTCTTTCTATATTAATATCTTATCATATTTATTATTATTTAGTCATAATATAAAATACTTTTTACATATCCTTTACAAAATTATAAAAACACCCAATAAATTAAGGAAAAAACAACAAAAACTATGTACTATTTAGAAAAATATGATATAATTAAATCACAACGAGTGGGAAACCACTCGGTTTTGTTTAGTCTAAAGGAGGTTTTATGAAAGAAAAGATTATTGAAGCTATAGGTGATAAACTAGATAATATGGGTTTAAAAATCTATGATATTACTTATGGAAAGGTAGATGGAGAAAACACTTTAACTATCATTTTAGATAGAGAAGAAGTTATTAACATTAATGAAGTAGTTATGGCTACTAGAATCATTAACCCAATTTTAGATAAGTTAGATTTAATTAAGGACAGTTATACACTAGATGTATATGCAAAAGAAAAAGGAGAAGAAGTATAAAATGAACGGGAAAGAATTTATTAAGGCAGTAGACTTAGTAGAAAAAGAAAAAGGAATTGATCGTGAGATTATTTTCGAAGCAATGGAAAATGCTTTAATGGCTGCATACAAAAGAAATACTGGTATTCAAAATTCAAAAGTAATTATTGATAAAAAGACTGGAGATATCAAAGTATTCTCATATTTAACAGTAGTAGCTGATAATAAAGGTGAAGCTGAAGATGAAGATGATATCGATTTAGATTATGAAATAGCTTTAACAGATGCTAGAAAAATTGATAAGAGCTTAAATATCGGTGATACTATTGATACTGAAGTAACACCAAAAGATTTTGGACGTGTTGCTACTTCAACAGCTAAACAAGTATTAATTCAAAAAATACGTGAAGCTGAAAGAAATAGTATTTTAAATGATTTAGGAGACAAGCAAGATGAAATGTTAATAGGAACAGTAGAACTTGAAGATACTGATAACTATTATATTAATTTAGGAAGAAGTAATGGTATTTTACCTAAAAAAGAATGTATTCCTGGTGAAAAAATTAAAATGGGATCACAAATTAAAGTATATGTTACTAAAGTTGATTCAAATAGTAAAGGTTTATTAATTCTTTTATCTCGTAAACATTATGGATTTGTTAAGAGATTATTTGAACTTGAAATACCTGAAATTAATGATGGTTCAGTTTTAGTATATAGTGTAGCTCGTGAAGCTGGAGCTAGAAGTAAAGTGGCTGTATATTCTGAAAAAACTAATATTGATCCAATTGGAGCATGTATTGGAGAAAAAGGTACAAGAATTGGTAATATTTTAAATGAATTAAGCGGTGAAAAAATTGATATCGTTAAATATGATAAAGAACCTGCTGTATTTATTGAAAATGCTTTAGCACCTGCTAAGGATTTAAAAGTATTAATTATGGATCCTAAAAAAGAAGAAGCTTTAGTTATAGCTGATGGAGATAATTTCTCATTAGCAATTGGTAAGAAAGGTATAAATGCAAAACTTGCATCTCGTCTTACTAAATATAAAATTGATATTAAAACAAGTGAAGAAGCAAAAGAATTAGGAATAAACTTTAGAGATGAATAATATGAAAGTAAAAAAAATACCTATGCGTATGTGTTCTGTAACTAGAGAAAGATTTCCTAAACAAGAATTAATTAGAGTAGTTAAAACTCCAGAAGAAGAAGTTAAAATAGATTTAACTGGAAAACTTAATGGTCATGGAGCATATATAAAAAAAGATTTGGAAGTATTAGCACAAGCTAAAAAAACTAAAGCTTTATCTAGAGCATTAGAAATTGAAATACCTGATAGTATTTATCAAGAATTAGAGGAGTTAATTTCAAAATAATAAAAATTTCAGGGGGATAACATGCCAGGGAAAAGAGAAGAATTTTTAAATTGGAAAGAATACTTTTTAGGATTATCACTTGTGGGAATGGATAGAAGTAAAGATTCTTCTACTCAAGTTGCCGCTTGTATAGTAGATGATGATAATATAACAGTCGGACTGGGATACAATGGACTTACAATTGGTATGAATGATGATAGTTTTCACTGGGATAGCATTGGTGAAGAAACTGGAGATATTTTAAAAACGAAAAATACGTCTGTAGTTCATGCTGAATTAAATGCCATTTTAAATAGTAGAGGTTCAGTAAAAGGAACTACTATGTATGTAACTTTATTCCCATGTAATGAATGTGCAAAAGCTATTATTCAATCTGGAATAAAGAAAGTTGTTTATTTAAGAATGTATAGTAATCCTAAAATAGTAGAAGCAACTAAAATAATGTTTGATGCAGCTGGAGTAGAATATATTCCTTACAATAAGGATAAAAGTTTTAGTAAGGAAGAGGTACAAGAAGCTGCACATGAAATACAAAAAATAATTAAAAGATTTTCATAATATATATATAATATATAAAAAGAAAATAAGGAGGATGATAATATGATGACTGTATTAGAATATGCTGAAGATGTAAATAAAAGCTTAGAAGAAATCATTAAATTATGTGAAAAATTAGGCATAGCTAAGACAAATGGAGATGACTTATTAGATCAAGATGAAATTACTATGTTGGATAGTGAACTAGCAAATGTAGCAATTGAATCCAGCGAAGAGGCAGTAGAAGATGCTGAATCTAATAATGATGATAATTATGATGACGATGATTTATTTGAAAGAGTTGAATCTTTAGCACAAGATACAAAAATGGTTAATGAAAAGCAAAAAACAAAAATTAAACCTAAAAAACAAGTTAACCAAGATAATCAAACTGACTTCTTAAAAGATAAAAAAGAAATTTATAAACATCGTGAAAAATTAATGACAAATGAAGCTAAAGTTGATGATAATGTTGTTTTATACAAAGAAAACATGACTGTTAAAGATTTAGCTGAAGCTTTAAATGTTAATGCTACTGAAATCATTAAAAAACTTATGGGATTAGGTGTTATGGCTAATTTAAATCAAGCTTTAGCATTTGATGTATGTGAAATGATAGTAGTTGATTATAATAAAACACTTAAGAATGAAGAAACAAGAGATATTTCTAATTTTGAAAGTTTTGAAATAATTGATGATGCCAAGGACTTAGAAGAACGCCCACCAGTTGTTACTATTATGGGACACGTTGACCATGGTAAAACATCTTTACTAGATTACATTAGAAAGAGTAATGTAGCTAGTGGAGAAGCAGGAGGAATTACTCAAGCTATTGGTGCATATCAAGTAGAATTAGATGGTAAAAAAATCACATTTATAGATACACCAGGACATGAAGCATTTACTGAAATGCGTGCTAGAGGTGCTAGTGTTACTGACGTAGTAATTATTATTGTTGCAGCAGATGATGGTGTTATGCCTCAAACTAAAGAAGCTATTGACCATGCTAAAGCAGCTAATGTACCTATAATTGTTGCAGTTAATAAAATTGATAAACCAGGAGCTGATCCTGACAAAGTATTAACAGAACTTGCAAGCTATGGAATAACTCCAGAAGCTTGGGGTGGAGATACAATTGTATGTAATATTTCAGCTAAAACAGGACAAGGAGTACCTGAATTATTAGATAATGTTTTATTAGTAAGTGAAATGGCTGAATTAAAAGCTAATCCAAAAAGATATGCAACAGGAGCTGTTATTGAATCTCGTCTTGATAAACAAGTAGGTAGTGTGGCTACATTACTTATTCAAAATGGTACATTACGTTTAGGTGATCCTATCGTTGTTGGTACATCTTTTGGTAAGATTCGTACATTAAAAAATGATAAAGGACAAGATATAGTAGAAGCTCTTCCATCTACTCCAGTAGAAATAACTGGATTAAATGAACCACCTCAAGCAGGTGATAAGTTTATGGCATTCGAATCTGAAAAGAAAGCTAAACAAGTAGCTGAAGAAAGAAAAATAAGAGCAAAAGATGCCGATTCTAATTTTTCTGGTATGACTTTAGATGACTTGTTTGGTCGTATCAAAGAAGGAATTAGAGAAATTAATGTTATTTTAAAAGCTGATGTAAATGGAAGTAGTGAAGCTGTTAAAAATTCATTAGAAAAAATTCAAGTAGAAGATGTTAGAGTAAAAGTTATTCGTGCTGGTGTTGGTACTATTACTGAAAGTGATATTACTTTAGCTAAAGCATCAAATGCTATAATTATTGGATTTAATGTAAGACCAAATGCTAAAACTATTGAAACAGCTAAAGAAAATGGTATTGAAATCAGATTATATGATATTATCTATAAAGTAGTTGAGGATATGGAAGCTGCCATGAAGGGTATGCTTGAACCAGAATTTGAAGAAAAGATTACTGGTTCTCTAGAAATAAGACAAATCTTTAAATTCTCTAAAGTAGGAAATATTGCTGGATGTCATGTTTTAGATGGTAAAGTATCTTCAAATTCTAATGTAAGATTAATTCGTGATGGAGTAGTAGTATATACTGGTAAGATAAGTACAATCCAACATGAAAAAGATCAAGTTAAAGAAGTATCTAAAGGTATGGATTGCGGTGTAACATTAGAAAACTATCAAGATATCAAAGAAAATGATATTATTGAAGCTTATGAACTAATAGAAATAAAAAGATAGGTGATATTTGTGAGCGTAAAAATAGAAAGATTAAATAGCGAGTTTCAAGAAGTAATAAGCGAAATTTTATATAAAGAAGTTAAAAATCCTGATTTAAAATTTGTAACTATTACTGGATGTGAAATAACTAACGACTTAAGTTTCTGTAAAGTATATTTTACAGTACTTGGAAAAGATAAAGATGAAACTTTAAAAGAATTAAAAAGTGCTGCTGGTTTCATTCGCGGTGAAATAAGTAAAAGAGTTGAAATAAGACATACTCCAGAATTAAGATTTGTATTTGATGAATCTATTGAATATGGAGAAAAAATAGAAAAAATTATTAATGAAATTAATAAAGAAGAAAAATAGAGATTAAAAATCTCTTTTTTTGTTTGAAAAAATATTTCAATTTTAAAAAAACTATGGTACAATATATAGTAGATTATAAGATATGGAGGATAGCATATGGGATTGAAAAGTTTTTTAGGATTAAATGATGAGGAAGAAAACAACGTTGTAGAAACAGAAAACGAAGATAGTTTCTATAACATTTCCAGAGAAGAAGCAAGTTCTACACCTGAATTTGGAAGCAACAAGATGATTTTGTTTGAACCACGCGCTTATTCTGAAAGTACACAAATTACTGATTATTTAAAGAAAAGAAATACAGTAGTAGTTAATTTAAAAAGAGTTACTCCAGATCAAGCTAAAAAAATTGTAGATTTTTTACAAGGAAGTATTTATGCAATGAATGGTAGTCTACAAAAACTAGGTGGAGGTATTTTCTTATGTGCTCCTAACAATGTAAACATTGAAGGAAAAATAACAGATGAAAATGCTAAAGCTCCTAGAGGTAAAAAGGAAGCTAAAGAAGAAGAGGAAGAAGAATTTAGCTGGTAATATAGTTTTTAATTAGTAGAGGTGGATTATGAAAAAATTTAGTAAGGAGTTCAATGGTTATAACAAAGATGAAGTTAATGATTTTCTAAATGAAGTAATTGTTCAAACTGAAAAATTACTTAGAAGATTAGAATATCAACAAAAAGAAATTGATTCTTTAAAAAAAGATATAATCCGCTATAAAGGTATTGAAAAAAGTTTGGATTTAGCTTTACAAAATGCTCAAGAAGTAGGAGACCATATTAGAAAGATGGCTAATGATGAATCTAATATGATTATTGCTGAAGCTAAAAGAAATGCTAGTAAGATAGTAAATGATGCCTTAATAAGAAGTGAAAAAATTGAATTAAAAACAAATCAAGCAGAAAGAAATTTAAGAGTATTTAAAAATAAACTACGTTCTATTATTCAAACTCAATTAGATGTAGTTGAAGAGATTGAAACATTGGATATACAAGAATAAACGTTAGTTTATTCTTAATTTTTTTACTAAGGGGATGAAAGTGTGAAAGATGCAATACTAGAAGTAAATAGAAGTGCTAAAAAAGAATATATATCTAAGATGTTAACTTCTGTTTTCTTAAGATTAACATATTTAATAATTCCATACTTTTATAGTTATTCAGTACAAGCTATAACTAAAGGAAATTATAATAGAGCTTATTTCTTAGCAGGATTATTATTTATATTTACAGTAGCTTATTATATATCTTGTATAATAAATGATTATTTTTTTGAAAAACTATATAGAAAAATATATAATGGTTTAACAAAAATATGCCTACAATATACTGAAAAAAATTCTATTTATAGTTTATCAAGAATTCCACTAGGTGAATATAATAGTATAATGACAGATGACTTAAATGTAGTAGCTGATTATTATGCAAATGCACCAATGGCAATAGCTAGAATATTTGATTTTATAATAGTATTTGTTTACTTTTTTATGTCTAGTTTCTTTGTTGGAATGCTAGCTGTAACTATATCAATAGCTGTACTTGTATATTTATACTTTGGTAATAGAAAGGTTAATATTATTAATAATCAAGATAAAGCTACACATTCTCAAAGATTAGGAGTTTTACAAGAATATTTCTTTGGAATGAAAGAAGTAAAAGGATTTAGATTATTTAATACAGTTCATAAAAGAATAGAAAAAAATTATGATCATTACTTAAATTGGCACACAAAGTATGGATTATGGAAAGTAATAATTACTAATACAGCTTTGGGAGCTGTAGAAATAATTAAAGTATGTATTTTATTCTATGGATTTTATCTATCAACTAAAGGAAAAATAGAACTTGCTGTAATCTTACTTGTATATAGTTATTTTGACAGAATGATAAGTAATTATACTGGTTTATTAGACTTTAATGATCGCTTACAAAATGCTAAAGTATCAAAAAATAGAATGTTAAAATTAGAAGAATTTTCTCATGACGTTAAAATTAGAGAAAATGATAAAATTATTAATAAAGGCGTTGTAGATTTTGAAGATGTTTTATATGGAAATAGAAAAGATCCAATCTTAAATCATTTTTCATGTCATATACCAAGTCATAGTATAACAGTTGTTACTGGTAAAACTGGAGCTGGTAAAACTGGTATAGTTGATTTATTACTTAGATTAAATAGACAACATGAGGGTACAATAACTATTGATAAAATAGATATAACAGAATATGCAGAGGAATTATATTTTGAAAGTGTAGCTGCAGTTAGAAAAAATCCAACATTCTTCCACATGTCAATTAGAGATAATTTAACTTTAATAGAACCTGATTTTGAAAAAATAATTAATGTTTGTAAAGAATTAGGTGTACATGATGAAATTATGAAGCTCACAGATGGCTATGATACTGTAATATCAGAAAGTGCAGCTAATATTAATAATGACCTTAAGTATATGTTAAGTATAGCTAGAGTAATTTTAAAAAATCCACAAGTATTATTGTTTGATGAAACATTAAGTGCTTTTCCAAAAGAAGTTGATTTAAAACTAATAGATTATTTTAAAAGAACTAAAGGAAAACACAATGTAGTATTAATTTCAAAAGAAAAACATGTTTTAGAAGAAGCAGATCAAGTAATATATATGGAAAAAGGTGAAAATATAGCTTCTGGTAAACATGAAACTTTATTGTTAAAGAGTCCTAAATATAAAAAATACTTTGAAGAACTATAGAAATATAGTTCTTTTTTTTAATAAATACTTTTTTAAAAATATAAAATAATTATTGATTTTGTTATAAAGTTATATTAGAACAAAAGCAAAAACTTGGTGGAATTATTAATTAATATAAAATTTATGCCTTTTTCTATTATATTCTATTAATGAACTGGCAGTTATGGTACGCTTGATTACTATTATCAAAATTTTCTTTCAGAGGTGCAAGAATCAGGAATATCTAACGATGAAACCAATCAAATGATGAATTAACTTTAAAAGAAAGCTAAAAGTTTAGCTTTCTTTTTTTATTTTATAATTATCTTTCCATTATCACATCTATTTCCCCATGAATCTATAATATTTTTATTTTTACTTACACATATTATTTCACAATGATTAGGACATTTATTACAAGTAATCTCTCTTGTCTCAAAATTATTATCTATAATTTCAAAAGAAAAATTAGTTTTTATAGGTTCTTTTTTAGAAAGAATAGCTATTCCTAAAGCTCCCATTAAATGACCATCAGGATCAGTTAATATATCACATTTTAATTCATCTTGAAAAGCCTTTTTGACACCAATATTTTTAGAAACACCACCTTGAAAAATAATAGGAATCTTAATTTTTTTACCTTTAGCTACATTATTTAAATAATTTAATACAACACTTTTACATAAACCGGCAACTATATCATTTTTAGAATAACCCATTTGTAGTTTATGTACTAAATCACTCTCAGCAAATACAGTACATCTAGCAGCAATCTTAGCAGGATTTTTACTAGTTAAAGCAATATTACCAAATTCTTCAACATCAATTCCCAAACGGTTAGCTTGACTTGATAAAAAAGCACCAGTACCAGCTGCACATAAAGTATTCATATTATAGTCATAAACAATCCCATTTTCAATTAAGATAATTTTAGAATCCTGACCACCAATTTCTAAAATTGTTTTAACATTTGGATACCTAGATAGAGTACCAACAGCATGAGCAGTTATTTCATTTTTAATAACATTAGCGCCTAACATAGAACCAATTAGTTTACGCGCAGAACCAGTAGTTCCAACTCCAATAATTTTATAATTAGTAATATTAATTGAATTCTTTAAATTACTAATTAAAGTAGTAACAGCTTTAATAGGATTACCTAAAGTCCAAATATAACTGCTAGCTATAATATTATTATCTTCATCAATAATAACTCCTTTAGTAGAAATAGATCCGATATCAACACCTAAATATAAATTCATAAATTATCCTTTCTTATTTTTAACATATCATAAAAAGCTTCTAAGCGAGTCTTAATACCAGCTTCGTTTGTTAGGCTATCAAATGATAGATAAATAATAGGCATTTTATAATCATTACACACTTTATTAATTATTGGAATCGCTCCAATTTCTGGAGTACAAAAAGATGGTTTGATATGAATAATACCATTATAATTTTTATCTATTAAATACTTAGCTCTATAAACATTATCCATACCATCTGCTCCAAGAGTATACTTACAATACTTATTAATATATTTTAATTGTTTCTTTTTTTCTCTTTTCTTTTTATAAAGTAGATAAGATAAATTAGTAAATCTTTTTATTTCAACATTCATATTTGCTAATTCTTTTTCTAAATAATAATTAGAAAAGTATTCCATATTAGTATATAATTCTCCTATAATTCCAATCTTTAAACAATTATCAGGTTTATTAATTTTAACATGTTTGAATTTCTTTTTATAATAAAAATATTTTTTAGTTAGATTAATATATCCACTTGTTTTAGAAAAAGATAAAAGCATTTCTTTCTTTAAATTTATAAAACTATTTTTTTCTATTTCAAAGCCAATTCTATGTCTAATATATTCATCAATATTATCCATATATCTAATCATTAAAATAGTAAGAGGAATATAGTAAAGCATTTTAAATAAACTTATATTTTTATCTATATTTTTAAACATCTTATAACTACTTTTTAAAGTAACACAATCATTTTCAACTAAATTATAAAAGAGAAAATTATATCCTAAATCCCTTAATATTTTTTCTTGTACTTCATGATAATATCCATATCTACAACCACCACCAGCTTGTATTAAAATATTCGCACCATTTTCTAAACTCTCTATAAAATTACCTAGATTATATTTAAAAGGAATACAAACAAAACTAGGAGAATACTTACTACCTAATTCAATAGTTTTTTTAGTAATAGGAGGGGCTTCTATAACTTTAAATCTAGTTAATTTTGAAAGTAAATATTTAATTGGAATATAATAATCTCCAAGATGAGGAAAACTAATTATCTTTTCTTTCATTTCTTATTTTCCTTTCTTTAAGAATATCAATAAAACTTTCTAATCTTGTTTCTATACCTGTATTATTATCACTATTATCAATAGTTAATTCAATTAAAGGAATAGACACATATCTTTTTATCATTTCATTAGATAAACTATCAGGGCCACAGGGAAAAGCTGTAATTAAAATAATTCCATCTACCATATCTTGGTAATAACTAATAGAAGCCATTATTTCTTTATTATAAGTAAAATAATTACTAACACTAATCTTTTTAGAATATTTATCTAAATATTTATTATCATAGTTATCTGAATATATAAGATCAATGTTATTATCTTCTAATATTTTAGTTATTCTTCTACCTAAAACATCATCATATAAAATATAAGGATGTCCAGCTACTAAAACTTTTATTTTATTAGAAGAGGCTAGAATAGTTTTTTGTTTACTAATTTTTCTATTTGTTATCATCTTATCTTTTTCTTTAGCTGCTAAGTAAGCGTGATAAGATTTTAAATAGGAAAATCCTAATTCTTTACCCATTGAAATAAAAGCATAAGCTTCATCTTCTTGTCTCTCAACATCAATATTATAATTAAGAATTTTAGTATCAAATAGATTATTAACTAAGTCGTATAAACAAGAAAAATTAGTGCACAGTTTTTCATGTTTTTTTAAACACTTAATTCTAGGTACTAATATATAATCGCATTTACCGATTAAGTAATTAATATGTCCTAAATATACTTTCATAGCCATACAAGACTCATCTAAAGATAATCTATCACCAATATCTAAAATACTATTGTTAGTATTAGGACTAATTATAATATCAAGATTTAATTCTTCAAAAAACATAGTCCATAAATTTCCATATTTATAATAGAGTAAAGCTTTAGGTATTCCAATAGTTTTATTCATATAATCATCCCAAGATAATAATATGAGAAATATATTTCAAAAATTAAAATTATAAATATCTAAATTCCGACATATTATTTACTAGGTGGTATGATGTTTAAAAAAATATTAAAATTATTAAAAGAATTAAAGCTTTTTACAGCATCTTATTCTAATAATTTATTTCCAGATCCTTTAACTAAAGATGAAGAAGAAAAATGTATAGAAGATATGTTAAAAGGAAATAATATAGCTAGAAATAAATTAATTGAACATAATTTAAGATTAGTAGCTCATATAGTAAAAAAATATGATACGAAAGATGATAATGATGATTTAATAAGTATAGGTACAATAGGTTTAATAAAGGGAATTGATTCTTATTCAAATAAACATGGAGTAAAGCTTACTACGTATTGTGCTAGATGTATAGAAAATGAGATATTAATGTTTTTTAGATCTAATAATAAAAATTTAAAAAATATAAGTTTAAATGAGAAAGTAGGCTATGATAAAGATGGTAATGAAATAATGATATTAGACATATTAAAAGCACCAACTCCTGATTATGTAGATGAAATAAATAAAAAAGATAATATTAAGTTATTAAAGAAATATTTAAACATATTAACTTCAAGAGAAAAGAATATTATCGAAAGAAGATATGGTCTAAATAATAGAAAAGAACAAACTCAAAAAGTAATAGCTAAAGAATTAAAAATATCCCGTAGTTATGTATCACGTATTGAAAAAAGAGCTTTAACTAAAATACTAAGGAAATTTATGAAAGATAAGAAAGTATAAAAAATTTTCTTATCTTTTTTTAGATATTTTAGCATTCTTATATTTATTATACGGTGACTAATATCTTGACAATATAGACTAAAAAAAGTAAAACTATATTAATAATAGATAAGATGGTGAAAATAAGATAAAAAGCATTAAAAACTATCTTCTTGTGTTTATACTTGGCGGAATAACTTTTAGTGGATTAACTGTTTTTGCTGAATATATAGTCTCAGCTGATAAAATAGAATATGCCCCTAATGTATCTGTAAAAGATAAAATAGATGATTTATACTCTAAGGTTAAACCTGATTATACTGGAAATGTGGAGATTACTCCTACCAAAAAAGAGCAAACTCTTTTAACAAACGGTAAAACTTTAAATAGTAATATAACAATAAATGCTATACCTGATAGATATATTGAACCGACAGGTACGCTAGTAATTAATGAAAAAAATAGTCAAATAAATGTAAATAATTATAAATATGTCGATACATCACAACTATATACATCTAGCGATGTAAGTGGTGAAGGAATCAATTGGAAAAAAGGTACAATGACTATAAGTAGTACTAACGGTAGTGTAAATGTTGGCTTTAAACCATCAGATGTATTTATATATGGTTATAATGGAAGTGATTATTTTGAAATTCATGCGTATAGTTCTAAGATAATTAGATTTAATCATTTATCAAATGGTAGTAATCAATACCTGGATATATCTAGCGCATTACAAATAACTTCAACAGGTTTTAAATATAATGGCTGGGGAACTGGCTATACCTATAATTATATTGCTATAAAATAAATGTTAAATATAAGTAAAGTTAAGTAACATATAAAAAAAATATGTTGCTTTTTTTGTTTATAAAAAAATATTTTGTGGTAAAATAAGTATAGTGGAGTGTGTGGTATGGCGAAGTACAATAAAAAGAATAAAAAAGAAGAAAAAGGGAATAAAGAGTTAAAAGAATTAGAAGAAGAAATTAAAGAAGAAATAGAAGATAATAAACAAGATGATAAAAAAACATCTAGATTAATATTCATCATTCCAATTACACTTGTTTTATTATTTATATCTTTTTTAATAGTAATATTTACTTTTACCCCAACTATTAAACTTATAGGTGATAAAGAAATAAAATTAATGATTAATAGTGATTATACTGATCAATTAGCTAGTGCTAAATATTTGAATAAAGATGTATCAAGTGATATAAAGATATCTGGAAAAGTTAATACTAAAAAGAAAGGTAAATATACAATTACTTATAGTATTAGAAAAGGTATTCAAAAAAAGATGGTTAAAAGAGTAGTAAAGGTAGTAACTAATGGGCCAATTATTACTTTAGAAGGAAATCAAGATTATTCTATTTGTCCTGATGAAGCTTATGAAGAAGTTGGTTTTAAAGCGCTTGATAGTAAAGAAAATGATTTAACTAAAAAAGTAGTTACTTCAAATGGACAAGATATGGTTACTTATACAGTTAAAGATTCTAATAATATAATTTTTAGTATTACTCGTAAATTAATTAGAGAAGATAAAGATGCACCTGAAATAAAATTAAATGGAAATAGTCATGTATATGTTACTTTAGGTAATATTTATACTGATGGAGGCGCAACAGCTTCAGATAAATGTGATGGCGATTTAACTGAAAAAATTGAAACAACAGGTACAGTTGATACAAATACTTTAGGAGATTATGAAATAACTTATAAAGTATCAGATAAAGCTGGTAATACTACAGAAGTAAAAAGAACAGTAACAGTTCAAAAACAAGTAGTAAAAAGAAGTGCTAGTTTAGGCTGCGGAAAACCAGGCGTTATTTATCTTACATTTGATGATGGACCTAATGGAGCTACAACCCCAAGCATCCTAAATACCCTAAAGAAACATGGGGTAAAAGCAACATTCTTTGTTACATTAAATGGTCCAGAAGAGTTAATTAAACGAGAATATGATGAAGGACACTTAATAGCCCTACATACAGCTTCCCATGATTATGCTAAAGTTTATGCTAGTGATGATGCTTATTGGGATGACTTAACAAAAGTATCTGATAGAGTAGAAAAAATAATTGGTAAAAAAAGTATGCTTGTAAGATTTCCGGGAGGAAGTTCTAATACAGTAAGTCGTAAATATTCATCAGGAGTAGTATCAAGAATGGTTAATAAACTTGAAGCAAATGGATATTCTTATTTTGATTGGAACCTAGATTCCAGAGATGCTGAAGGAAAAAATAAAGATGAAGTATATAGTAATGTCGTAAATGGTTTATCTAAATCTCATGGCAATGTTATACTAATGCATGATATTAAGTATCCAACTATGAATGCAATAGATAGAATAATACAGTACGGAAAAGATAATGGATACGAGTTTGATGTTTTAGATTCAAGTGTAATTTGTCATCATAAAGTAGCTAATTAAAAAGATTCATGGGAATCTTTTTTTGCTTTTATTAGAAAAATAATATATAATTATTATGGTGATATTATGTTATGCTATCCAAAGATGTATCAAAGAAGAGTAGAGAATATTAATTATTTAAAACTAAAAGATATGGGTATTAAATGTTTAGTATTTGATTTAGACAACACTATAGCATTAATAGACCAAGACTTAATTAGTGATGATACAAAGAAGCTTTTAACTAACTTAAAAAAAGATTTTACTATCGTAATTATTTCTAATAATGTAGAATCGCGTGTCAAAAAATATGCAGATACTTTAGAATGTGATTATGTATATAAAGCTTGTAAACCATTTAGTAAAGGATTGAGAAAAATCAAGAATAAATATAATTTAAAAAATAATGAAATAGCTGTTATTGGAGATCAATTAATAACTGATATTATGGGAGCTAATATATTTAAAGCATATCCAATACTTGTTGATCCATTAGCTAAAAAAGATTTAAAAATTTCATATTTTAATAGATTTTTAGAAAAGCTAGTATTTAAAAAATATAAAAGAAAAAATATAATGAAGAAAGGTGAGTACTATGGATAAGAAATTCTGCCGTGGATGTGGTGTAGAACTACAAAATGAAAATATAGCTTTAGAAGGATATGTTAATGACTTAGATAATGACATATGTCAAAGATGTTTTAGAATGAATAATTATGGTGATTATCAAGTTTCTACTAAATCTAATGAAGAATTTATTAGTATTTTAAAAAGCGTTGGAGAAACAAATAACTTAGTTATTCATCTAGTAGATTTAGTTAATTTAGATAAAGATTTATCAGATATTAAAAAATATATGTCAAATAAAATGATGCTTGTTTTAAATAAAAGAGATGCTCTTCCTAAAAGTGTTAAAGATGAAAAAATCATTAATTATATAAAAGGTTTAGGATTAGATTACATTGATATAGTTATAATTAGTGCTAATAAGAATTATAATATTGATTTACTGATAAGTAAGATAATGAAATATAAAACATCTAATCAAGTATATGTAGTAGGTAAAACTAATACAGGTAAAAGTAGTTTGATTAATAGATTGATTCATGATTACTCTGATAATATTAGTGATTTGACTATTTCACCACTTCCTAGTACCACACTTAATTTGGTATCAATAGTTATGAATAAAGATTTAGTATTAGTTGATACTCCAGGTTTAATAGATCGAGGAAATATTACTAATTATTTAAGACCAGGTGAATTAAAAAAATTAATAAATAAAAAAGAAATAAAACCAAAAACATATCAAATAAAAGCAGGACAATGTTTAATAATAGATGATATTGTTAGAATTGATTATGTTGAAGGAGAAAGAAATAGTTTTACATTATATATACCTAATTCCTTAAAAGTAAAAAGAATGAATGCTAAAAAACAGATTAGATTAAAAGAGTTAAGTGAATTAAATCTAGAACTTGGATATCGTGAAGATATAGTTATTAATGGATTAGGATGGGTAAAATTAGTTGATAAAGCTAAAGTAAATATTTATATAGATAAAAATGTAGAAGTGTTTACTAGAAGAAACTTTATATAAAAATAAAAAAGTCACTAGTTTAGTTTTTAGTGACTTTTTCATATGTTTCATGTTCTGGATCCCAGAATATATCATTATGTAATGGCTTAAATGTAAAATATGCAAGTATTAATGATATTACTATTATAACGATTAAAGAAAAAATATTTAAAATTCTATAATTTTCTTTCTTTAAAAAGCTATAACTTAAATATTCTCCTAACCATATAGATATAAATAATAGTATAAAAGTAAATATCATATTTTCTCCAAATCTAAATCTAATTGGCAAATAGATAATTAAGAAAAATACTATACATATACATACACTTATTAAGTTAGTTAGGAAAATATTATTAAAGTTCCACCTCCTTCTTATGAAAAATAAAAATAAATAGAATATGAAGAAACTAGTAAAAATCATCTTCATATGTTGAAATATACTTTCATTAGTTGGAAATATCATAGCTATAATATCAAAATCTAAAACATTATAGACAAAATGAACTAGTGTCATAACTAAAAAAAGTATAATACTACTAATAAAACTATATCTAATATTTTTCATAAATATAATATATCACTTAAAAATAGTGAAAAATGTCGGAATTTAGTGTTATAATATATTTTGATTGGGAGGTGTGATAATGGATTCTACTAATATTATTAATGAAGTACGTAGTAAAGTTGATATAGTAGATATTATTTCAAGTTATCTACCTCTATCTGGTAAAGGTAAAAACTATTTTGGAGTATGTCCATTTCATGATGATACGAATCCATCAATGAGTGTATCAAGAGATAAACAAATATATAAATGTTTTTCTTGTGGCGCAAGTGGTAATGTATTTAATTTTGTTATGGATTATGAACATATATCATTTAAAGAAGCTTTGGCTATTTTAGCAGAAAAAGCAGGAGTAGAACTTACTGGTATACATATAGATAAAAAGACTGATAAATATGATAAATTTTATGAAATATATGATTTAGCTCATAAGTATTATTTAAATAATATGAACAGTAGTTATGCTAAAAATGCTAAGGAATATTTACATAATAGACATATTACTGAAGAAATGATAAAAGAGTATAAAATAGGTTTAAGTTTAGATAAACCAGATACTTTAACTAAATTATTATTAAGTAAAGGATATGACTTAAATACTTTAAATGAACTTGGAATATCAAGAGAAAATCATGATATTTATATGAATAGAATAATATTTCCATTATATGATCTAAATGGAAGAATAGTAGCTTTTTCTGGAAGAAGATATGATGGTATAAAGCAAAATAAATATGTTAATACTATAGGTACTAAAATATTTACTAAAGGAGAAACATTATATAATTATCATTTAGCACGTGAACAAATAAGAAGTAAGAATGAAGTTATAGTTATGGAAGGATTCATGGCTGTTATAAGAGCTAGTGTATCAGGTATTAAAAACTGTGTTGGATTGATGGGAACAGCTATGACTAAAGAACAAGCTAATTTAATTACTCATTTATCTAAAAATGTTATAGTTTGTTTTGATGGTGATGAACCTGGAAGAATGGCTTGTTTAGAAAATGGAGCTATCCTAGAAAGTAAAGGATGTAATGTTAAAGTAGTAGAGTTATCTGATAATTTAGATCCAGATGATTATATTTTAAAATATGGGACTGAATCTTTTGAAAGTCTAATAAAAAATGCTATAACGTTAAGTGATTATAGAATAAAACGTTTAAAAAGAAATGTAAATTTAAGTAGTGATTTAGAAAAATCAAATTATATTAATAAAGTTTTAGAAGAAACTAGTAAGATAAAAGATGAGATTCATAGAGAATTTATATTAAAAGGACTTGCAAAAGAGTTCGAAATAAGTTATAATACCCTCGAAAAACGTTTATTGTCTTATATGGATAAAAAGGATGAAGAGACTAAGAATATACCTGATTTAGAGGTAATAAAGAAGCCTAATAATATCAAAAAAGACAAATACTATTTCGCCACTTATGCACTTTTATATTATATGTTAGTAAATAAAGAATGCCTGGAATATTATGATAGTGGTAGAATAAACTTCTTAAACGAAGATGAAAGATTTTTAGCTAGTGAGATTTCTTATTATAAACATAAATATAATGAAGTGGATATAGCTGACTTCTATACTTACTTAAATGATAAAGAAGATTTAAGAAAAGTATTGGATAAAACACTAGATCTTGATTTAGATAAAGAATTAGATGTTAAAGATTTAGAAAGTTATATTAAGACTTTAAAAGAGTATCAAATCAATCAAGAAATAGAAAAGTTAAAGAAAAAAATTAAAGAAGAACCTGATGTTTCTAAACAAAGTGAATACTTAATAAGAATTGCACAAATAAAAAAAGAATTCTTAAAAGAAAAATAGGGAGTGGAAATAATGGCACAAGAAATTAAAACTTTTGAAGAAAGAAAAGAATCATTACTTGTTAAAGGTAAAGAAAAAGGATATATAACTTACGAAGAATTAGCTGAAGAATTAAAAGGATTAGATGTAGACTCTGATTCACTTGATGAATTATATAATTTTTTAGTTGATAATAGTATTGAAGTAAAATCAGATGATGATGATAATGAAGAACCAGATGATGGTGATGGTGGTTTAGACAATTTAGATGATTTTGCTTTAACTAAAGACATTAAAATTAATGACCCAGTTAGAATGTATTTAAAAGAAATCGGTCGTATTAACTTACTTACATCTGATGAAGAATATGAATATGCTTTACTTGCTAAAGATGGTGATGAATATGCTAAAAGAATGTTAGCTGAATCTAACCTTCGTTTAGTAGTATCAATTGCTAAAAGATATGTAGGACGTGGAATGTTATTCTTAGATTTAATTCAAGAAGGAAATATTGGATTAATGAAAGCAGTAGAAAAATATGATCCAGATAAAGGATTTAAATTCTCTACATATGCTACATGGTGGATACGTCAAGCAATAACTCGTGCAATTGCAGATCAAGCAAGAACTATTCGTGTTCCAGTTCATATGGTTGAAACAATTAATAAACTTGCTCGTGTTCAAAGACAATTAACACAAGAATTAAATAGAGAACCAACAGATGAAGAATTAGCTAAGAAATTAGGTATATCTGTTGATAAAGTAAGAGAAGTATATAAGATTAGTCAAGATCCAGTATCTTTAGAAACTCCAATTGGAGAAGAAGATGACTCTCATTTAGGAGATTTCATTAAAGATGAAAGAACAATGTCTCCAGAAGAATATGCAACAGCTGAAATGTTAAAAGAAGAATTAAGTGGAGTATTACTTACACTTACAGATAGAGAAGAAAGAGTATTAAGATTAAGATTTGGACTTGATGATGGACAATGTAGAACACTTGAAGAAGTTGGACAAATATTTGGTGTAACTCGTGAAAGAATTCGTCAAATTGAAGCTAAAGCTTTAAGAAAATTAAGACATCCATCTAGATCAAGAAAGTTAAAAGATTTCTTAACAAACTAAAATAAGACTAGAAATAGTCTTTTTTTTTTAATATAATAATAGTGGTGATTTTATGAAACTTAGTAAAAGATTAGATTGTGTTGCTTCCCTTGTTGAAGATAATAAAAGTATAATTGATATTGGATGCGATCATGCACTTCTTAGCATTTTTATAGCTCTGAATAAAAATCCAAATAAAGTAATAGCTTCTGATAATAAAGAAGGACCATTAGTAGGGGCAAGAGAAAATGTTAATAGATACCAAGTAAATGATAAAGTTAAAATAAAATTAGGGAATGGTGTAGACCCTATAGAAGAAGATATTGATACAATCATTATATCTGGAATGGGTGGAATGAATATAGTTGGTATTCTAAAATATAAAACTACTTTATTTAAAAATGTAGATACAATTATTTTATCACCAAATACTGATAGTAGCTTTGTTCGTAAAGAAATATGCAAATTAGGATTTTATATCGAAAAAGAAAAATTAGTTAAAGACGGAAAAATTATTTATCCGGTTATCAGGTTTAAAAGAGGTAAGAAAAAGTATAAAAAAATAGAATATATTTTAGGACCAATATTATTAAAAGAAAAAGAAAAATTATTTATAGAATATTTAATAAAAGAAAAAGAAACAAAAGAAAAAATATTATCTATATTACCTAAAAAATACATTTTAAAACGAATACAATTAAAAAAAGAGTTAAAGGAAATTAATAAAATTCTTTAACTCTTTTTTATATAAAGAAAGTAGGATTACCATTATCTATATTATTTACATTTTTACTATCATCTTTATGAACGTAAGTATTTGCATTAATACTATTATGATCTGGAGTTTTAACAGCTTTCATCACTTTAAACATAGTTTTAGCATTATTTATCATTGGTTTAACTTGGTAATAAATAGGAATAGCTTGATTAACTACATTTAAAGTTTTGCTAGCACCATTTAAAAATCCACTGAAATTAAATTTTTTAAATAAGCTACTAAGCCCTAAACCAGTTTTAGATATACTAGGTATAGTTCTACCAAGTGCTGCATTATTCATAAAATTAGCATACATATAAGGGTTATAAAAGTTATTTCCATACATAGAACTCTCTCCTTCAATATAATATATGATATTAAAATATAAAAGTTCATAATAAATAAAATCTATTAAAAACAGTTTGATTTTATACAACAATATGATATACTAAATTATAGTAAGAAGAATAGGGTTGATATTATGAATATTTTTATTGAGACTTACCATTTGGTTAAGAAAATTATTGATCTTCCTAAGAAAATTGCAGATGATTATAAAGCTAAACAAGTAGCTGAAGAATTAAAAAAAGAACAAGAAGAACGTTCTAAAAGATTAATAGCTGAAACAATGGGAACTGTTTCAAGTGTTGAACAAGCTCATGCTAGTATTGAGGCTAAAAAAGAAGATAAAAGCAATTTGTTTACATTTAATTATATCGTTAAAGATTCTGTTGGTAAACAAATAAAAGGTTCTTTTGATGCTAAAACTATTAGCGAAGTAGAAGCTTTTTTAACAAACGAAGGATATGAAATTGTTAAAGTTGAGCCTCAAAAAAAAGGCGCTCTTTCAATGGATATTAATTTATTTGGTACTCGTTTAAAAAGTGGTGAATTAAGTTTCGTTTTAACTCAAATTTCTACATATTTAAAAGCTGGGATTCCACTTGTTGATTCAGTAAGAATTTTAACAAAGCAAACAGAAAAACCAGCCAAGAGAAAAATATATGAAAAAATTGTTTATGATTTAGTTAGTGGTGAAAAATTTTCAACAGCATTAGAAAACCAAGGCGATACTTTTCCGAGATTATTAATTAACATGGTAAAAGCAAGTGAATTAACAGGAGATTTACCAACTATTCTAGATGAAATGGCTGAATATTATACATCAATTGATCAAACTAAAAAGCAAATGATTGCAGCCCTTACTTATCCAGTTGTAGTATTAATTGTTTCATTTATTGTAGTTATTTTTTGTTTAGTTTATGTTGTACCATCATTTGTTAAAATGTATGCTGAAACAGAAAGTAGTTTGCCAGCAATAACAGTATTTACAATGTCATTAAGTAGTTTCTTCTCAGCACATTACATTACAATTATAGTTGTAATAGCTGCATTATTAATTGGATTTATAACTGCTTATCAAAATATAAAGACATTTAGACGTAGAGTACAAATAATTGCTATGAAAACGCCAGTACTTGGTAAAATAATTATTTATAGCGAAGTTAGTATGTTTACAAGAACATTTTCAGAATTATTAAATCATAGTGTTCATATTACTGATACTATGGCAGTTTTATCAAAGATTTCAAATAATGAAATTTATAAAGAAATAATATCTAATACCTTAGATACATTAAGTAGAGGTGGAAAGATTAGTGAATCATTCCATGGTCAATGGGCTTTCCCAGTAGTTGCATATGAAATGTTAGTTACTGGTGAAGAGACTGGTAAACTTGGAGATATGATGGAGAAGGTTGCAGACCATTATAATAATTTACATAAAAATACACTTACTACAGTTAAAAGTTTAATTGAACCAATGACTATTATATTCTTAGCAGTAGCAGTTGGATTTATACTTTTATCAATAGTTATTCCAATGTTTGACATTTATGGTGCAGTTGGATCAATGAGTTAAAAAAACAGATTGGGGGATTCGTATGGAATATTACTATTTAGTGATGTTCTTCATACTTGGTAGCGTCTTAGGATCATTTTATCAAGTTATTGGAGAAAGATTACCAAAAGGAGAAAGTGTTATTTATCCTAAATATTCCTACTGTCCTAATTGTAAGAAAAGATTAAAATGGTATGAACTAATACCAATTTTTTCTTATTTAATGCAATTAGGAAAATGTAGAAATTGTAAAACAAAAATATCTTTAATGTATCCATTTATTGAATTAGTAACAGGAGCATTATTTGCAGTAAGTTTCTATTCATTTGGAATAAGTTATGAATTAATAATTAGCTTAACATTAGTATCATTCTTTAGTATAGTTATTGTAAGTGATTTAACTTATATGATAATACCAGATCAAGTAACTATAATTGCTACATTAATAATAGTTATTGCTAACTTTTTAAATTTAGGATTTAAAGAAGGTTTAATTCATTTAGGATACGGATTAATTACCTTTGGAATTATGTATTTAATTATGATATTAGGGAACATAATATTTAAAAAGGAAAGTTTAGGTGGAGCAGATGTAAAACTAATGGTACTTGCTGGATTAACTTTGCATCCAATTCTAGGAATATTAGTAATCTTTATAGCAAGTTGTATAGCTTTACCAATATCGTTAGTTATATTACTTACTGATAAAGAACATATGATACCATTTGGTCCATTTTTAGTGGCATCTATTATATTATTATATTTTTTGAAAATTGATATTAATGCATTTGTGAGACTACTAACTTTTTAAGTTTTTAGTCTTTTTTTTATTGTTTATAATGAATAAATATTATATAATTAGGTTAAGATAAGAACGATATATATTAAGCAGCAATCACAACTATGGATAGCACATAAAAAATCTAATAGAAATGTGGTGTTGACATGAATAAAAGAGGGTTTACATTAGTAG
>CAMPBR010000010.1 GCA_946639185.1 uncultured Mycoplasmatota bacterium
AAAGAAGAAGTTGTTTCTACAATTGAAATGGAAGAAGAGCCAATAAAAGAAGAAACTCATGAAGTAAAAAAATTTGAACTAGAAAAAGATGAAAAAGAACCTGTTAAGTTTGAAAATAATGAAGAATTTGAATTTAGTTTAGAAGATGATCAATATGACTTATCAATTGATGATTTAAAAGATTCATTAAAAGATTTTGTAGCTATTAATAGTTTTAAACAAATTAGTAAAGATTTATATGAAAAAATAAATCAAAGTAAAGTAAAACAAGTAGTTAAAAAAGCTGTTGAAAAGTTAAATGAAAAGAAGAAAGCAGCTTGTATATATTTAGGATTTGCTGCAGCTATTGCTGTAGGAGTATTTGTTGGTACTAATGTTAATGGTATGGAAAAAGACTTACAAACAAATATATCTGCAACATACGATAATAATTCTGAAGATAATATAGAAACTAATGATATAGAAACTAATGATATAGAAACTAATGATGTAGAAACAGTAGTTTCAGAAAAAACAACTGATAATGTAAATGCAGCTACAGCAGCAGAAGAAGAATATACTGTTTCATTTGATGAAGCAGCAAGTGCAGCAATAAACGATGTTTTAGAAGGAAAAAATGAAGCTTATAAATCTTTTGCTGATGCCTATACTGAAACAAATGCAGTAGCAAATAGTGATTTATATACTCCATCATGGGAATCTGCAACAACTGGTGAATACTTTGTAGAAAAAAATGGTGTTATGAATCATATATCAAAAGATGAAGCTATAGACTATTATAATAATGGTGAAGAAGTAGTAGAGAGTGTTAAAAATAATAACACAGTTATTGGATATATAAATATCGATAAAAATGATACTGGAAAGAGTCTGTAGGTGATAAGATGGAAAATAGAATTAATAGTATTTTAGAACTTACAAATAAGGAAAAATATGTGGTTATTAATCAAGCTATTTATAAAGGAACTAATTATTTCTTAGTAGCTCGTCTAACAGATGATGAAAAAGATTTAACTGGTGATATTAAAATAGTTGAAGAAAAACTAAAAGATGGTATTTTAGGAATAGAATTAGTAAAGGATGTTAAATTAATAGAATTATTAACTAAATATCTTGGACCACAAGAATAAAATATGTAAAGTAAAATAAAATAAGTTGTATAACTTATTTTATTTTTGGTATAATTATTTATATATATGGAAGGTGATTATTATGTCATATAAAGTAATAAGCAGAAGTGAAAAAGATACAATAAATCTTGCTCAAAATATAGAATCAGAAAAATTTCCAAACATGGTTATTTGTCTAATGGGAGACTTAGGTAGTGGTAAAACTATTTTTACTAAAGGATTTGCATCAAGCCTTGAAGTTGAAGAAGCTATTACAAGTCCTACATTTAATATAATAAAAGAATATACTTCAGGACAAATGCCACTATATCATATGGATGTATATAGATTAGATGGTAAAGTAGAAGATTTAGGTATTGAAGAATACTTTACTAAGGGAGGAATTACTATCATTGAATGGGCTGATATGATAGAAGATTATTTACCTGAGGAAAGATTAGAAATAAAATTCAGATTATCTGATGAAGATGAAGATACTAGAATTTTAACTATAACTCCATATGGACAAGAATATGAAGATATATGTGAGGCAATATTATGAGAATACTATATATAGATACTACCACTAGATATCTATATACAGGAATAGTAGAAGATAATAATCTTATAAAAGAAGTAAAAGAAGATTTTGGAACAGATTTATCAAAAGTAACTTTAAAAAGTATAAGTGAAATGTTAAATTCTGTTTCATTAAAACCAAGTGATATAGATAAAATAATAGTAGTAAATGGACCAGGATCTTATACAGGTATTAGAATAGGTGTAACTATAGCTAAAACATTTGCTTTTAGTTTAAAAAAAGAAATAACTACTATATCAAGTTTAGAAGCAATGGCAGTATCATCTAGAAAAGATACTGATTATATTATTCCTATAATTGATGCTAGACGTGGTTATTCATTTGGAGCTATATATGATAAAAATTATAGTCCAATATTAAAAGAACAATATATAAAAACAGATACTCTTCATCTAGCAATAGATAATTTACCAGGTTCATATACTGTAATTGGAAGTTGTCTTGGAGTAACTGAGGAGTATAATCCAGATATATTAAAAATAGTTAATGTATTTAAGAATAAAGAAGGTATTAATCCACATAGTGTTAATCCAATCTATTTAAAATTAACTGAAGCAGAAGAAAAGAAAAATGTTGAGGTAATATGATAGAAAAGTTAGATATTAATTCTAAATATTTAGATGATTTAGAAGTATTTGATACTTTTAATAAAGAAAGAGTGTTATTTGATATAAAAAATAATACTTTTACTAATTATTATATTTATATGGATAATAATAAAGCACTTGCTTTTATTAATTATCAAGTTATGTATGAAAGAAGTGAACTTATAGATATAAATGTATTAGATTCATATCAAAATATGGGTATCGCATCTAAATTAATAGAATTTATGTTAGAAGATTTAAAAAGTAAAAATGTAGAAAGCATTACTTTAGAAGTTAGAAAAAATAATCTAAATGCTATACATTTATATGAAAAATATGGATTTAAAGAAGTTGGTATAAGAAAAGGATACTATCAAGGAATAGATGGAATTTTAATGAAAAAAGAGTTGATGTAAATGAAAGATGTATATATATTAGGAATAGAGTCTAGTTGTGATGAAACTAGTGTTTCAATAGTAAAAAATGGTTTTGAAGAGATTGCTACTGTTACTAATACACAAATAGATATTCATAAGGAATACGGTGGTGTAGTACCAGAAATCGCATCTCGTGAGCATGTTAAAAATGTAACTATAATAATAGAAGAATGTTTAAAAGAAGCTAATATGACTATAGATGATATCACAGCAATAGCTGTTACTTATGGACCAGGTTTAGTTGGATCATTATTAGTAGGAATAGAAGCTGCTAAAACATTAGCATATGTTAATAATAAACCATTAGTACCAGTAAATCATATGACTGGGCATATCTATGCTAATAATTTAACAAGTAGAATGAGTTTTCCATTAATGGCTTTAGTTATAAGTGGAGGCCATACTGAACTTGTTTATATGAAAAATCATTACCAATTTAAAAGAATTGGGGCTACTTTAGATGATGCTGTTGGTGAATGTTATGATAAAGTAGCAAGAATCATAAATGTTAATTATCCAGGTGGACCAACTATTGATAAATGGGCTCATGAAGGAAATGATACTTATCCACTTCCTTTACCACTTAATGATAATACCTATAATTTTAGTTTTAGTGGTTTAAAAAGTGCCGTAATAAATTTAGTTCATAATGAAGAACAAAGAGGAAATGAAATTCGAAAAAAAGATTTAGCTTGTTCATTCCAAAATGTAGTAGTAGAAGTATTAGCTAAAAAGACTATGAAAGCTATAAAAGATTATAAAGTTAATAATCTAATTGTAGCTGGAGGAGTAGCTGCCAATAAAGGTATCAGAGAAAGATTAGAAAGTGATTGTAGAAAAAATAAGATAAACTTAACAGTCCCTGAATTTAGATTCTGTACTGATAATGCAGCTATGATAGCAGCTAGTGGATATTATGCTTATCTTCGTGGTGATAGAGCAGATCTAACATTAAATGCTAATTCTAGTTTAGATTTAGATAAATAGTAAGGCAGGGTAATCCTGCTTTTTATTTGACTTTTTAGTTAAATTATGTTAAAATAATCCCAATTTTTAAGTGGGGTGATTTTATGTACATATATCGAGTATTAAATGATTGTGATATTGCTTTACAACCAAAAGAACATGGTTTATTTAATAAAAAAGTAATAGAAGAAGAATCACGTATATGTTTTGATATACAACTAATGTCAAATAATGATATTCAACCATCGGAAGAATTATTTAAATACTTATTACCAACATATGCTGGAGTAAATCAATTTCTTATTAGTAAAGAGGCTAAAATTAGACAAGAAGTACTAGAACAAAAGCTAAATTTATTAAGAGAAATTAATAATGGTGATCTAGAAAATTATGATAGTGATACTATTATGCACTTAGAATTATATTTTAAAAATCTATTCTCAGATATTAATAAACATATAGGTATGGGTACTACATATTCTACAAAATGGATATCTTTTACTAATTCATTAGATAAAATTTTAAAATATTACCTAACTCAAACCAAAAGTCATCAAGTAGCAGTAGTAGATAGTAATATAAAAGGTATATTTGATGATAATTTAATAGCTTTAGATTTAAGTACAGAAAAGAATATAGAAAAAATAAAAGATGGTTTAATAACAATGAGTGGGAAATATACAAATTTAAATTTTAGAGGATTTAAATTTGCTAAACGTGATAATGAAATAATTTATTATAATTATGTGCCAAAAGAAAAAGTAAAAGCAGTACTTACACAATTTGAAATAGATATATTATTTAATAATTTAATAGATAAAACATTTTTAATTGAAAATATTTATCCAGTATCATATATTATTAAAACAAAATTAGGTTCTGAAATACATAGATTAAATAATCCTGAATTATATGAATTATTTAATGATGTATATGTACATAATAAAGCTCTATCTACATTAGTAGCTAAATATGATAAAAGTGAAGTAGAATTAGTAGCATTAAAAAAATATATTTTATCTCTTTTAAATAATGTTGATTCAAATATCATAAAGACTCCGCAAAAAATGTTAGTAGTACCGGAAGATTATAAAAAGAATGGTTAGTTTTTAACCATTCTTTTTTCTATATATGAAATAATAGAATACATAATATATGAAAGTATTGCTAGAAGTACTACTGCAGTAATAACTAGATTAATATTAAATACTTGAGACCCATACATAATTAAATAACCAAGACCTTCTTTGGAGACTAATAATTCTCCCATAATAACGCCTATTAAACTCATACTAATATTTACTTTAAGACAATTAATGATATTTTTTTTATTACTTGGTACAATTAATTTAGTAAATATTTGTATTCTAGTAGCATTTAATGTTTTTAAAAGAGTTATATAATAATTATCTACATTAGTAAAACCACTATAAATATTAATTATAGTTATAAATAATGATATCATTAAAGCCATAAAAATAATAGAATTAGTATTAGCTCCAATCCAAATAATTATAAGTGGTCCAAGAGCTACTTTAGGAAGGGAATTTAAAACAGTTAAATAGGGATCAAATATTTTAGCAATGGTTTTATTAAACCAAAATAGACTTGCTATAATAAAACCTAAAATGCTAGCTAATCCGAAACTAATTAAAACTTCTTTAGTAGTTATATAAATATGATTAAATAAATTATGTGCTTTAATTAGTGATATTAAAGTATTAAAAACTTTAGTAGGGGAAGAAGTTAAAAAACTGTTAATTAAATCTAATCTAGAAGTAACTTCCCAAATAATAATAAAACTGATTACTATAAATACCTGAAAGAATAAAACTAGTATTTTATTCTTTTTAATTTCTTTTAAATATTCTTTATGCTCATTACTATAGGTGGACATCTAAATCTTTCCAAATCTTATCATAGTAATCATAAAATTCTTTTACTTTTCTATTTTGGGATGGTGTTGATTTATTGGTTAATTTAATATCATAAATATTTTTTATAACAGCTGGCCTTTTTGATAAAACAACAACTCTATCTGATAAACTAATAGCTTCAGCTAGATCATGTGTTACTAAGATGACAGTTTTTCCTTCTTTTTTTATAATACTATAAATATCATCAGCTAATATTAATCTAGTTTGATAATCAAGTGCACTAAATGGTTCATCTAAAAGTAAAATATCAGGATTTGTTGCTAGTGTTCTAATTAACGCAACACGTTGTCTCATGCCACCAGATAGGCTAGAAGGGTACTTATTAATAAAATCAGAAAGTCCATAAGTATTTAATAAATCTAATACTCTTTTTTTGTTATTATCATTTAAACTATGATTTATTTCTAAACCAATTAAACAATTTTCATATATAGTTTTCCATGGAAACAATGCATCTTTTTGAAGCATATAGCCAACTTTAATATCATCATTTTGATAGATTATATTTCCATTAGATGGCTTTTCTAAATTAGCTAAAATAGATAATAAACTAGTTTTTCCACAACCACTAGGTCCTACAATGCTAATCCATTCTTTAGAATTAATATCTAAAGTTATATTATCTATGGCTTTCACTTCACCATCTAAATCATGATAATTTTTTTTAAGATTCTTAATTTTTAAAATAGGATAATTAGTTGACATTAACGATAATCTTTTTATAATCTACCTTTTTAGTAATAGCTTTAGCATTAATCATAATATCTTGTAAGTGATTAAATGATTCTTTAGTAAAAGTAGTATTTTCTGCCCAAGCATCAATACTCCTATATCGTTTAACAATTTTCTCTAAATCTTCTAATTTTGTATCTGGAAAGAATTCTATTATTGATTTAGCTACTTCTAAATCTGAACTTTCTTTAACAAAATCCAGTCCTCGTTGAATAGCTTTAGTAAACCTTTTAATTAAGTCTTTATTGTTTTCTATATATGAACTTCTAGCACTATAAGATGTATATGGTACAACTCCACCTAGTTCTCCTAAAGATGCAACAACATATCCATATCCTTCTTTTTCAACTTCTAAAGCAGTTGGTTCAAATAAAGAAACAAAGTCTCCATCTCCACCTATAAAAGCTCCTCCCATAGCTGCAAATTGAATACTTGTATCTATTTCTACATCCTTTTCGGGATCAATATTATTTTCTTTTAAAATCCACTCTAGAGTCATTTCCGGCATTCCTAGTTTTCTACCACCAATAATTTTTTTACCCTTTAAGTCATTTAAAGTAAAGTTTTTAATTTTTTTTCTTGATACAATAAAACTACCATCTTTTTGAGTTAATTGAGCGAATGTTTTTAAATAATCTTTTTCTTTAGAATTATAAACATATATACATGCTTCACTTCCAGAAAAGCCAATATCAGCATCTCCTGATAATACGCTGGCTGTTACCTTATCTGCACCAGGAGTTAGTATTAAAGTAATATCAATACCCTCATCTTTAAAATAGCCATTGCTAATAGCTGCATATTGTGGTGCATAGAAAATACTATGCGCAACTTCAGCTACCTTAACTTTTGTTAGATCTTTATTTTTCTTATTGGGTTTAATAAAAAGAAAAGAAATCATTCCAACAATAATAAATAAACAAATAACAGAATAAATAATTTTTCTCATATATCCTCCTTACTATTTTATTATATGAAGTAGTAAAGAATAGGTTAAAAAAAGAAACTATCTTTCAATAGTTTCTACTTTAGTTTGAACTTCTGTTGTATCACTAGCTACTACTTTAGTTGTTGACCATTCGCTCCATTTACTCCAAGTTTCACTAGTACAATGATTGTTACATGTTCTCTTTATATTTTTATAACAAATACTATTTTCATTAACATATCCATCAGGACAAGTAATGGAAGCATAAGAATCAATTTTATGACAATATCCATCAATAGAAATTTCATCACTAGAACAATTTGTTTTTAAAGAAAGACCAGCAATTTCATGAGGATTATTTGTATGATCACTTTCAAATAATAGTTCGTTATCATAACAAATATTATCTTTAGTTGTATATTTATCTACAAATGATTCACCGCGTGGAATACAAGCACCACCAGGAATAATATTATATATACATATGCTATTTGCATCGATTTTAGGATTTGTTTTTAAACAATCATTACCATTACAGCAATAAGAATCCTTATTAAAAGCATAATTACCACTTTGAGTATCATTATAATCTAAATAATCACAAGCATAATAATTACAATCATACAACATAGTACTTTTAGTTCTATATCTATAATAAGTAACTTTTACTTTTTCTTTTGGCTTTTCACTTGGTTTAGGTGAAGTACTTGGTGTTGGATTAGCAGTAGCAGTAGGAGCAGGTGAAGTAGAAGGTGTTTCACTAGGAGTAGGTGTAGTACTAGGTTTAGTAACTACTTGATTAGTCTTATCAACAACTCTAATTTCAACAGTAACTTCAGCTTTTAAATTATTCTTATCAACTGCTGTGTAAGTAATATTATAAGTACCAACTTTATTATTATCAAATGAATTAGTATTAACACTAACATTTAAATTATCATTATTACTATCGTGACTAGTAGCATACTTACTAAAATCAATACTAGTTCCAACATATATAGATTCAGGCATATTATTAATAGTAATAACAGGACCAGTACTATCTACAACTTGAACTTTATAAACCTTTTTTCCAACGACTCTTCTTTCATTATCTTTTAAAACAATTTTAACTACTTTATTTTCACTAATTGAATAAGTGTTCTCAGTTTGAAAAGTTTTTCCGTTATCAAATGAATAAAAAACTACATTTTTTTCACCAACATCTACAGTTAATATTCTTTCATTAGCCATATTACCTAAAGCTTCAGTAATATTAATATCACTATCAAGTAATTTTACTGGAGCTAAATCTACATATATTTGTAATCCAAATAAAACTATTAGAATTCCAATTCCCCCTAAAAAAGCTATCAACACATTTTTACTGCCCATAAACTCACTCCCTATTATCAATTTTATTTTATCATTATATATAAATCTTTTCAATTTTAATTTCACTAAATTTTCATAATTTCTTCATATTTATTTCAAATATAAATAATAAAATATATATCTGAAAAGGAGGAAATAGTATGTATGAAAATATCTTTAGAAGAGTCGAAGAAAAATATCTCTTAACTGAAGAAGAAAAAAACAAACTTTTCAAAAAAATTAATAAATATTTAGAAAAAGATAAATTCTATGAATCTACTATATCTAATATTTATTTTGATAATAAGAATAATGATTTAATAGTTAATTCACTAGATAAACCTATATATAAAGAAAAGATAAGATTAAGAAGCTATAATAAATGTCCTAATCTAGATTCAGAAGTATTCTTAGAAAAAAAAGATAAATATGAAGGAATAGTTGGTAAAAGAAGAATTAAGATGACTTTAAAAGAATTTTATGAATACACAAATAATAATAAGTATGATAAATCAAATCAAATAATGAATGAGATTGATTATTATATTAATTATTATGATTTAAAACCAGCTATCTATATAGCTTATGATAGAAAAAGTTATGTAGGTAAAAATGATTCTAATTTAAGATTAACTATAGATACTAATTTAAGAAGTAGAAATAATGATTTAAAGTTAGAACTTGGTGATAGTGGAAAAAAATATTTTAAAAATAGATACTATATTATGGAAATTAAAACTTTAGGGGCTATGCCATTATGGTTAGTAAGAAGTCTATCAGAGTTAAATATATTTCCATCCAGCTTTTCAAAATATGGAAAAATATATGAAAGTATGAAGGAGGAATTAGAATATGCTAGATAGTATTTTTTCAAATATAACTTCAACTGTAGATATCACACAAATTTTATTATGTATATTAACTTCAATATTATTAGGAGTTTTAATTGCTTTAACACATAAATATACATCAAAATATAATAAGAATTTTTTAATAACTTTAGCTACGTTACCTTTACTTATATCAACAATAATTATAATGGTAAATGGTAATTTAGGAACCAGTGTTGCAGTACTTGGTGCATTTGGATTTGTAAGATTTAGATCAATTCCAGGTACAAGTAAAGAAATATTAGCTGTGTTATTCTGTATGACTATAGGTTTAGTTACAGGTATGGGTAATTTATTATTTGCTTTATTAATAACAATAATAGGATGTTTAATACTATATTTATATAATAAATTTACATTATTTGATGAAAATAAATATGAAAAATATTTAAAGATAACTATACCTGAAAACTTAGATTATACTGAAGTATTTGATGATATTTTTAAAAAGTTTACTACTGATCATACATTAGTATCAGTTAAAACAACTAATATGGGTAGTATGTTTGATTTAAAATATCGCGTTACTCTTGAAAAAGAAGTTAATGAAAAAAAATTTATTGATGAGCTTAGAGTAAAAAATGGAAACTTAAAAATAATACTTACTCATCAAATAGAGGAGAGTGAACTGTAATGAACAAGAAAGATAGAATAATAATTATAAGTATATTAGCGATATTAGTATTATTATTTTGTTTACTTCTTGGCTATAACTTTTATAAGAAAAATAAGGTAAGTAATAATGAAAATTCTACTACTACAAAAGAAAAAGTTAATTTAGATGATCTTGAAGAAAAAGAAGTTACTGATACTAAAAATGTAACTATTACTGAAGGAGGAAGTTATACTTTAACTGGTAATATTACTGGTACAGTTACTATTGAAACAGATGAAGATGTTAAATTAATTTTAGATAATGTAACTATTACAGCAACAAATGGTCCAGCTATTTATGTTAAAAGTGCAAAAAATGTCGTAATTTATCTAAACGATGGAACTACTAATACAGTAATAGATGCAAGTAGTTATACTGGATATGAAACAGATGTAACAGGATGTATTTATAGTAAAGATGATTTAACTTTCGAAGGAAGTGGTACTTTAACAGTTAAAGCAAATTATCAAGATGGTATAGTATCAAAGGATGATTTAAGTTTTTATGGTGGTACTTATAATATTACATCAAAAGATGATGGTATTAGAGGAAAAGATTCTGTTTATATTAAAGATGGTAACTTTACAATAAAAGCATCTGGAGATGGTATTAAAGCAAGTAATGATACTGATACAAATAAAGGTTATGTAGAAATAGATGGAGGAAGTATTATTATTAACGCAAGTAGTGATGGTATTCAAGCTATTACTAAGTTAACTATTAATGGTGGTACTGTTGATATCACAGCAAGTGAAGGTTTAGAAGCAACATATATAGTTATTAATGATGGTGATATTAAAATTTCAGCATCAGATGATGGAATTAATGCATCAAAAAAATCTAGTATTTCAACACCTACTATCGAAGTAAATGGTGGTACTATAGAAGTTACTATGGGCCAAGGTGATACTGATGGATTTGATGCTAATGGAAATATCTATATAAATGGTGGTACTGTTAAGGTAAATGGGCAATCAACATTCGATTATGATGGAGAAGGAAAAATAAATGGTGGTACAGTTTACAGTAATGGAACACAAGTAACAACATTACCAAACCAAGTAATGGGTGGATCAATGCCAGGTCAAAACCAAAATACAAATCAATCAGGTAATCCAAGACAAGGTAGAAGATAGAGTCAAGTAATTGCCTCTTCTTTACGTTTTTTTACAGAAACTTGTTAGAAATACTATACAATTGTATGAAAATCTAATATAATTATCTTAAAGATAATAGGAAAGGATTGATTGTATGAAAAAAGAAAATGAAATCATATCTGAAGAAGAAAACATACTAAATGACAAAGGATTTTCATTTATGTATAACTTAACTATGGTATGTGGTGTTGCAACTGTAGTAATGTTTGTTATCGGGACAGCTATTTATCTAGCAGTAATGAGCTAGTAATAGCTTTTTTTTGTAAAAAATATAAAAGTGAGTGATATTATGAAAACAGATTTAAATAGTGATTTAAGTTCTTATTATAATGGTGATGATTTATCTAATCCTAAATTTTTATATATGGGTGCATCAGCACCTATTGATTTTAATCAATTAGAAAAAGAATGCAATAATGGTTATCGCATTAACTTTAAAATGTATTTAACAGCTCACTATAATACTGCTGTAGCCAATGCTTTTGCTCAAAAACTTATTGAAAAAAATCCAGATAAAGCTAACAATATAACTGTAGATAGTTACAGTATTCCTATTTTAAAAGCCAGTGATGTAGTAGATTTGGATGATAATGCCGAAGGATATTTATATATATTTAAATGCCCTGAAGATGCTACTAATTTTAAAAAGTATGATTTTATAGTTAATGGTTTTCTAATGCCAGTAAAAGTAAAGGAATTATACTATAAAGATCATAAAATTTATTACAGTATTAATAAAGAACAACAAATGGAAAAATAATATGTAAAATAGAGTCCAATATATGGACTTTTTTTATTTATAAACATAAATTATGATAGAATATATATAGGTGATTTAAGTGGAATTGTTTAGAAATAAAAAAGTATTAATCTTAGGTTTAGCTAGAAGTGGATATCAAGCTGCTAAACTTTTAATAAAAAGAGGAAACACTGTTTATTTAAATGATTATAAAGAAGAAGAAAAACAAGATAAAAATCAAGTAGAAGAATTAAGAAATTTAGGAGTAAATCTTGTTTTTGGTGGACATCCAGATGAACTACTTGATAATACGTTTGATTATTTAATAAAGAATCCTGGAGTACCAATAGATCATAAATATGTTTTAAAAGCTAAAGAATTAGGTATCGAAGTAATAAATGAAGTTGAAATGGCTTATAGATTATTACCAAGTGATGTTAGTATTATAGGAATAACTGGTACAAATGGTAAAACAACTACTACAACACTTATTTATGAAATAATGAAAGAAGCTTTTAAAGAAAGAGTACATTTAGCTGGTAATATTGGATATCCTTTATCTAGTATTTTAGATAGAGTAAAAAAAGATGATATTATTGTAATTGAATGTTCTTGCCAACAAGGAGAAAATTTTAAAGATTTTCATCCCCATGTTGGAGTATGTACTAACTTTTCTGAAGCTCATATCGATTTTATGAAAACATATGAACATTATAAAGAAACTAAATCAAGAATGTTTTATAGTCAAGATTCATCTGATATAGCTATTATGAATTATAGTAATAGTGATGTTATGGAAGAATTAAAAAATATAAAATCTGAAAAGAAATATTTTTCTAGTAATGAAAATATTAATGGATGTCATATAAAAGATAATAAGATTTATTATTATGATGATTGCGTTATGGATATTAATGATATAAAAATAAAAGGTATGCATAATGTTGAAAACTGTATGGCAGCAATCATGGCTGTAAAAGAATATGGTGTTTCTAATGAAATAATTAGAAAAGTTATATCTAATTTTAAAGGTGTTGAACATAGACTTGAATACGTTGATACAATAAATGGAGTAGAATATTATAATGATACAGAAGCTACCAATATTAAATGTTGTCAAATAGCTTTATCTTCATTTAATAAGCCAACTATTTTATTCTTAGGTGGGCTAGAACGTGGTCAAGATTTTAATGAACTAACTAATTATATGGCTAATGTTAAAGCGATAATAGCTATTGGATCTTGTCGAGATAGAGTAGCTCTATATGCAAAATCTATCAACAAAGAAGTTTATGTTTATGAACATTTAACTGATGGATTTGATAAAGCTGTAAGTATAGCTAAACCAGGTGATGTAGTTTTATTATCACCTGCTAGTGCAAGTTGGGATCAATATAAAGAATGTGAAGTAAGAGGAGCTGAATTTAAAGGAAAGGTTTCTGATTTAAAACATGAATAACTATAAAATAGGTGTGTTTGATTCTGGATTAGGTGGATTATCAGTTTTAAAAGAATTAATAAATACTCTTCCTAATGAAGACTATCTATTTTATGAGGATAGTATTAATAATCCATATGGAGAAAAAACAGAAGAAGAACTTTTAAAAATAACTAGTAATATAGTTAATTACTTATTAGAACAAAAATGTAAAATAATAGTTATAGCATGTAACACAGCTACTACTTCTTGTATGAAAAAATTAAGAGAAATCTATGAGGATACCATCTTTGTAGGAACAGTTCCAGCTATTAAAGTAGCCTATGATAATAATTATAAAAATGTAATTAATTTATCAACACCATATACTCAAAATTCTAAAAGAGTATGCGAACTTATTAATGATTTTAAAAATGATGATGAAAATATTTATAATATTTCAGGTGAAAATTTAGCTAATTTAATTGAACTTAATAAAAAAGAAGAAATAGATGAATTATTAAATAAATTATTGTCAAGTTACAAAGATAAATGCGATGCATTAGTTTTAGGTTGTACACATTATTCTTTAATAAAAGATGAAATAAAAAAAGTGTTACCAAACGTAGCTCTATTAGATGGATGCACTGGTGTAGCTAATGAAGTAAAAAGACAATTAGAGAATAATCACTTATTATCAGATAGAAAAGGAAAAGGAACACTTGAGATAATAAATACAAAATCTAACATTTTAATAGAAAGAAGTATGGAAATACTTAGTAAATAACTTTACTGTCAACGACAGTAAAGTTATTGTTTGCACTTTTGTAAAGTGATATAATTTAGGTGGTGGAAAAAAATGAATAAAAAAATAAAAAATATAGATATAAATTATATACAATATGGAAATAAAAAAGGTAAAAATATTATTTTATTACACGGCTGGGGACAAAATATTGAAATGATGAAACCACTAGGTAATAATTTAGATAAATATCACATTACTATTTTAGATTTTCCAGGATTTGGTGAAAGTGGTGAACCACTTCATGCTTTAACAGTATATGATTATGTAGAAATATTAGAAGAATTATTAAAAGAATTAAAAATAGAAAATCCAATAGTTATGGGACACTCATTTGGTGGAAGAATAGCTATTCTTTATGCAAGTAGAAATAAAACAGAAAAACTTGTATTATTTGGGGCTCCTTGTGTAAGAGAAAATAGAGTCTCAACTAAAGAAAAAATCTTAAAAAAACTAAAAAAATTACCTGGTATGAATAAACTAGGTGAATATATGAAAAAACATATAGGATCAGTTGATTATAGAAATGCTTCTCCTATAATGCGTGAAACTTTAGTAAATACAGTAAATGAAGATTTAAGCGATGCAGCAAGAAAAATAAAAGCGCCAACCCTTTTAATTTGGGGTACAAATGATACAGCTGCTCCAATCGAAGATGCCAAAAAATTAGAAAAATTATTATTAGATGGAGCATTAATAGAACTTCCAGGTTGTACACACTATGCTTATTTAGAAGCTCTACCTCAAGTTATCAATATTTTAAATAATTTTTTATAGGAGGTACTTATGAATCTTTATACAATAAGTTTTTTACTAATTTTAATATTTACAGCAATGAAGAGTAAAAAAAGCATCCATATGTTACAGCAAAATTTGTATAATGAAAATAACCGCTATATTAAATGGATACTAAAAAATTTAAAAAAAGCCTTTGCTTCATTAGATGCAATCTCAATGATTATTATATTAATAGCTTACTTTATGAATAATAACTTATCTAAAGTGTTAGTTATTTTAGCTTTGGTTTTCTATTTGTTAGATAGTGCTAGAATTGTTAATAATAAAAAAATGGAAAAAGTAAAGAAACCATTAGTTGTTACTAAAAGAGTTAAAAGATTATTATTAACTATAACTATAATTTATTTGTTACCAGTATTAGTGTATTTAGAAAATAGAGATAATAGTTTATTAATGCTTACCATAGTAAGTATATTAACTTATTTTAACTATATAATTGTCTTAATAGCTAAGTTTATTAATAGACCTGTAGAAAAAATAGTATACAAATATTATGAAACACAGGCTAAAGAAAAATTAAAAGAAATGGACAAACTAAAAGTAATAGGTATAACTGGTTCATATGGAAAAACTAGTTGTAAAAATATCTTAAATGATATATTAAAAACAAAGTATATAACTCGTCCAACACCAAGAAATTTAAATACTGAATATGGACTCATGATGACAGTAAATAATGCTTTAGAAAGGTATGATCAAGCTTTTATTGCTGAAATGGGAGCGTATAAACAAGGAGAAATTAAAAAATTATGTAATCTTGTTCACCCAAAATATGGTATACTAACATATGTTGGTCTTGCTCATCTAGAATCGTTTGGTAGTCCAGAAAAAATAAAGGAAACTAAATTCGAACTTATTGAATCTCTACCAAGTGATGGATGCGCAGTACTAAATATGGATGATCCAAATCAAGTGTCTTATAATATAAAGAATAATTGTAAGAAAATATGGATATCTATTAATAATAAAAAGGCTGATGTTAGAGCAGTAGATATTAAATCTGATTATACTGGTAGTAAGTTTAATGTAATATTTAAAAATGATAAAACTAAATATCCATTTGAAACTAAATTATTAGGTAATTATAATCTATATAATATCTTAGCTAGCATTGCTTTAGGAAAAGAACTTGGAGTTAGTATCAAAGATCTACAAGTAGCAGTAAGAAAAGTAAAATCACCTAAAGCTAGACTTGAATTAAAAGATTTTGGATATATGTATCAAATAAATGATGCTTATAATTCTAATCCATTAGGAGCTAAGATGGCTATAGACGTACTTGATATGATGCCAGGTAAGAAAATAGTAGTAACTCCGGGTATGACAGAATTAGGTCATAAAGAAAGAGAATTAAATCACATTTTTGGAACACAAATATCAAAAGTTGCTGATATAGTAATCTTAGTAGGGGCTAAAAAAACTAGGCCAATATTTGACGGACTGCTAGAAAACGAGTATGATAAGGATAAGATATTTATTGTAAATAATGTATATGATGCATATAATTTACTGCAAACATTTAAGTTTAAAGAAAAAATATATGCATTATTTGAAAATGATTTACCCGATTTATATAATGAATAGGAGGAATTTATATGAAAATTAGAGTAGGTGTTATATTTGGTGGTGAAAGTGTTGAACACGAAGTAAGTGTAATTTCAGCAATTCAAGCCATGAATAAAATGGATAGTGAAAAATATGAAATAATTCCTATCTATATTACTAAAAATAGAGAATGGTATACTGGAGAAATGTTAAAAGAAATAGAAACATACAGTGATCCATCATTAATTAAAAGATATGCTAAAAATGTAGTATTATATGAAAAAGATGGAAGATTTGTTCTTCAAAGTAAAAAAGGATTAAAGCGAATTGTAAAAGAAATCGATTTAGCTTTCCCAATTGTTCATGGTACTAACGTAGAAGATGGTGTACTACAAGGATATCTTCAATCAATAGGTATTCCATTTGTTGGTGGAGATGTTTATGCTTGTGTAGTAGGACAAGATAAATTATTTATGAAAGAAATATTTGAACATGAAAATTTACCAGTATGTAAATATCTTTGGTTCTACGATAATGAATATGACGAAAAAACAGATGAAATTTTAGCTAAAATTAAAAAATTAGGATACCCAGTTATCGTTAAACCAGCAACACTTGGAAGTAGTGTTGGTATTAAAACTGCTTATGATGAAAGAGAAGTTAGTGATGCAATTGATGAAGCAATTAGATATGATCATAAGATTATAGTTGAAAAATTAGTAGAAGATTTAATGGAAGTTAATATTAGTGTATTAGGTAATTATGAAAATGCTAATGTTAGTGCTATTGAGCAAGTTGTTCCTACTAAGGATTTCTTAACATATGAAGATAAATATTTAGGTTCATCTAAAGTAAAAGGAAAATTAGGCGTTAAATATAAATCATCTAAAGGTATGGCTTCAGCTAGTAGAATAGTACCAGCTAAGTTAGAAAAAGGTTTAAAAGAAGAAATAGAAGATGTTGCCCTAAGAGCATTTAAAGCATTAGGTTCAAGTGGAGTAGTAAGAATAGATTTCTTAGTTGATAAAAAATCTAATAAGATTTATATCAATGAAATTAATAATATTCCTGGTTCATTATCTTTCTATTTATGGGAACCAATTGGTAAAGAATATACTGAATTATTAGATGATATGATTAATATTGGTATTAGAGATTACAAAAGAAGAGTTAGTAAAACTCATTCATTTGAATCTAATATATTAAAAGGATTCACAGAACTTGGTGGATTAAAAGGTATGAAAGGTACAAAAGGAAAGTTTTAGATAAACTTTCTTTTTTTGTTTTATCTAAATCTAGAATAATTAGGAAAGTATATAAAAGAGTTTGCTTGAAATAAATGTTAAAATAATATAAAATTAAATTAATAGAAAAAAGTAGAAAGATAACCTACCAAATTTGTCTAGTGGAGGATATAGGATTTATGAATATAAAAAATTTAAATGTATTTAAAACTATTATTAGAATACCAACTGTAAGAGTATTTACAAAAGAATACAAAGAAGAAACAAAGTATTATGAGTGTTTACAGAGTAATATTAGTAAAATGAAACTAAAAAGTAATAATTATAATGCTAATCAAAGAATTAAAATTTTGAAATAATAATGTTATAGAAAAATTAATTGCATAGATGTTTTCATGATTATAAATACATGGTTATAATCCAGTTAATGAAAAAATTATTATAATTAAAGTAGGAGTACAGTATGAACAAAAATATAGAAGAATTTATAAATAGAAGACCAGATGTAGTAGCTGCTTATGGATATGGTTCAGGAATGTTTAAACAAGCGGGTTATACTTCTAAAGATAAACCACAAATAGATTTAATTTTTATAGTAGATGATAATCATTTAAGAGCATGGCATATTGAAAATATGAAATTAAATAGAAAAGATTATTCTTTGATTGGTAGAGTATTTTTTAAATATGCACCATTATCTATTTTAAAAGGTAGAACAGGTATAACTTATGTAAGTAATATAGAAGAAAACGGTAGTACTTTTAAATATGGAACTATTGAATTAAGTGATTTTTTAAATCAATTAGATACTTGGGAACATTTTTATTTAACAGGTAGATTTCAAAAAACAATTTATCCAATAAAAGAAACAAAAGAGTTAAAAAATGGTATAGAGAAGAATAGAGAAAATGCTTTATTAGTAGCGGCATACTTACAAAATAAAGATGTAGTTACTAAGAAAGATATCTTAGTAACTTTATGTGGATTATCTTATTTAGGAGATACTAGAATGAAATTTGCTGAAAATCCTAAAAAAGTAGAAAATATCGTTGACGGAAGTTTTGAAGAGTTTAATAAAATTTATAGTTTTAATAACGAATACTTAACTGAACAAGATAATACTATTAAGATCAATCGTAATGTAGTAGAAGAAAGATTAACTAGCCTTCCAAGAGAATTATTATTTTATATAAAAGAATCATTAATTAGTAGTGATAAAGATGTTAAGAAAAAAATATTAGAATATCTTGAAGATCTTAATAAAAAAGAAAGTAAGCAACAAACTATTAAAGGTATTGGTACTAATGGAGTTGTAAGATCTATTAAATATGCATCTAAAAAATTAGCTAAAAGATTTAAAAAATAAAAGAAAATATAAAAAAAGTATTTTCTTTTTTTAATTTTGTGTTATAATTGAATGGTAATTTAGTTTTGGGCTGTTAGCTCAGTTGGTAGAGCAATTGACTCTTAATCAATGGGTCTAGGGTTCGAATCCCTAACAGCCCACCAAAATTAAAAGCCAAGGAAACAGTAATATGTTTCCTTTTTATTTTTATATTTTGCCGACTTAGCACAATGGTAGTGCAATGCATTCGTAACGCAGAGGTTGTAGGTTCAAGTCCTGTAGTCGGCACCAGTTTGTTGAAACTAACTATATAAATAGTTAGTTTTTTTCTTATATTTTCTAATCATTAAAAGGGTAATAAATCCTGAGCAATTTAATGATAGGAAACTTAAAAGTTAGAAAAGATACATTTATTAAATCTATAAACTTAGTAACTGATATGACTGAATATAGATGGCATATTGATGAAGAAAATAAAAAAATAATAAGAAAAATATTTTAATAAAATAAAGAAGAATGCTAGTTCTTTTTTTTATTTAGTGCTATTATGATACTAGGAGGATATCTTAATGGAAATAATAATAACCCCAAAAAGTTCATTTGTAATATCAGGTGTTGAACCTAAGTATACGAAAGTTAAATCTAAAGAAGAATTAGAACTAGAATTATTAAAATATAAATCTATTTTATCAATTCCAATTTATGATTATTTAAATCAAGTATTAAATTTAGATATAACAATTGTAAGAGATTATATACCAGAAGATACAAAAAAAGTATTATCTAATCTAACAATTTATAATGACATAGGAAAATATAATATTTATAATCGTGCGATAAAACTATTTGAAAAAGAAGAAATGAATATTGGATTTTTAGTTATGAAAAATAGCCACGGCGAACTAGTAATTAAAAGTAAAGAAATAAATAAACCCATATTTAAATTTAATTATAATGAAGGAGCAAAAGAAAAAAATACGAAGATTGGTAACATAACTATTTATCAAACATTACCAAGTATAGAACTAACAAAACAAGATATATCTAGTATAAAAGAAGAAATAGAAAAAAAGAAATCACTTATTTGTCCATATGGCTCATACTTAGATAAATCAAATCCAAATAAAGGATGGGCTTATAGTTGGGAAATGGAAAGAACATTAAGAATTGATGAATTTAATCATTATTTAGAAAAAATAGATACTAAAGTAGATTTTAATAAAAAAACACAATTCGAAATTGCATTAACTAAATATGTATATAGTTTATTAAAAGAAGAATACGGGTTAGATAAAGAATTTGAATTAGAAGAATTAAGAATTGAAAATCATAGTAAAAATAAAACAAGAATAGTACCACCAATGGATAATCTAGTATTAGAAAAAAAATTAAGTATAAAAATGCCTAATTTAGTAATTGATAAAAACACAAAATATATAGAAAACAGCTCAAACTAAAAGTTTGAGTTTTATTTTTATAATAATAGTGCTATAATAATGAACAATTATGTTTATTAATGGCGCTTGTAAGGAGAACAATATGAAATACGTATATATTTTAAACTCATTTGGTAGTAAAAGTGCCGAAGAAAAGGCAGATATTATAAAAAAAATTGATATAGTCTCATCATACTTAGGACTAGATTATGATATCGAAATCAATAGTAAAACAAAATCAACTGAAGATATATTAAATAAATATAAAGATACAAGAAATATAATAGTAGCAGTTGGTGGAGATGGAATGATTAATAAAGTATTAAATGGCATTGTTGGTACTAAAAATATTTTAAGTTATATTCCATTTGGTACTGGTAATGATTTTGATAGAACAGTAAATGAAACACTTAAAGAAAAAAGAAATTTTATAGATGTAGTAAAAATAAATGATAAATATTTTATTAATATGGCATGCTTTGGAATAGATGCCGATATAGCTAATGATCATAGGTATACAAGTAAGATAAAATTAGTTAGAAATTTAAAATATGATTTAGCTATTCCTAAACATCTTTTAACATATAAACCTAGAAATATGGAAATTACGATAGATGGTAGAGTAAAAAATGATTACTATACAACTGTTGTAGTAGGTAATGCTAGATACTATGGAAATGGTTATAAAGTCTCACCACATAGTTTATTAAATGATGGATTAGTAGAAGTTTATTTAGTGAAAAAACTAAATGTTCCAAATATGGTTAAAACTATCTTAAGTATGAAAGATGGAAGTCATGAAAATAGTCAATATGTTGATATAATTAAGACAGATAGTTTATTAATTTCCTCAAATGAAGAAATTAGTAGCAATATAGATGGAGAAATACTAACGGCAAATGAATTTGATATAGAAGTAATGCCAAAAGAAATCGAAGTGTTTCAAAATAAGGATTTAATAAAAAAAGTATTAAGAAAATAAGAATATCACTATTAAGTGATATTTTTTTATAATTCATATCATATATTAGATACTTTATTAAGGAGGATTACATGAATCAGTCTATTTTTTATTGCGATGATAATAATGATAATAAAAAGATAATAGTAAAAAACTATAAAAAGATCAAATAATAAATATTTAAATAATTATAAAGATGAAAAATAAGAATTCTAAATAAGAAAACTAAATTTTCATCTTTTTTAATATTCCAATTCTTATAAAGGACCGTTTGCATCTTATAAGAAAATAAATATAATTCTTAATAGGTGATTTAATGGACATAAAAATAAATGGCTATAAGTTAGATAATGAACAAACTAATATAGTCTTAGATAACTCTAAGTATTTATTAGTAGTAGCAGGGGCAGGATCTGGTAAAACATTAACTATATTAGGGAAAATCGGCTATCTATTAGAACAGGGTATAAAACCAAATGAAATATTATGTATTTCCTTCACTAAAAAAGCATCTACTTCTTTAGAAGAAAAAATAATAAATGAATTTAATATTAGTGTCCCAGTTTATACTTTTCATAAATTAGGATTAGAAATATTAAAAGAAGAAAAATATGAAATATCTGATTCTAATTTATTAGATGATATAATAAACCATTTCTTTTTAATTGATATATATAATTACCCTAAACTATTAAAATTAATAAAACATAAAAATATAGAAGTACTATCTAAAACTATAAATACATTTAT
>CAMPBR010000011.1 GCA_946639185.1 uncultured Mycoplasmatota bacterium
GCCCATGACCAGCATCTACAACTATTCTATAATTCATATAAATTCCTCCTCGATTTATTTTATGTTAAGAAAGAAAAAAAAGAACATTTCTGTTCTTTGAATAATTAATGTTCAGGGCCTTTTATTTGGTTATTCATTTCATCTTCATTATTAATATATCTAGTATCACTGTATAAGGATGTGTTAATACCATTATTTTTATTTAAAAAACTAATAGCTTCTTTTAATCCTTTAATATCTTTATCTTTATTATATTTATTAGGTATATCAAATTTTTGATTAGTTAAAATGTATTCTTTTACTTCTTGTAGTTTATCATATAGTATTATTTGATCATCTAATAATATTTTTTTATTAATTAAATTTGATGCTCTATCAGCTCCTATTTTTAAATCTAAATAAATGTTTCTAATATATCCATAATCATCTATATAGTATCCAATTATATAAATATTATTAGTATCATAAGACTTATATTCATAAACCCATTTATTAAATCCATTGTTTCCTATTAAATTACCATACTTAGTTATTAATTCTTAATTAATAGTTTTATTGTATAAATCAATAACATCTTGCTTTTTTATTTTATTTAAATCTAAATCTTTTAAATCTTCTTCAGTTATTACTTTATCAAATTGTTTATTATTAAAATAATTAGATATTTTTAAAACATCTTCTTGGTACTCAACATTATTATAATAACCTGGTACATCATTTGAAACAAAATAGCTATTTTTAATAGTATCATATTCATAATAATTAAAACCAGCAATATCAGAATATTTAATATTAAAGCATGTATAAGAATATGATTTATTATTATTGCCATAATCTATAAGAAATCTACATACCCATCCATCTTCTTTTTCTATTGAATATATTTTACCCGAGTTAAGGTAATTTCTTTTAGTTAATTTTTCATTTGGTTTAGGGCCATCATATCTATATTCATCAGTATTTTTATTAAGCAATATACAAGTTGTAATTATTAACAATAAAATCATTAAACTCAATATAGATATAATTATCTTTGATTTTATTTTAATTTTGTTTAGTTTTCTATTTTCACTATTAATAGCTATTATAATATTTTCATCAGATTTTTCTTTATATTTTTTTTCTTCTATCTTTTCACCACTTATCAATTCATTAACCGTAATATTTAATTCAGCACATAGTAATTTATATAATGATACATCAGGCATATTTTTACCATTTTCCCAATTTGAAACCGAACGATCAGTTACGCCTAACTTTTCGGCTAATTCTTGTTGCGTCATATTTTTTTCTTTTCTTAAATTTTGAATAAATTGTCCAATTTTAACTTGATCCATTTTTATCTCCTTTCATGTAAAATGTTACATCAATTACTTAATTTTTTACACGAAATAAAACTTGAGTTTTCTTTTATAATTACATTTTATCATAAAAAGAAGTATTACTACTTCTTAAAAAATTCATCTAAAAATTTTTCGTTATCTAATTTTTTAATAACATCTTCCTTAAAACTATATGTACCATCTAAATTAGAATCAAAGTCTATATATTTTGCAATAACATAATTTCCATTTATATCTTCACCAGATTGTCTTTCGATAAATTTGAAATATTTTTTCATGTTATTAATATCTATTTTATATGATGTATCCTTATAAATGAATTCTAGTTTTTCAAGACCAGCAACTTGATTATATAAAACTGCTGACACAACATACATTGCTTTCTTTGTATAATAATCATCTTTGTACTGCTTATTTATTTCTTTTTCAGTAACTGCATATTTATCATCTAAAGCAAAATTATAAATTATTTTTTTTCCTTCAAACAAAACAGCTGTATCACCAATCTTAGTTTTGTAAAGTGGTAGCCTCCTTATAAGTTCATCTTCTATTCCTTTAGTAATAATTCCATGATGATTAAAAGTATAAAAATTATAAAATGATATTTCACTTAGAATACTACCATTATAGTTATAGTTTTCTAGTTTAACTTGATATGGACTAATTACATAATTAGCTTTTTTGTCTTGATATATTTTGTAGCCAAATAGGCAAGAAATAATTAAAAGATAAATAATTAAAATTATCATAAAAATTTTTAATTTTTTAAATTTTTTATTTTTTTCATCTACTGTACTTATTGTTGTTTTTAATACTTCTTCAACATTATGTTCTTTTGTACCACCTAACAATTCATATAAACTTACATCTAATAATTTACTAATTTTAGGTAACAATGATATATCAGGCATACAGATACCTGTTTCCCATTTTGATATAGTTTTATACGATGATATCATCAGTTGATCAGCTAATTCTTGCTGAGTTAAATTTTTTTCCTTTCTTTTTGTTTTAATTAATTCACCAAATACTTTTTGATTCATATTATATTCCTCCCAAGTCTAAGATAGCATAATATATGTAAATATTTATACCACTCAAATTGCGAATTTACTAAATAATTTTCCAACTAAATTATAACATATTCTTATATTACAATTTAAATAGATATTTTATGCAAATAAAGAAAAAAGAAGATTAATTTGTATTTATTAACATCTTCTTTTTTTCTTCTTCTATTATTTCGTCAAATTTAGCTGTTGATACATTTGGTCCATATATAACTTTATCTAATCTATCTAAGAAAGATAAGTTAATTGTATGATTAATTCTTTTTATTCTTTTATCATCTTTTTTTTCTGACATTATTAATTGTTTAGAACCTCTTAACATCCAGAAACTATCAGATGGTAATGCATATATAGCTTCACTGTTGTAGTATATGCTATTAAATACAATTATTAAAAAGAAAAAACAACATTCACTTACGATTAGTTTGTGAAATGTTGCTTATTGGGTTTCTATATTTATTATTATCGATTTTTTTGATTTCAAAATCAATACTTGAATTCTTAATGCCGTAAACATTTTTTAAATATTGCTGCATTCTTTCAATGTTATTTTCATCCATTAAAATATCCCACATTATTTTTGAGTAATCAGATTCTTCATTAATAGAGTCAAAAGAGGAAATTTTAAAACTACTTATTAAAATAAATTCACTTCTTTTATTATTATTTATTAAAAATACTACTACAGTAGAAATAATTACTAAAGATATTATAAAACAAAATAAGCTGATTTTTTTCAAGATTTATCACCTCATACTCAATGTTTTTTTCACAAAACTAATTATCATGTAGGATTTAAAAATTGTAATACAATTTTATTTATTTATTTAATAAAACATTGCAAGTATCATTTGAAATACTATATTCTTTATCTAAAATATAAAAGTCATTATATTCAGAATAATTGCTACCACAAGTTAGTACATTATAATAATCTCCGGTCTCTATACTATAACCATTGTTTTGTATTATTCTTTCTAAATTAACTAAGCTATGTATGAATGATATTTCTAAATTGCCATTTTCTAATTCTATCTTTGTGTTACTCTTATTTCCATCTTTTTCTATCCATAATTCATTAAATCCATATAAATAATAATTAGAAAAATCATCTTTATATAATAATACCTTTTGATTATTGTTTTCTTTAAATAAGAAAGCATTGGTAATTATTTTTTCACGATACAAATTCAATTTATCTAGTTTACTTTCATTAAAAAATTTAGAATTAATGAACTCTGATATTTTATATTGTCTATCACCAACTATAATGTAGCTATTTTTATAATTACATTTACTATAATACTTATAATTGTTTAATTCACCAACAAAAGTAATTTTATCATCAAAACACTGTAATTTGGAAAAATCAACTTTATTATCATAATAATAATTTTTTATTAAAATAATTTTATTTATAGATAAAAATATAAATAAGATTATTAAAATAAAATATAATATATAGAATACTGATTTCATTATATTGATATCAAAAAACAATTTAAGCAATAAATTATATATTTTAGAGTAATTTATAATTAAAAAAACTATCATAGCACCGCCAAAATTTAAAATAATATCGTCTACATCAAAACTACCCAATTTGGTAAAATATTGAGTAATTTCAATAAAAAAACAAAAACATATAATGCAAAAGCCAAAATTAACTATATTTCTAAATTTTTTGTTTAGCAATGGTAATAATATTGACAATGGTGTTAGCATTAAAAAATTACCTAATATATTATAAATTGCGAATTTAATACCTAAATTTGAATCAAATAATTGCATAATTGATCTAATTGGTATCAAGTTTAATTCTCTATCCATTATTCCATTATTAACTAAAATATTAGAGCGATTATTAGAGAATACAAAACCAAAAGTTACTAAAAAATAAAACAATAAGTAAATATAAATTGAATTTTTTTTATTAACTTCATTGAATGTATTAGTGTATAAAAATATTATAATACATGGTATAGCAAGCACTAAAACATTTTCGAGTTCCTTGTGTCCAGAGCCTAAGTCAATTTTATAAATGAAAGTAATTAACAAATATATAATAATTGAACTTAGTATAATCAATGTATTTATTAAATTTAGGACTTTTTTCATCTACAATGCCTCCTTATTATTATAATATAAAGCAAGAATCTATTATTATAATAGGTTCTTGCTTATATTATTTAAACAAATTAGTTTTGTTGAATCCAACCAGTGAAATATGCTGGTGCAATAAATTTTAAATAATATTTCGATCCACTATTTAAGCCAAAGATTGTAGTTTCAACGCTTTGACCAACATTTAGAGTATCGAATGTATATACCTTTTGATCAGATTGGAACAATCCTGTATTTCTTTTCCAAAGTTCTGCATTCAATGATTTATATTTAGTAGCATGTAATTTTACTTTTATATCACTTACTCCTTTAAATAAATAATTTGAATATAAATCATTATAAGATGTACCTCCACTAAAATCATATCTGCCTTGTGAAGATAAATCCCAAGTGGATGATGGCTTAGATGTTCCATTAATTCCTATACCAGAGCCAATGTTATCAACTGTACCTGGAATAAACTCACTAACACCACTATTTGATATTTCTAATACTGAATCTTTTTCATCATATATTACTGTTTTAACTATTAGACTTTCTTTTTCATCATCCAACGTTATTGCTGAAACAGGTTGTGTCACAAAAAGTATTGTTCCTAGCATTCCTAGAAAGAATGCTAAACTAAAAATTTTTTTATTCATTGTAATTCCTCCTATTTTTTTATTTAAAATAATTGTTCTTTAATTTTCAAAATCATCTAAATATTCTTCATAATTTACTATTTTATTAATTAAATATATATTTTTATCTTTAATTGCAAGATTAAAGTCGTCAAATAAATATACATCATACAAACCATACTGTATTTGTTCATTTGACTTATTAATTAGATTATCCAAAGACGTTTCTTTTCTCAATATTGCATCATCAAGTGTTCGATATAGTTTTGTATTTTTAAAATCTAATCCAATATAATCTATACATATTTTATAATAAGTATAATTATTATCTTCAAAATATAATTCATTTAAATGATTACATTCACCTTCAAAGTAGGCATGATATGAATTTGGAATTAACTCAACACCTTCTCTTGATTTTAAAGTATCATTTTTATTATTACACCCCGTCAATAAGAAAATTCCCATAATTATAAAAAAAACAATAAAATACTTTTTCATAATTTGCATTTCCTCCTTTTTTAACTAATAGTGAAAGCAAAATAAAATTATTCTTATTACTTTAACCTATAATTTTTGGTTACAGTAGATAACATCAATTTAAAAATACATTTATTTCACTTCTCCAAAGCTAACAACATCAGATAAATTTTCCCATTTACCCGTATCATTATTTTTTACTTTTAGTTTTTCAACTGCATTTGTATTAATGTCATTTCTCACCAAGATTTCTCTTAGTCCATATTGAAAACCTTGGATATTATACTCATTGTTATTATTGTATTTCAAATTATGATTCATAAATGCCAAATATATTTTTCCTGCTTCAAGTTCAATATCACCATCAGCCTTATATTTAACTTTAATATCATTTACTGGAACATTAGCTAATCCTGACTCAGTTCTAATGGCTTCAAGCTTTGATGAATCTACATCACCCTTTATCCACTCACTATATGGCATTTCACCACCTGTTCTAATAAATTCAATATCAGTACTTTCAATTTCGCCTTTGATTTTTTTCAAAATTGTTGCTTTTCCATATGAATATGGGTGTGCTACCGGTTCACCAGTCTTTCTATTAACATTATTTACACCATCAATTGAGTTAATTTTTAATAAAACGATGTATTCACTGTGTTCTGATAATGTATTGTTATTAGATATGTCATATGCATAATCAAAATTAGATTTAATATTTAATATATTTTCTGTTTTTGAATCATCTGTATTATTTTTGATATTATAATCTTCTTCATCTTGCATACATACAACATAGTTTATACCAATGTATAAAACAATGCTTACAATTAATAAGATTCCTATCAATAATTTTTTTCTATTTTTAATCATTTTCACTTACCCCTCTATTTATAAAATTTAACTACCGCGTCATTATCAGTTTTTTGAACTGTTTCAACTTTCCTTCTATCAGAAACGCACATAAGACTATTAACATTATTATTGTTATGTTGCAAACCTAAAGTATGACCTATTTCATGTGCAATAACACCTCTCATCTTGTTAGCTGAAAAGTTATGCATAGCTGTATCATTAATATATATTCGAGTAAACACATAGTTTTCGCTGATTGGAAGATATATATCTTGCCCATTGGCATTATAAAAAAATGTCTCGGCATAAAAGTTTCCATCATAGCCCCAAAAAGATTCATCTTTAGTATAAACATCCATCATTGTTCCCGCGTTACTGTCAGATTCCACAAAATGTAATGGGTTGCTCCATCCAGGATTTTCCCAATTCTTTATAGCATTATTTATCTGATATTCATACCAACCTCCGCCATTATCATACGACATCCACCACGATATCCTTTTTACACTTCTTGTATATTTTCCAGTTCCATAAGTGGTAGTTGCACTTGCAGCATATACATTTCCATTGTTACCTATAATTATACTACTAATTAAAAGTAAAAATACTGCAATTTTTTTAACTTTAATCTCCATATAACCTCCTTTTTATTTATAACAAACTCATTCTCACAAACCGTACGCATTTTATAATAATAAGTTGTTACCAAAAATTATAATTCTATGTCAACACCATTCATACTATCAAATTTACCAATAGCGCTACCATAAAAATTAAAGACATTACCTGTTCCAGGTCCAATCGAATAATTTTTACTATCGCTTAAACTAATATTTTGATTTGAATGTTGATAACTTGAATATACATGTCCGCCTAGGTTTAAATAGATTTTTTGTTCTATTCTTAGGTTTGATGCATTATCAGGAAGTTTTATTGAACATCCTAATCCATTAGTAAATACCTTAAAATTTGAAAAATAGCTTGTACCTTGGCTTGAATTGACTTTCGTTAAAATTGCATCAGATGCCATACTTGTATTCGTGAATCTATGCCCTATCACATCATAACTTCTAATAGCTGGATTTTTATACCATTCAACATTAGTAATAACAGTACAAGTTTTACTACAACTCTTTGCTATTTTTATTCCTTTGCTGGCAGTACTATGTGAAATTGATTGAAGTGAGATACTATTTTTTTCATCATCATATTTTACTACTTGAACCTTAGATGTATTAATATTTAGATCTTTAATCCAATCATAATCTTCTAGTGTCATTTTTTTAAAATAATCTTTTCCATAAAAATTATTAACAAAATTCAACTCTTTTTGTGTTAATATTACCCCATTAGAATTTTGATAATATTTTTCTGATTCCAATGCCATCACATTAATTGGAATGAATGTTAATGTAAGCACTATAATTATTGCTAGAATTATTTTTTTCATCTTGTCCTCCTTTCACTTTAAAATTTAATATCACATGCAAAAAAAGTAAAGGACTAATTTAGTCCATTTCAGAATGACACAAATTAACTCATAAAAAAATGGGCTAATTTTGCCCATTTAAAATAATAACATATGTACTCTTAAATTTCATATCTATATTCGATTATATCTATTGCACCATTAACTGTTGTATCTTTTACCTCTACCACATAATATTCACTATTTGTATCAAAATCAAAATACTTTATTTGATTAATTATTTCATTATCAGCAATCAAATCACTCTTCTTAGCATTTAATAATAAATTTCTATCAATAGAACTATAATTAATTATTTGGTTTTTTCTTTGTTCTAAATATTTAGTTATACGATTAAATGCTTCGGATTCACTAATGTTATTCATATTATCATGAAAAGTAATTTTTCCACTTTCTTCTATAGAAAAAGTATACCCAATATTTGTTCTTATATCATCATAATATAGGATATAATCAATATATTTAGTATCATTACCATTAATTTCTATTTTATAATTACTAACGTTAAAATTTGTATTGATTTTAGATTTAATATAATTAGTTGTTATTAATAATACATCATCTTTAACATATTTTTTAATTTTTCCAACTATATTAGTTTTTTCAATTAAGCTATCATCCGAATTCAACGCTTCTAAATCACCAAGTGATGCTATTGTATCCCATTGAATAAAATACCAAGGGTTATAGTTTGCTGAGCCATATGTCCTATAATTTTTTACATTATTATTTAAATAAATGTGGTTACTAGCTGACTTTGCAGCATCATTTACTGATGTCGTTTTATCTTTTATTTTACTATTAAATCTTTTATTCCAATTAACGAATGATGCTCTGTTTAAGTCTGATGTCCAGCCCATTGTAATTCTTGCACCTTGATCACTTGTGTATTTCGTAATATTGTTAGTTCCACTTGCAGTATTACATCCAGCAAATTCAACAAAAGCAGTTTTTGTATTGTCATAGTATCCAATTCCAACTTCTGTTTTAGAAATCGTGTTTTTCTTAGTAATCAACACATTCCCAAAATTCATATTATTTGAAGTTGCATGTCCATTAAAGTATATTATGCCACTTTCTAAAAATGGTTTATTATGCGTATGTTCAGCAGTAATATTAGTCACAGTAGGTGAATCAATCATAAATGAATTCAATCCCATATTTTTATATGCAGAATGAGCATTATTAGCAGTATCGATAGATGATTCACCACCATAATCCTTGCCTACTACAAAAGCAGTTTTATTATTAGCTGGTGATGCATATACATTTGTAGAACAATATACTGAAATAATAAATAATATTATAATAAATAATAAATCTTTTAAAACTTTTTTCATATTATTCCTCCCTTCAAAAAAAGCTAAATTATTATTTTATATCACCACCTAGTAAATAAAACTATATAATTTTTGTTAATAATCGTAATTAAATGGATAGAATTCTCGTTTTACTAACGTATAATCCGGATACCTTAATTTGTTGTGTCTATATCGAGGACTATTATCATCTAACTGATATGTTAATCGAACTGAAAAACCAATACCATAATATATATGAGTATAATACCCATTTTCATCGTAACATATAGTAGTATCTTTACTACAAAATATCTCATCTAACATTATTATCGGTTTATCATACGATAATACTTTAAAATGAATAAATTCAATTAAAATCCATAGAAATGGCAAGATAAATATAATTAACAATAGAACAAGAATCTTTTTTTTCATTTTATTCACTCCTTCCTATCTATATCTTATATTAAAAAAATAATATTTTTTTATGAAAAAGTAAAGGACTAATTTAGTCCGTTTTAAAATGAGCTAAATTAGTCTGAAAAAATAAACAAATTTTCACTAATTTAAAGCTATAAAGAAAACACGTTATTTTGAAAAAGTAGTATATGGACCACCTTGAACAAAAATAATATATTTAAAATCAACTTTAGTAATTTCTTTTATTGCATCTTGTTGTTCTTTAGTATTATTTACTAATACAACTACAACTTTACCTTTTTTCTCATCAAGATAATATGCTCCTAAATTGCTTCGATTTAAAGATTCATTTCCAAAATATTCTCCTATTTTGTTAAATGCATTTTTTAAATTTTCATCATTTTCTTTATTACTTTTACATCCAATAATAAAAAAACATGCAACAAATATAATTATGCTAACAAATACTTTCTTCACAATGTTTCTCCTTAAATAAATATTTATTTTTATCACCACTTTATTAATAATCAAAATTGAATGGATAGAATTCTCTTTTAACCACTGTATAATTTGGATATCTTGTTTTGACATTTCGATATCGTAAACTGTGTTCATCTAAACGATATGTTAATCGAACGGAAAAACCAATTCCATAATATATATGAGTATAATACCCATTTTCATCATAACATGCCGTACTATCTTTACTACAAAATATCTCATCTAATACTACAATTGGTTTATCATGCGATAATACTTTAAAATGAATAAATTCAATTAAAATCCATAGAAATGGCAAGATAAATATAATTAACAACGCAACAAGAATCTTTTTTTTCAAAATGTCCACCTCTTTTTACTTAAAGATAATATTTTTTGCTAAAAAAGTAAAGGACTAATTTGGTCCATTTTAAAATGAACTAAATAATTCAAAAAAAATGAGCAATTTTTGCCCATTTTACTTTAAATTAATTAAATAATTGTTCTTATAATATTTAACTACTTTTTTATCACATTTTCCATATACACATTCATCATCAATATAATCGTATGTAAATTGATTATTAATTTGACTATCGCAAAATTCGTAATATGTTAGTGAATTATCTAGCAATGATAATTCATAATTATAGATAATATTCTTTTCTTGTTCTTCAACCGTATATAAATTAGCATCAACTATATATTTTTGTAAAGAAGTTTTATTATTATCATTTGTAAATAAACTATATGTATTTATTGATTTATCATAATCAAATTTTTCTTTAATATATTTGGGAACTTTTATATTAGATTTAATAATCTCATCATCTGTTATAGTTGATATATATTTTCTAAACAGTTTATTATTTGAAAAATCTTTTTGTAATTTCAAATTAACTTTAATTATTGTAGAATCTTCTAATTCTATCTTCAAAATCATATTATTCTTTATATATTTAAAATCTTTGTATTGAAATAGTTCATTTGAACTAAAATCATTGATTAATAAATAATTATTCGGTTCACCTAGATCTTTAAAAATTCTATATTGTTTGCCTTTCTTCTTATAATACAATTCAACACTTACTATTTTTTTGTCAGTGGTATTATTTATATTTCCAAGTTGGATATAACTTTTTTCCTTAGAAATAATCATCATACCACCATTTATAGAAATATTATTGCTACTACCAATGATTGTATAAATATTTAGTGAATTATAATTATTAATAAAATAATATATAAAAAATATTGTTATAAGAAAGAAAATTGTAAGTAAACTGTGACGCATTATTTTTTTTATTTTTTTCTTATTTTCTTTCATTAATTCTACTGGAATACTATTAACACTTTTTGCATTAGATTTATTTATTTTTTCACCATAAAGTATTTCATTAACACTAACATCAAATAAATCCTGAAGTTTTAATAACATTTCTGTATTTGGAATATATACTCCTCTTTCCCATTTTGAAACAGTTTCACGTGCAGTTGAAAGTTTTGAAGCCAATTCTTCCTGTGTCCATTTTTTCTCTTTTCTTAATTCTTGTATAAATTTTCCTATACGCTGTGTATCCATTTTTGCAACTCCTACTTATATAAAAATATTATTGATTTAATTATACATCATAAAACAATTTTATGAAATGATATAAATATCATTTTTAAATTGATATTTCATAATCATCTTTAGCTTTATCTTTTTCTTTAACGTTTTCTTTATAATAATCTGGTATATCTGCATACTCAAATAATTCATCTTACTTAGTAGTAGCCACTGAAATATCTTTAACGTCTTTTTTATCAAAATCAACATTATTGTAATACTCTTTTATTTCATATGTAGTGACTTCTTTTATATCTTCATCATCAAGTTATAATACTTTTCTGAAAAGCTTCTTAATAGCCATTAAAATAGCTTCTAAATATCGCATAGTTTAAATTCATTTTATCTCTCCTTTCTTAAACCATAAAAAAAGATACTTTTATTCAAGTATCTTTAATCACTTGTATTTATTATCATTCATAGTCATTCACTTATTTTTGGATTTAACATACTCCTCCATGACCAGCATCTACAACTATTCTATAATTCATATAAATTCCTCCTCGATTAATTGTATGTTTAAGTAATAAAAAAAGAAGACTAAATCTTCTTTTTTTTTAAATTTCAAATTTTACCGCTACTCTTTTACCATTAAGTTCTTTAATTAATCGATATTTACCTTTACCTAGTCTACCATACCAAGCATCCCATATTTCTTCAAATTCTCTTTTTTCACCTGGAGCTACTTCATAGCTAACAAGATTAAACCAAATATCCTTTGTTTTAGTTCTCATTTTGAACCATTTACCTAAAATTTTTCTTTCAATGCTATAATCTTCTCCAAAAGTTACATTATTTTTAGAGTTATTAGTAATAACTATAGCAGCACCTCTATTTGATAAAGTTCCTTCTTTAATTTCAACAGAAACATTTTCGATAGTAGTAACACTAGAAGCTAAGTTTTTATAAACAATAGAAATACCTAATATAAATAATAAAACTATTATTCCTATTATTATCAATCTTTTTTTCATATAACCCATCCTATTCTAAACTCATTATACATCTAATCTAATCATTTAAAAAGACATTTTCTTGATTTATGTTTATTTTTAATTTATTATATAGTTAAGGATGGTAGTATGAGAAAGAAAATAATATTAGTGATGGTCTTATTAATATTCTTAGCTAGTATGTTTTTATCTTTCTTCATGTTAGAACTTGTGAAAATAGATAAAAAAAATACTAGTAATGAAATTAGTATACTAAAAGAAAAGATTAAAGATAATAAAGATAGTATTAATAATTATGAACAGGAAACAAAAAAACTTAAAGAAGATAATAAAGATAAGCTAGAAGAAGTAGAAATATGGGAAAAAGCAGTAAAAAAATTAGAGGACGCTCTATACTAGACTTTATTATATATTTAATAGTTATATCTTTATTATCATATGTTATTATAATTAATAATACTAAAATAGAAGAAATTAATAAAAAGAATGATAGATATAAGTTAGAATTGAGTAAATTAAAAAAAGAATATAAAAGAATTAAAAAAGATGAAGACAATTTAAAAAAAGATATAGAAGAATTAAGTAATTTAGATAATAAAATTATTACTGAAAAGAATAAAACTTTTAAACTAGCTAGTGAAGTAGAAAAAAAGATTAAGAATAGTGAAACGGATAAAAAAATAGCTTATATTACTTTTGATGATGGGCCTTATTATTTAACTGATAGTGTTTTAGCTTTATTAAAAGAATATAAAGTAAAAGCTACTTTCTTTACTATAGGATCAGGAAAAGCTACTTGCTTTGATAATAAAAATGCATCTTGCATGGAAACTTATAAAAAAATAGTAGATAATAATCATACTATAGCTAATCATACTTATTCACATGCGATATTTAGAGGATTATATAGTAGTAGTGATATTTTTACTAATGAAGTTAAAAAACAAGAAAAATTAATTTATGAAAAGACTGGGGTTATTACTAATATTTTAAGATTTCCTGGTGGTAGTACAACAGCTGGCAAATTGAAAGATAGTATTATTAAGTGGTTAAGAGAAAATAATTATGGATGGATTGACTGGACAGCACAAGATGGGGATGGTGGAGATTTAAAAAGTACTAATCAAGCTTGGAATACTTTTAAGAATTCTATTAATGATAATATAGAAGTTATATTATTTCATGATTATAGTGATATTACTTATTCAATACTTCCTGATGCAATTAAATATTTAGAAGATAATAATTATATTTTACTTCCATTATTTTATGATAGTGTTATGATTAACAAATAAAAAAAAAGAAACTTTCGTTTCTTTTTTTTTATCCATTATTTTTTCTAGTTTTAACTGCAGTAGCTACTAATCCACCAAGTACTAATACAGTGATGATTCCAACAACTAAATCATGATTTTCTGGTTCTTTTACATTAGTAAAGATATCATATCTAGATGCTTCTGGTGTTGAATATAAATTCATAATAGCATCTTTAATTTGATCATCATATGTAGAAGCATATCCTGGAAATACTTTATCTCCAATAACTATAAATGGAACTCCACCTGCCTCAGTTTCTAATTGTTCAGCAACTGAATCCATTAATTCTTTATTAGCACTGTCTTGCCAAGTTTCGAATGCTACTAATTTAAAATATTCTCCATATTCCTTAGTTAAACTACTTAAGAAAGTTAAGAATTCTTGACAGTGTGTACATCCTTGTCCTCTAAACAAATAAATAGTTATTTGTTTATCGTTTTCAGTGTAATCTTTATTTTCAAGTTCAATTCCTTCTGCTTCTAAAGTTTCAGCTAAATTAGTATGATTATATTTACTATATTTTTCAGCTGCAGAAACTACTTTTTTCTCTTCTTTTTTACTATCCTTTTTAGCATATACACTAAATGGTAAAACTAAAACTAAAGCAAATAATAATACGAATAATCTTTTTAAGTTCTTCATTGTCTAACCTCCCTACATTTAATTATAAATAATTTTTATAATAATGTAAACAAATTAACCCTATTTTATTCTTCTATCTTGGTAAGAGTTACTTTAGCAGTATGACTTTTTCCATTTCTAGTATAAGTTATTTCTACTTTGTCTCCTACTTTTGATTTATATAATTCATATTTTAAATATGAAGCACTTGATACTTTAGTACCATTGATTGCTGTTATTACATCTCCACGTTGTAAACCCGCTTTATCAGCGCCACTATTTTTAGTTATATTTATAATAACAACACCTTCTGTTACATCATTATCAAGTTTAATACCATTTTGGTATAGACGATAAGTATCAGTTACATTTAACATAGAAATACCAATAAATGGTCTTTCTATTTTTTCTCCCTTTTCAAGATATTCTACGTATTCCATAGCATATTCTATAGGTATAGCAAATCCCATTCCTTCTACTTCATCCTCAACTAATTTAAGTGAATTAATTCCAATTACTTCACCATTAATATTAACAAGTGGTCCCCCACTATTTCCTGGATTAATAGCAGCATCTATTTGTAGTACTTGCATAACAAAATCATTTGTTGATGCGATAGATACTTCTACCATTCTATTTTTACCGGATAAAGTACCTCTTGTTACTGTACCACGATATTCATATCCTACTGGTGAACCAACTGTTATAATTGTATCACCAACATTAGATTTTTGACTTGTTCCTATTGTGGCAACTTGTGTTATATGACTTGCATCTACTCTAACTACTGCTAAATCTAAATACTGATCACTACCTAATACTTTACCTTCAACTTGATCATCATTAGAAAAAGTAATTATTACTTTTTCACTACCATCTATTACATGATGATTAGTTAAGATATAAGCATATTTTTCACCTTTTTTATAAACAAAACCACTTCCAGATGATATTAATTTATCATTCTTATAATTTTGAAGTGTTACAGTAGCATCATATATTTTTCCTACTGCTGTTGAAACCCCTGTTTCATCTATTTTGACATCATTACTACATTTTACTATTCCTGTAGTATTCGTAGTTGTATTACTAGTAGTAATTACTGTATTATTATCTGATAAATAATACATTGTTGCTCCACCACATAGGAAAGCCATTAACATAAATCCTATTACAACTAATTTTCCTCTCATTCTTCCACCTTCTTAGTTATATTAGTTAATTGGTAATAGTTTTCAGGAAATCCCATTCTATCTAAGACTTTACCAATACTAATAGTTTTAATATTCATTTCTAGATTATCCATTATATGTTTTATTTCATTCATCATGTTCTTAAATTCAACATCTGTTAACATTTGTTTCATCATGATAATTAATGCAAAATTATCATTTTTTCCATATATATATTCTCCATCCATTTTAGGAATATTTAACATACTATGGAAAATGGTATCATCTATTTGTTTTTGAGTTTTATTATCAAAAACTATATCTTCATGAGCACAAAGATTACGATAATTTGAAAGTATTGGCAAATATGTTACTAATGTATCTATATCTAAATGATATATATCAGCTACTGCTTGTTGATCTTCTTTCTTTAATATTTGATATAATTCTCCAACTATACCAAATGATAAAACTTTAACTAAAATCCACATAGGAATATATCCATAATGTTCAACATAGTGTTTAGTAGCTGAATGTTGCGGTGCATTAACTCTTACTTGTCTTTTCATCTTTTTAATTATATCTTGTACTTGTCTTTGTTTATCTCTACGATCAGTAAAGTTTCTTGGTTTTAAATATTCACTTTCTTTATAACCATATCGTTTAGATAATTGATAAGATATAATAGATTTAACATTATTTTCTATTAATAATAAATTCTTAAAAATAATATTTCTAAATTGTCTATCAAATAAGAATAAGCTATAAAGTTCATTAAACTTTGTACCTGGTATAAACCTCTTATCTACATCTGATTTCATAAATAAATGACGGTATCCATTTAAAAAGAAATAATTCTCACGTAGTAATACTTCTTTTGCATATTCCTTATCTTCAATAGTCATACCTTTGTATTCAAGGATTGTAATCTGTTCTTCTAAGTTTTTAAATTCCTTATTCATACTCTCACCTACTTTAATATTATATCATATAACTTACTGTTTTATATGAAATTTTAGTGAAAATTATGTTAGAATATAAATAGCGGGAAGTGGTAATATGGCTGGTACTTTAACACATGCTTATTTCAGTTTGGATTTGTATGATAAATTGAGTATACGTAGTAAAGAATTATTAATTAGTAATAAAGAAGATTTAAAAGTATTCAGTCAAAACACTGATGTTTTATTCTTTTATAATTTGTTTAGTTTAAAAAAAGGAAAAAAGATTAGAGATTTCGGTTACTATACACAAAAAGCTAAGACTTATGAATTCTTTTCTACTTTAATTAATTATATTAAGTATAATAATCATCAATATAATCCACAAGTTATAGCCTATCTTTATGGTATGTTATCTCACTATGTTCTTGATTCTACTATTCATCCATATATTATTTATAAAACTGGTGTATATAAAAAAGATAAGATTGATACTTATAAATATAATATGTTACACGAAGAATTAGAAACTTATATTGATAATTATATGGTATCTATTAGAGAGAATATTAAACCTAATAAATTTAAATGTCATAAATTTTGTTTTAATACTTTTGAGTTTGATAAGGATTTAATAGAAGTTATAGATTTTACATATAAAGAAGTATTTGGAATAGATAATTTTAGTAAATATTATTTAAAATCTATTAAACAAATGAGATTTTTTTATAAGATATTTAGATATGATCCTACTGGTATTAAAAAATTATTTTATAATTTATTAGATTTAATATGTCCTAAAAGCATTTTAAGAAAAAGTCCATTATCATATAAAATGAAAAGTAAAAAGAAAGATTTAAATTTAGAACATAAAACTTGGTATAATCCTACTAGTAAAAGAATTAAGAGTAATAAATCAGTTATAGAATTATATACTAGTGCTTTAGATAAAACTATTAACATGATTAACGATATTAATGGATTTTTCTATTATGATAAAAGGATTAATTTAGCTAATGTTATTGGTAATTTAAGTTATGTACATGGACTTAATTTAAATAAAAAGAAAGAACTAAAATATTTTGAATTTTAGTTCTTTTATTTTATACTACTTTACACTCATTTTACGATTTAATACTATTATTACTAATGAAATGAAATACATTATTAAATATATTGCTGGTATAACAATAAATATATTGTTTATATTTCCTTGTAGAAAACCATAAAAATCATATTTATAAGTTAATCCTCCATTGTCTAGATTAATTAAAATCATTAAAGTATAATAAATAGAATAAAAAAACATAGGTATTATTCCCAAAAAAGCATACTTGTTTTTATTATCATGTTTTTCAAATAATATATAAGATAAAATAGCTAATAATGGTACAATTAAATGAAAGAATAAATTAGTGTTACTATATAAATTATAAACTCCATATTGTGGTACTAAGAATGTAGCCGTAACTAAAAAAGTTAAAGTAACAGCAGATGTTCCAATTAATTTTAATACATATATAAAGTTTGGAATACTGCTAATCTTCTTGTTTAATACCTTTATTTCATATATTAAGAGTATTAAAGAAATAATTCCAACTAATATGTTAGAATCAACTGTAAAATATTTAAACATTTCTATTTTGCTAGAATCTAAGGATGCATTACTTGGCATAAATCTAAATCCTGTAAACATAAATATGCTACCAAGTGATACTAATGTAGTTATTAGTATATTTAATATTAATGACATTTTTAATTTTTTCATAATTCACCTACTATTTTATATATTTACCATCTGACAGACAGTCATATGTTTTTATTGTTTTATCTTCTACAAAAGCTCCAATATAATTAATATGATAAATTATGTTATCTTCTTCTATAAAAGGATATTCTTTTTCCTGTATTATTTTAGCTACTATTACATTAGAACTATCTTCTCCTAAGTTAAAATCTGATTCCTTAATATAATTATATTTTTCGTTGTTGTTTAAAAAATCTTCTCGTTTTATAATACTATATCCATTTTTTTCATAAAATTTTCTTGCTGATGTTTCTAATTCTTCGATACTACGTTCTATATTATTTTCTCTATCAGTAGATAATTGACCTGGTTTATATACACCACGTATTATATATCCTGTATAGTCTTTTAAAAGATAATCAGCAAGCTCGCTTATAATTGTGGCGATACCCAACCTTCTATATTGATCATAGCAGTATATAGTATCTAAGAATAATCTATTATTGGGATGAAAACATACATGAATATATCCAGTTGGATTATTATCCTCATCAAATGTATTAATACCTATAAACCTATCTTCATTTATTAATATACTGGCATATTGTTTATTGTTTTTATTATCATAAAAATATGCTTGTTTTTCTACTATACTCATAACCATATCCCCTAACTATAATAATTATATCATATATATCCAAAAAAAAAGAATCTATTAGATTCTTTTTTCCACAATTACTTGTTGATAACTATTTGCGGTCTTATTTTCAGCAAATGGTCCAAATTTACCAGTAAAACAAACAATAAGTGCAATAATATCAATGATTAAAAGAGCTAGAAAGCCAACTAATATTCCTTTTAATATTTTCTTAATAGTCTTTGTTTGTTTTTCTGTCATTTTTACCTTAGCTAAAACTAAATCTTGGAGATCATTATCAAGTAATTCATCCACACTGACCTTTAAAACTTTAGATAATTGTTTTAACTGCTCTGGGTTTGGACTAGTTTCCTCCAATTCCCAATTAGATATTGTTTGTCTAGTTACATTTACTTTATCACCCAATTGTTCTTGTGAAAGCCCACTCTTCTTTCTTAATTCTAAAATATTTTGACCTAACGCCATATTCATCCCTTCTTTCACAAATAATTATATATTAATTCTAATTAGCAAATCTAGCGAAGTGTTTTGGAAATTTGTCAAAGTCATTTAACATCTATATTTATTATAGCAAAAAAAACCAAAATTAGCTTAATTTATTGAATTACTCATCACTTTACTATTAACCTTTTTTATATCACTAAGTATAAGTATAGTTAATTCATTTCCAAGATTAGACTTTAACATTATTTTAATTTCTTCTTCTCCATAACATGATTGCAAATTAGAAACACAATTTAAAATAATATTTTTATTAGCCTTATAGTATCCATACTTTTCTATATTACTATTTAAAAATGAAAATGCCTTTTTTATAATGATAAAGTTATCAAGTGTCCAATCTAGTTCATTATTATTTTTCATCGTTATCCCCCATTGATGCTGTTTATTCTAGCATAGGCAATACTAGTTGTCAAATTAGTAAATAAAAAAAGCTCGTAAATACGAGCTTTTGAACTTTGAAATAAATATCTCTTAACGTTTTGAGAATTGTGGTGCACGACGTGCTTTCTTTAAACCTGGTTTTTTACGTTCTTTCTTACGAGAATCACGTGTAATAAATCCAGCAGATTTTAAAATCTTTCTGAAGCTGTTTTCGCTATCTTTAGCAGTTGTTGAATCATAAGCAAGTAATGCATTAGTAATTCCATGACGAATAGCTCCAGTTTGACCAGCAAATCCTCCACCAGTTACATTAACTTCAACATCGAATATTTCACGTGTTTTAGTTTTATCTAATGGTTGCATTAAATCCATAATTAGAGTTTCATATGGTAAATATTCATGAACATCTCTACCATTGATTGTTACATTTCCTTTTCCTGGAATTAATTTAACTCTAGCAACACTAGTCTTTCTTCTACCAGTTCCAGTATAAACTTTATCTTTAGCCATACTTACCTCCTATTATAACTCAACACTAACAGGCTTTTGAGCTTGTTGGTTATGAGTTTCTCCTTCGTATACGAATAATTTCTTATACATTTGTCTTCCTAAACGATTATGTGGAAGCATTCCTTTAACGGCTCTTTCCATCATTTCAACAGGATATTTTTCTTTCATTGTTCTTGCAGTTCTTTCTCTTAATCCACCTGGATACATAGAATGGTTGTAATACATTTTTTGATCTAATTTGTTACCAGATAATGTAACATCCTTAGCATTAATTATAATAATGTAATCTCCACAATCTACATTTGGTGTATAAGTAGGTTTATGCTTACCTCTTAACATGTGAGCAGCTTTAGCAGCTACTTTTCCTAATGGTTTTCCTTTAGCATCTATAACATACCAATTTCTAACCACAGTTTCTTTCTTTTCCATAAAACTTGTCATATATATTCTCCTTCAAAAATCTTTTTCCATTTTCAGACATGTTTTCCCGGGACATATCCAAAAATTTGGAATATATAAAATGTACCAGTTAAAATTATATTAAATTTTCGCCAAAAAGTCAACAAAAACTTTTAAAAATAAAGGTTTTAATACCATACTTTCTTTAAATATAGTCCACATGCTTCTGCAGTCTTAAAC
>CAMPBR010000012.1 GCA_946639185.1 uncultured Mycoplasmatota bacterium
ATCCTCCTATTATTTATACTTTAATTATATAATACATTATTTTTCATTTCAAGAATTTTTTTTAAAAACAAATTATGTTATGTATACTAATATCGGCGGAGATAACATTGGACCGTTACCAATACCCATGCTTTTTATATTCAATAGTTAGATTTTTATGCAGTAAAAAAGAAAGTTTATTTTAAAACTTTCTTATTTTATTATTGAATAAACTATTACAATTATACCAATTAGAATTCTATACCACATAAATATTTTAAAATCATGTTTTTTAATATATTTAAGTAAAAACTCAATACATAAAAGTCCTGATATAAATGCTACAAGTACTCCAATTACGAATACACTTAAATTACTACTTATTAAACTTGCTGCTTCGCCTTTTAGTAAAGATAAAGTAACTGCTCCAAGTACAACTGGTGCGGATAAATAAAAGGAAAACTTAGCAGCATCTTCTCTAGTTAGTTTTAAAATTCTTGCACTAGCAATAGTAGTTCCACTTCTAGAAAAACCAGGTATTAGTGCAAATACTTGACTACATCCTATTAAAAGAGCATCTTTAAGAGTCATAGTTTCTCTAGTTTTAATTTCTGTTGAATTCTTATCAGCTAGATAAATGATAATACCCATTATGATTAAAGCTGATCCAATAACGATAAAATTACTTCTAACCATGTCTTCAATAACATCTTCAAATAATACTCCAGCAATAGCTGCAGGAATTGTTGCTACAACTATATACCAAAAAAGTTTTCCATCTTTTGTTTTAGTACCTGTAGTTAATCCTTTAATTACCATATTTAAAAAGTCTTTAAAGAAATAAATAGCAATAGCTAAAAGCGTTCCAAAATGTAAAGCTATATCAAATGTTAAAGCAAAATCACCTGTAACAGTACTTGCACCTATTCCAAAAAGATCTCTAAATATAATTAAATGAGCACTGGATGAAATTGGTAAAAACTCAGCTATTCCTTGAATTATAGCTAATATAATAACACCTATATCCATATTATTTTTCTCCTAATTTATTACCAATTAAGTATCCTAAGACCATTAATATAACAGCTATAATACCTTCAGGTAGACTATATGCCATACTATCTACTTCATGAAATACTGAAACCGGTATAGCTATAACACTAGCTATGATAAACCCTAAAACTCCAAAATAAGTTTTAGCTTCATATTTTTTTAGTAACCATTCTATTAATTTAGCTATTAATACAATACCAATAACTACTCCTAGTCCAAATGGAATACAAATTAATAAATTGTGTCCTATATTATTAAAATGGGTTAAATCTTTAATTGTATTAACGATTGGTAAATAATATCCCAAAAGCATTAATACTAAAGAGCCACTTACTCCAGGAATAACCATAGTAGCAGCAGCTACTACTCCTACTACAAATAAAACTAAATAACTAATTATATTCATATTAGTTAAATTAGCATCACCTAATCCACTACCAAATATTTCATTTGAAAAAGCAAGAACTATTACAAGTAAGAAAGTAATAACAGCTATAATATAACTACTAGATTGTTTCTTTTCTTTAGTATCTTTTACTTTATTAGCAAGCATTGGAATTCCACCAATAACTAATCCCATAAAGAATAATGTAGTTGGCACTGGAAATTTATCAAATGCCATTGATATAACATTACTCATTGTAAGTATTGATAATCCCATACCTATAAATATAGGTAATAAAAATTTAACGTTTTCTTTTATGTTCTTAAGAAAATGTGAAATAGCTTTTATAAAATCCTCATATATTCCCATAGTTAGAGCAAGTGTTCCTCCACTTACTCCAGGAATAATATTAGCGATTCCCATTACAAACCCCTTGATTACTAAAATAATATTCTTCATAGCTTCTCCTATCTTATAACATCCATTAATTTTGGAACAATTTGTTTCTTACGAGAAACAACACCATCAACATAATAACCTTGGCTAATATTATCTATATTAAATGCATCTCCAATTATGTCACCAGTATTTGATGTATATAGTAAGTAACTACCATTTTTAATAATATCTGTTATAACTAATAAAACAGTTTTATATCCTCTGTCACTTGCTAAATTATTAATATAATCAATATATTCTTGTTTCTTAGACATTATTGAATCTATATCTAATGTAAATACTTGACTTACAGCAAATATTCCATTTTCTGAAACAAAAGCTTTAATATCTGTATTAACAATTTCAGGAACAGATTTACCTTGAAGTGAAGTTCCTTCTTTAAACATATCTAAAGCATATTTTTGATAATCAACCTCAGCAATTTTACTTAATTCTTCAACAGCTTCTTTATCAAATTTTGTAGTTGTTGGACTAGTTAGTATTAATGTATCAGATACAATACCTGATAACATTAAACCAGCTATTTGCTTAGGTATACTAATATTATTTTCTTTATACATTTCATAAATTATAGTATTTGTTGACCCAACTGACATATTTCTAAAGTTAATTGGATTCTTAGTAGATATATCACCTATTTTATGATGATCTACTATTTCTACTATTTCAGCTTCATCTAAGCCTTCAACACTTTGACTAGTTTCATTATGATCAACAAGTATTACTTTTTTACGATTCATTTCATTAATATCAGTAATTCTTATTAATCCTTTACATATTCCATTTTTTCCAATTACTGGATAGTTATTATGTTTTAATTTACCTGTTTTAATAATAAATTCATCATAATAATCCATTTCATTAAATGTATATGCATCTTCACTAGGAATAATAGTAAAAACATAATTAGCTAAATCAATAGCTTTAGTAGTTCTGAATGAATCGAACTTAGTTCTAATTATATTAACATGATTTTGTTTAGCAAGTTCAATATGTTCAGGTTTAATATAATTATTTCCTACTACTATTATTAATTTAACTCCTCTATTAACAGCATATTCAATTACACTATGTCTATCTCCTACTATTAATATATTATCTTTATTTAAATTAACAGTATCCATAAATGTTGTACTCTTATAAGTTGCAGCAAGTACGTTACCTTTAATTTCATCATCAAATTTAAGTACTTCTTCACCCTCTAACGTATTTAAAATATTTTGATAAGATGTGTTTAGTGCATAAATATTTCCATCTATAATATTTCCTACTATTATTTTTTGAGTAACAATACCTAATAATTTATTATTATCATCTACTACTGGAATACCAGTAATTCCTTTTTCAACCATAAATTTATATGCTGATAATATAGAATCATGATAATTAACATAATAATCTTTATGATAAAATAAATCTTTTATTTGAAGTTTAACATCCTCTATAAGTGGAGGTGTTTTAATATTAAAGTAATCAAGTACATATCTTGTTTCACTATTAACATTTCCAATTCTTACAGGAATTGTATTCATTCCTAATTGATTTTTTAAATAAGATAAGCTTATAGCTGCTGTTATACTATCTGTGTCTGGTTTCTGATGACCTAATATATAAACTTTATCCATTTTATACATCCCTCTCTAATCGTTATAATTATACCATTATTCTTTAAAAATAAAAAGACTAAATTTTAGTCTTTTAGTTATTATTCTATAGGCTTACAATTATCAAATCCATTTTTTTGTAAAAAACTTAAATATTCATTTAAAGAATAAGTTTTATTTTCGTATGCTACGGATTTTATTATTGTGTTATTAGTTATTATATAGCTAAAGTTTTTATCATCTTTTTCTAGATAATAATTATCTGCCATAAATTTAGTAATGTCAAAATTATTATAATTTGTTTCATTATCTAATTTATATATCATTACCATTTTACTTTTGTCTAAATCAATTTTATTATTTGCTTGTTCAAATTGATAATATTTAGTAAGTATATATTTACTACCATCTGTTACTGTTTCATTATCTTTTATACGATAGCATCGATATATTTTTGAATAATTGTTTAATTCTTTTTCTGTATTTTTAGCAAATACTTTATTTTTCTGTAAGCTTATAGATTTAGTGCTAACGCAACCTATAGTAATTAAAGTTACTCCTACTATCATTAAAATTAATATAAATACTTTCTTTATTTTGCTCATAATATCTCCTGCTGATTATTTTTCAATTATTTATTATATTCTTCTATTAATGGCATAAATTCATTTTTTAATTCATTCATAATACTTTCAGTTTTACCTTCAAATCTTACTGTTATATTTGGTCCAGTATTCGAATATCTAATTAATGCCCATCCATCGTCAAATTCTACTCTAGCTCCATCTACATCTATTACTTTATAATTTTTTTCTTTACAGTATTCTTTAACTTTTTCTACAACTTCTTTTTTCTTTATATCAGTAGATGTTACTTTTATTTCTGGGGTAGAAACATATACTGGAATATTTTCTAACAATTCAGATACTGTTTTATTAGTTTTAGATAATATTTCAATCATTCTTGCTCCATTATACATACCAGAATCAAATCCTAGGAATTTATCCCTAAAATATAAGTGTCCACTTAATTCTCCACCAAATATACAATCATAGTCTCTAGTATTAGCTTTAGTATAGGAATTACCTGTTCTTGAAATAATAGCAACTCCACCTAATTTTTCTATTTCATCAGTTAATGCTTTACTACATTTAACATCATATAACACTTTTTTATTTAGACTATTAGGTAGTAAATGTCTTGCTACAATAATCATATATTTATCAGCTGCAATATAGTTTCCTTTTTCATCTATTATTCCGATTCTATCTCCATCTCCATCAAACGCAAGTCCAACATCAGCATGAAGTTCGACAACTTTTTGTTTTAAGACTTCTAAGTTTTCCTCAACAGCTGGATCTGGATGGTGATTTGGGAATGTTGCATCACTATCGCAGAATAGAGGTATTACTTCAATTGGCATTTTTCCAAATAATTTCTTAGCAAAATCTGAAGTAGTGCCGTTACCTGCATCGATTATTACTTTTAGTTTTCTTCCTTCTTTTATATCTAAGCAAGAAAGTAAATAATCGTAATATTCTTCTTCTATATCATATGTTGACAATTCTCCTTGTCCTAAATCAAACTCACCTTTAAGAAGAAAATCTAAAAATTCTTGAATCATTTCTCCTTTAGCGTTTCCTCTTTCGTCAAAGGCAAATTTAAATCCATTATCATCTTTAGGGTTATGACTAGCTGTTACCATGACACCGCTAGGAATTCCTAATTTAATACATGCATAATAATACATTGGTGTTGTACATAATCCTAAACTAACTATATCAACACCAGTTGATAAAATTCCTTTAGATAAATTTTCATATAAGCTATCACTAGATAAACGATTATCGTGTCCAATAACACATTTAGTTTTACCTAGCTTTTTTATATATGTTCCATATGCTTTACCAAACGTTAAAGCAAGTTCTTCATTTAAATCAGTAGGATATACTCCTCTTACATCGTATTCTCTAAATATTTCTCTGTTTATTTCCATATTGTATCACCATTATAATTATATCATTATAAAAGCAAAAAAGTGAAGTATAATTACTTCACTTTACACTACTTATATCTTTTATTACTTCTTCTACTGTTTTAGAAAAATCCTCATAATTGGTTTGATACCATTTTATATCTGTAAATTGGTTTTTAAAGAATGTATATTGTCTTTTAGCATAATGACGAGAATTTTTCTTAATTAATTCTATTGCTTCATCTAAACTAATCTTACCATCAAATGCCATATATAACTCTTTATATCCAATCCCAGTCATTATAGATTTAGAATGAATATTTTTATCATAAAAAGATCTGACTTCTTCAATTAATCCATCTTTAACCATTTTATCTACTCGATCATCTATTTTTTTATATAAAGTTTCACGATCAGTAGTTAGGCCAATCATTTTAAATTCATATAGTTTTTTATTACCATTTTTTTCTTCTATAAGATTTTGTTCTAATTTATTTAGATATCTCACTAATCTTTTACGATTATTAATATGGATATCACAAGAATCATCATATTTTTTTATTTTATTCATTATTTCTTCATTAGTTAAATAATTGTAATCATCTAATTCATCTTCAGTTTTAAATCTATAATCATATAAAAGAGCTTTTATATATAAACCAGTTCCACCCACTATAATTATATTTTTATTTTCTTTAGTTAATTTATCAATTAGTTTTCTTGCATCTTTTTGGTATTCACATACTGTATACATATCATTTACATCGCATATATCAAATAAGTGATGCGGTATATTTTCTTTTTCTTCATCACGAACTTTAGCTGTACCTATATTTAACCCTTTATATACTTGCATTGAATCAGCATTAATTATTTCTGCATTATATTTTTTAGCAAGTTCTACACTCATTTTTGTTTTACCAACTCCAGTTGGTCCTACTACTACTAATATCATCTTAATCCCCCTAACATAAAGCTCTTTTAAACAATTTATCTAAATCATATCTAGTATAAGTTATAATACATGGTCTACCATGAGCACAAGTAAATGGATTATCACATTCTCTTAATCTATCAATTAATATTTCCATATCTTTTAATGTAATATTATCATTAGCTCTAACTGATGCTTTACAGGCACATGTTGCTGCAACTTTATCTCTAAATTTCATAATATCAAATTCTTTATCACTTATAATAACATCACATATGTGTCTTATAGAATGTTCTAGTTTAGTCTCACTTAACCATACTGGAACACTTCTAATCATCAACGTATTAAAACCAAATTCTTCATAAACTATTCCAAGATCGTCAAATAAGTTTAAATGTTCTTTTAAGATTAAATATTCATTAGTTGGAAACTCTAAATTTAATGGGACTAATAAATCCTGTTGTACTCTTTTAGGATTAGCCATTTCTTTTAAGAAGTATTCATAATTAATTCTTTCATTCGCAGCATGTTGATCAATTAAATACATTCCATCTTCATTTTGAGCAACTATAAATGTTGCATGAACAACACCCACTGGATACATCTTTTTAATTCGTCCTTTTTTGTCTTCAACAACTTCTTCTTTTTCATAAGGAGTTACTTTTTCTTTAACTTCAAAATCTAACGTCATTTTTTCAAATTCTTTAAATTCTTTTTCTTTTTTTTCTTCGTTAAAAGGCGTAAATTCTTTTGGAGTATAAACAGTAGAAATACGTGTTCTATTTTCATCAACAAATGTTTCTAAAGATGCATCTGGTATTAAAGTTAATTTATCTAAAGTAGTTTTAATCATATTAATAAGTAAATCTTTTAAAGTTTCTAATTTAGAAAACTTAATATCCATCTTAGTAGGATGTACATTAACATCTATTAAAACAGGATCTACATCAATACTAAGTACAACGATAGGATATTTATCTTTAGGCATATAATCATGATAAGTATCACTAATATATCTAATAATATCATTATTTCTAATTACTCTTCCATTTACTAATATAGTAATCGCATTTTTATTAGATTTTTGTAGTTCTGGATAAGATATATATCCTGATACAAAATAATCTTCATTTTCACTTGTTACCTCTATCATTTTCTTAGTAACAGATAAACCATATATGTCATTAATTACTTTTAAAAGTCTACCAGAACCATCTGTTTTTAAAAGCATTTTATCATTATTACTTAATGAAAAACTAATATTAGGAAAACTTAAAGCCATTTTATTTACATAATCAGTTATATAAGCTAGTTCTGTATATAAACTTTTTAAATATTTTAAACGTACTGGTGTGTTATAAAAAAGGTTTTTTACTGTGATAGAAGTTCCTTTAACTAAGTCACTAGATTCAACACTTTCCATCTTTCCACCATTTACTACAACAGTAGTACCAGTAGTTCCATTACTCGTTTTTAAAGTTAAGTTAGATACTGATGCGATAGATGGTAATGCTTCACCTCTAAAGCCTAAACTGTTTATATGAAATAAATCTTCTGTTCTTTTAAGTTTAGAAGTTGCATGGCGAGAAAAACAAAGAATAGCATCTTCCTTATCCATACCTATTCCATCATCAGTTACTTTTATTTCTTTAACTCCTGAATCAACTAATTCTATTTTTATACTTGAACTATTAGCATCGATTGCATTTTCAACTAATTCTTTTACAACGTTCATGCATTTTTCTACTACTTCTCCAGCAGCAATCTTATTAGCTAATATTTCATCCATTACTTGTATTTTACTCAATTTAATCACCTAAAAATTATTATATAATAAATAATAAAATAAAAAAAGAGAATTACTTCTCTTTTTAATTAATATAGCTTGCTCCCCAAGGTGAACCTAGTGCTGATCCTGTATAAATAATATGTTCAATTCCTTTAAAGGCGTTTTCGCCTATTGCTGTTACTGTTGATGGAATTGTTAATTCGTTAAGATTTTGGCAAGAGTCAAAAGCTTCTATACCTATTGTTTGTAATTGACTTTCTGGATCAAAAGTAACTGTTTCTATAGTTGTTTCTGCAAATGCTCTATCTTCAACTTCAGTTACTGTATTTGGAATAACTACTGTTTTTAAGGTTTTATTACCAATATATGCATTCTCTTCAATTTTATCAACATTACCAATTACTAATTTAGTTCCTAATGCTAAATCTTGATTACTAGCAACAATTGAATTGAAAGTATTTTCTGTACTTAATTTATAATCATTGATTAAGCTATCCCAACTAACAAGTAAAATATTATTACTATCGTATAATCCTGGGTTTAAAGTATTACTTTGCCTGTTGCCACTAGTAACTTCTTTTTTACCATTACCATATACATTTACTGTTAAACTAAATTTTGCATTATTATATTTAGCTTGAGTATAATCAGCATCATAGCTAACCCACATTCTTAAACGATATTTTTGGTTATACCCAACACCTTTTGGTACTCTAGTACTATATAATAATCTTTCTCTAATATTATTTAAATTAATTTCATTATTTATATATTTATTAGCTTTATCTAAAGTAACTAATTTCATTTCTTCTTCATTTCCATTCTTATCTACTTTAGTTAAATATAATTTGATAGCATCATCTATATTGTCAGAATCATCTGATTTTTTTACTGTAATATCATATGGAACTTCAAAAGTATCATCTGTATATCCTGACACTTCAAATTCAAAATAATTATTTTGATTTTTACCTTGTTCATCTGTTAAAGGCATTACTTCACTTAATTCAATTTTGTTTTTTCCTTCAGTATATCTAAATGCTACTCCACTAGTAGAAATAGTAATTTCTTTCATACCTATTCCTAAAAAGCTATATGCAGCGTATGATACACCTCCAGCAATAAATAAAAGTGCTGTCATTAAAACAAATAATGGCACAATATAATTTCTTTTAGACATTAAAAAAACAACCTCCTTATAAGCAAGTGTATTCTAGATGTACTTGTGGCTGTTTACATCTTTATGTTAATACTCTTGTCAACTGTCCTATCATCTATAATATAACATAATATTTTTTTGGTTTCAAGAAAAAAAGGAAGAACTTCCTTCCTTTATTTAATACTCTTTAAATAATCCATAAATTTAACAGCTGCATCATGTGGTAATACTGTTTCAATTTCTTCTAAACTAGCTTCTTTTAATTTTTTTAAACTTCCGAATTTCTTTAACAATTCTTTTCTTCTTACTTCACCTATTCCAGGTGCCATATCTAAAAGTGTAGCTAGAGTTCCTTTTTGTCTTATATTTCTATGATAGCTAATAGCATATTCATGAACTTCATCTTGTATTCTTGTTAAGAATAAAAATAAATTAGAGTCTTTAGAAAGAGGTATTTCATTTAAATTACTATCTACTAACATATTAGTTTGATGTTTATCATTTTTCTTTAAACCACATATAGGAATATCTAAATTCAAACTGCTAATAATTTCTTTGGCTACTCTTATTTGATTTTCTCCGCCATCTACTAATAATAAATCACATCTTTCTGCTTCACCCATTAATACTTTATAATATCTTCTATATAAAACTTCTCTCATAGCAGCCAAATCATCTTTAGCATCAGTTTCTATTTTATATTTACGATATAAATCTTTATTAGGTAAGAAATGATCAAATACTACCATTCCTCCTACATAGAATGTTCCAAATAAATGAGAATTATCAAAAGCTTCTATTCGTTCCAGTTTTTCAAGTTTTAGTAAATCTTTTAATTCATTTTCGGCTTTTAATCTATTTTCTTCATCAGACTTAATAGTTTCATATTTTTCTTCTAATAATATCTTAGCATTATCGCATGCTAAATCTATTAATTTTTTAATATCTCCTCTTGATGGAGAATTAACTTTAATATTTAAATAATTACTTAATACTTCTTTATTTATAATACTAGGTACAATAATTTCTTTAGGTAAAAGATTATTTTTTTCATAAAACTCAATAATATAACGAGTTAATTCATCTTCTACTTCATCAATAGTATTATAAATGTCAGTATGTCTTCCAAATAATAAACCTTCTCTTATGTAGAAAGTAACTATACTTAAATAATTATTATCTTGATAAAAACCAAATACATCGAAATTATAATTCTTATTTAAGTCTATTTTTTGTTTAGTTAAAGTAACACCTATATCATTTAACATTTCTTTAAATTCTAAAGCTCTTTCAAAATTAAGATTGTTACTAGCATTAATCATTTCTTCTTTTAATTTATTTTCTATAATACTACTATTTCCTTTTAAGAAACTAGTTATTTCTTCAATCATTTTATCTTGAATACTTTGGTCGACTTTTTTCTTACAATATCCTAAACATTCTCCTATATGATAATAAAGACATAAATCTTTTTTTAAATTCTCACATTTTCTTAAAGGATAAATTCTATTAATCATATTAACAGTTTTTCTAGCAGCGGTTACATTAGGATATGGTCCATATAAATGATTTTTATTTTTCTTTCTATTAATATTTCTTACTACTCTAAGTCTTGGATACTTTTCATTAGTTAATTCTATATATGGATAACTTTTATCATCTTTTAAAAGTATATTATATTTCGGATTATATTTTTTTATTAAAGTAATTTCCAGTATTAAAGATTCAAGTTCTGAGGATGTAACTATATATTCAAAATCAACTATATCATTAACTAACATAGCTGTTTTACCTGTTTTAGTACCAGTAAAATAACTTTTAACACGATTAAAAAGATTCTTAGCTTTACCAACATAAATAATAATTCCGTCTTTATTTTTCATTTGATAAGAGCCAGGAAGTTTAGGTACTAATTTAAGTTTTTCATGAATATATTTTTTAGTTTCTTCCGTCATAGAATCTCCCTTTCAATTAAACCATACTTTCTTATTTTAGCATTATTTTTAGCATTGCTTTTACTGTCTTTTAAAGCATTTTCAATTATATAACGTGTATTTGCATATCCTAAATTATATAAAGTATTATCACCTACAGTAATACAGTCTAATAATTCAGGATCATTTAATATTGATGCATATGCTTTTAGAATTATTAAATCTCCTAGCGCTATAGAAGTTCCATATACTTTAGAAAAAAGCATTTGGTTTTTAATACGTTTTTCCAATAAATCTGACATAATTGTATCTAAATAGCTTAAATAATCTGTATATCTTATTCCTGATTCATAGATTAAATCAACTGAAGCTAACTTAGGAATACTTGATATATAAAATGAAGTTTCTAAAGCTCTTTTTTCTAGATTTGGAGATAAGAATAATAGATTATATTTAATTCTAATTAATTCCTTTTTCTGATCACTAGTTATATAATTTTTTTCTAGTAATTTAATAGTTTCTGTATATAAAACATTATCAAAATCTGAACACATATAGTTATTAACTTGTTCACCATCTATTACATTTTCTTCTTCTAAATCTAATTCTATTCCATACATAGCTAAAGCATTTAATATTTGATTTTTAGCTATATCATTAATTGAATCACTATATATTATTAAAAATTTACTTCCTAAATCTGTTAATATTCTTCTATATTCAAGATATTTATCATCTTTTTTTATAGCGGCATCGCTAAAAATTATAGGTCTATTTATTTCTTTATTACTAGTAGTTATGTTATTACGAATTAATATCTTTTCTTTATCATCTAGCATTTCAATCATATCATTTAATTCGTTATATACTCGTTTATATAAAGATATAAAGCTATGATAGTCTTCATTATCAATGCCTTTTTCTAATTCAATAGATGCCATAGTGTCTAAAATTCCTTTTTTTCTTTGATTCAATTCTAACATTTTTAACATTTTATCTAAAAGCTCTTTTTCCATATGTATCCCCTCTGTTACCTAAATTATATAATAATACTAACTGTTTTACAATTATATTTTTATATTATATAATTAGATTGGTGATTATATGTATTCTATAAAAAAAGACTCTATTTATTTATATGAAATAAAGAAATCTAAGTTTTATGTTTTACTATATAAAATAGATAATGAATCAGATATAGATAAATATTTAAAAGAAGCTAAAGATAATTATAAAGATGCAACCCATTACTGTTATGCTTATAAAGTTAAAGCTAGCAAAAAATGTAGTGATGATGGAGAACCTAGTGGTACTGCTGGGCTTCCTATTTTAGATGTGTTAGATAAAAAGAATATTGACAATGTTTTATGCATAGTAGTTAGATATTTTGGTGGGATTAAACTAGGAGCTGGCGGATTAATTAGAGCTTATGCTAATAGTGTTAAAGAAGCACTTGATAATAATCTAATAGTTGAATTAATAGATGGATTAGAAATTAAATTAGAAGTAAATTATGAAGATAAAAAAGATATAGAATACTTATTTAGAGATAATATTAAAGAAGCTAATTATTTAGATAAAATATCTTATATTCTAAGAATAAAAAAAGATGACTTAGAAAAACTTTCTAAATACAATTATGAAATTATAAATGAAGTATTAATAGAAAAAGAATAGCATAGCTATTCTTTTTTTACATCATACTTTCTACGATCTTATCCATTTTTTTATCTTTTTGTTTAACCATGTGTTCTAAATCATCTTTCATATCTTCAGCACATTCTGGACATATCTTTTTATACATACACCATGCACCATACATGGTTAGTCCAGTTAACATCATGGAACCTAGTATTATACTACTTTTTTTCATAATATCACCTCTTTAGAAATATGATGGGTATAAATATATACCACTCTTATTATTTCTAAAAATGGATTTTTTATACATTTAAAATATTTTCTATTAACATATCTTTTAAAGTAGTTCTTCTAATATCATTATTATTGTTTTTAATAGCTATTTCTAAAGCTTTAGTATCTCCAACTAAATATAATTTCTTTTTAGCTCTAGTAATACCTGTATATATTAGTTTTCGATAAAGCATTTTTCCATATTCTTTTAATACTGGTATTAAAACATAATCAAATTCACTACCTTGACTTTTATGAATACTAATAGCATAAGCTAAAGCAAATTTATTAAAATTACTAGAAGTATATCTAACTAGATTATCATCAAACATAATAGTTACTTCTTTTTTAGCACCATTATTAATTTCTTCAATATATCCAATATCGCCATTAAATACATTATCATCTGGCATATTAGTTAACTGTATTACTTTATCTCCTTCTCGATATAAAGTATTATTTATAACTATTTCCTTTTTTGATTTATCTTTAGGATTATAAATAGATTGTAGATTACTATTTATTCTATCTATACCATTTAATGTTTTATACATAGGACATAGTATTTGATAATTATCATTATTTATATATTCTTTAGATATTTCCATTATTTTAGACATAACTTTAGATGAATCTAAATCAAAGAATTCTAAATCATCACTACCAGCTAAAGTATCATAATCTAAATTATCAGAATTAACTTCATAAGCCAAATTAATAATATTAGAATTTTCTTTTTGTCTATAAAGCTCTGTTAGTTCTACTACATTTAGACAGTTACTATCTATCATATCTTTTAATAACTGTCCTGATGATACACTTGGTAATTGATTATAATCTCCCACTAAGATTATTTTAGTATCATATTTTAATCCTCTAAGTAGACTATCAAACAACATCGTATCAACCATACTAAACTCATCTACTATTACAAATTCAACATCACTTTTATGATATTCATTTACTTGAAATGTATCTTTTTCTTTATTCCATTTTAAAAATCTATGAATAGTAGATGCTGGAAGATTAGTAGATTCACTTATTCTTTTACTAGCTCTACCTGTTGGCGCAAGTAAAGCCACTTTCTTACATAGATCAGCATAAGAAAATTTATTAATCTCCTTATATAGGGCTACTATTCCATTAATTATAGTAGTTTTACCTGTACCAGGACCTCCTGTTACTATAAGTAAATTTTTTGTGAAACTTTTAATAATTGCTTCTCTTTGTTTTTCATTATAGAAACAATCAAAATCCTTTTCTACTTGATTAACAAATAATTCTAATTTTTTATTAGTATTATCTTTAGTACGCATTAAATATCCTAATCTTTTAGTAATATTATCTTCTGCTTCATACATATTAGTTAAATAGAATCTTTCTTCTCTTCTAATAATTTTAACATCTAACATCAAATTATCTAGAGCTTGATCAAATTCTTCTTTAGATAATTCTACTCTTAAACATCTACTTGTATAATTATATATTTCATTAATTAATAAATAGCTATGTCCATACATGTAACATACTTCATTTATTACATATAAAATAGTAGCTTCTACTCTTCTAATATCACTTAAACTATAGTTATTTTTTAAAGCAATTTCATCTAGTTTTTTAAAAGTAATATCTGATATATCTTGATACATTATATAGATATTATTTTCTAAAACTGTTTTAGTTTTATCTTTATACTTATTATATATAATTAAGCTTTCTCTTGTTGAAAAACCTAAATCATTTAAATAAACAATAGTTTCATAACTTTCTTGATATGTAACAAGTGTGTTATGTAAGGTATCCACTTGTTTTTTAGTTATAGATGGAATTAAATACAAATTACTGGGATTTTCAAGTATTATATTTAAAGTATCTTTACCTAGTTTATCTACTATTTTCTTAGCTGTTTTTTCACCTATTCCTTTAAATAAGCCACCACTTAAGAATTCAATAATACCTTCTTTTTCTTCTGGTAATATTCTTTCATAACTTTCTACTTGAAATTGTATTCCATATTTAGTGTGTTCCACAAACTTTCCTTCTAAACTATAATTTTCATCAATAGTTAATTCATGAAAATAGCCTGTAAAAGTAACTGTATTAGTAATATTTTGAGGCAAATCAGAATCTTTTTCTATTTCTTTAATTTTAAATAAACCGATAACGTAACCAGTATCACTTCTAAATATTTCTCTTTTAAAAGTGCCTTTTAAGATCATAAATTCACCTCCAACAAAAAATATCCCTTAAAGGATATTATATCAACTTTTTTTAATTTTCTTTATCATTTTTTTCTAAAAATAAATCTAAAGCTTTTTCTAATTCTTCTTCATCATCTAAGCCAACTAAAAATCTTTCATCTTTTTCTAATTTTTCTTTGCGGACTACTAAGTCAGCATCATCACGATTATTAATTAAATATACATAATAAAAGTCTTTTTCTTTTATTTTATCTACTACTAAGTATTCAATATTATCTTCTAATACCACACGACTATTATCTACCATATTTATTTACCTCTTTTATATTCATCAATTTCATCATCTAATGCATTTACCATTGCATCTTTTTCTTTATCAGATAATTGAATTAAATTATTAGGATCAGATTTAATTACTTCGTTATGAGTACCATCTTTTCTATCTCCGAAGAAATTATATTCTGTATCATCTAAATTTTCTAATGCTTCAATATATTTTTCATAATGTTCTTTAGGTTGATCATAATTTTCTAAAAAATCTACTGATTCAGAATAAGATAATTCATCACTTACAAAATTATTTAATTCTCTATTATACGTATCTGTCACTTCTAAATGATGTAATCCTTTAACTGAAGCCATTACTGCAACAACACCTACTGCAACAGCTACTGCTTTTTTTAGTTTCATTTTAGTAACTTTTTTACCTCTATAAAGTTCACCATTTATTTTTTGCCTTTTAGAATTATGAGAGTCTTGAATACTCTTATTTTTTATTCTATTTATATCGTAATTAACATTTCTACTAACGTTACTTCTTTCTCCATTTTTTCTAGCTATATTAGCTGTAGTTAAATCTAATTCTTTTTGCATATTATCACCTACTATTTCATTATAAAAGAAAAAAAAGAAAAAGTAAATTACTTTCTCTTTTTTATTTTTTGTAATTATTCTCTTCTTTTAAATGAGTAATCTCAGTTATCTCTTCTTTCATATGATGCACTATTAAATAATCAAATAAGCTATTTAATAATTCTTCACATTCTAATAACTGTCTTCTATCTGCTACTATATCATTTTTATATTCTTTAACTGTCATCCAATCTAGTTTAGGATTAGTTAAAGCTTGTTCAGTGCATTTAATATCCTCTCTTAAATCTTTAATTTTTGATGCTATCTTATTATATTTTTCTATTAACTCATTATCCATTTTAATCTCCTCTGTTTATAATTTTTCCTATTGCATATGGATATTTAACATCCGTTATTTCTACATTTATAATTTCTTCTTTATTATAAATTCCATCTACTTTTACTTCAATATAATTACTTGTATGGCCAAGACTATATGTATCATAGCTTCTTTCTATTAAAACTTCAAGCTCTTTTCCAATAAATTTACGCATATATTCTTTTTCTAATTCTTCTGATACACTAATTAATCTTCTACTTCTATCTTTTCTTTCTGACACTTCTACTTTGCCAGGGAATTTTTCTGCTGGAGTATTCTTTCTTTCAGAATATGGAAATACATGTATTTTAGAAAAAGCCACTTTTCTACTAGTATTAATTGTTTCTTGGAACAATTCTTCTGTTTCTCCTGGGAAACCTACAATAATATCTGTAGTAATACTAATATCTGGTCTAATTGTTCTTATTTCATTTATTTTATTCATAAAGAAATCTAAATCATATTTACGATTCATTAATTTTAATATTTCATTACTTCCAGCTTGTAGTGGAATATGTAAGTGATCACAAATAATTTTACTATTTTTTATTACATCCAATACTTTACTATTTAATTCTGTTACTTCAATAGATGATATTCTTAATCGATATAGATTAGGTATTTTAATAATATTTTCTAAAAGGGTAGCAAAGCTTACATTAATATCAACGCCATAACTACCAGTATGTATACCAGTTAATACTATTTCTTTGTAACCATTATTTACTAAAGAAGTTATTTCTTCTATAACAGTATCAATTTTCTTACTTCTACATTTACCTCTAACATATGGAATAATACAGTAAGTACAATAGTTTTCACATCCATCTTGTATTTTAACAAAAGCTCTTGCTTTAGATTCAAATGTATCTATTTCCATATCTTCAAATTCTTTATCAAGTTCTACGATATGATTAATATTTTGATGAGTATTAATATATTCACTAACTAATTCTACAACTTTACTTTTATCTTTATTACCAATAACTACATTAATTCCCTCTATTAAATTATCTTTAGATGATTCAACAAAACATCCCATTGCTACAATACAAGCTTTTGGATTATTTCTAATTGCTTCTCTAATGATTTTTCTACTTTTACTATCACTATTATTAGTAACAGTACATGTATTAATAATATAAATATCTGCAAAAGTATTAAATGGAACTATTTCATATCCGGCTTTTTTAAATAAACTTGAAACAAATTCACTTTCATAACTATTTACTTTACATCCTAAAGTATATATTCCTACTTTCATATACTCATCCCCTTGAAACTACCCTATTATATCATACTAATAAAAAAAAGAAAAGATTTAGCTTATACGATAATGACCTACTATATCTTTTCTATTTTCTAATATATCTTCTTCATATCTTAATTGGAATACTCCACGATGATGAATAACGAATGGAGTTCCATTTTTATTTCTTTTATCTGATATAATTCCTATATGCTTTTTAAATATGACAATATCACCACCTTGCCACTCTTCCTTCTTTTTAACATCAGTAGTTAAACTTTTTGCGTTATTTTTAAAAAATACTTTTAGATTTCTAACTCTTCTAAAATCAATATTCTTATCAATTTTAGTTATATCATATTTACTTTTATTCTTTTTTATATCATTATAAACTAATTCTTTTAAATCATAGCCAGCATTTAATAAACCATTACTAACTACATCGGTACATACACCATAATTATCATTTGGATATCCTGTTTCGTAATATTTGCTTTTATATTTTGGCTTAGTTTTAATATAATTTCTAACTCCTTCTAAAATATCAGTCTGATCATCTATTCCATCTGAATCTTTATCAGTATCACTAATATATGTATTAATATTAAAATCACTATTAGAATACATTCTATGTGGTATTATATTTTCTACATATAAAAATCTAAATACTACTACAAATATAATTAAAACAAATATAAAAAACAAAGCTATTTTCTTTCCCATACATATTCCTCTATTTAAAATATAGCATAAAAAGAGTAAAAAGAATATAACTTTTCACTTGATATTTGTTAGTTTACATTTTATTAGTTTAAAATAGTAATTATTCTTTTTATATCTTCAATTATAGTTTTCTTTATATTATCATCTTCTAATAATTTAATTCTATTATCATGATCAATTAATTTACTTTCAGCATTGTATAGTCTAAATTCATTATTACCTATATAATGGTGCATCGTCACAAAGGCTCGCATTATTTTTATACTTACTTCTTCTGCAACTTCAGTATGAAGAACTGTTGCTAACATTGCTACTCCTTGTTCTGTAAATACATATGGTAATTTTCTAACACCACCATAATTTGAACTTGAAGTTTCATTTTGAAACTTCAAGTTATTGTATTCTTCTTCTGTTAATTGAAAATAGAAATCACTTGGAAATCGATTTATATTTCTTTTCACTGCAAGATTAATAGATTTAGTTCCATTAACACAATGATAAAGTTTAGCTAAGTCACTATCAAACATTACCTGCTTGCCTCTAATTTCATATATCATATCTTCTATTGTAACATTTTCTTTAATTTCTAATTCATTCAACAAAATCACCTCCATAAATGTTTTCTATTCTATCAAATTTTATTGTCGGAATTTGTCGAATTATGTCGAAGACCTCGAAATATTTAAAAGTATTCCAATGCTTATCATACTTATTAAAAGAGATGAACCACCATATGATAAAAATGGAAGTGTAACCCCCGTTACTGGTATTAGTCCTATTACTACCATTAAGTTCATTACTGCTTGAATAAGTATTTGAAATACCATTCCAAAAGCAAGGTATTTAGAAAATTCATCTTTAGAATTTAAAGCTATTCTTATACCTCGATACAATATAATAAAAAATAAACTAACTACTATAACTACCCCTAAGAATCCAAATTCTTCAGATATTATAGAAAAAATAAAATCGGTTTGTGGTTCAGGCAAATAGAATTGTTTTTGTCTAGAATTTAAAAAACCATATCCTAGTAATCCTCCTGGACCAATCGCATATAAGCTTTGAATAATTTGAAAGCCAGTACCAAGTGGGTCTTTCCAAGGATTTAAAAAGGAAGTTATTCTATCCATTCGATAAGGTGCGATTGCTATTAACCCAATTATCCCAAATACTCCAATTAATCCTAAACATAAAAAGAATTTAATATTAACTCCAGCTA
>CAMPBR010000013.1 GCA_946639185.1 uncultured Mycoplasmatota bacterium
ATGAATGAAAATAAAACTAATATAAACTGGTATCCTGGCCATATGGCTAAGACTAGAAGAGAAGTAAAGGAAAAAATAGATTTAATAGATATTGTATATGAAGTAATAGATTCCAGAATGCCTATTAGCTCTAAAATAGTTGATATTGATAATTTAATTAAGAATAAACCACGTATTTTAATTGCTACTAAATATGATTTATGTGATAAGGAAGAAACTGATAAGATTTTAGATAACTATAGAAAAAATGGATATACCGTTATACCGGTTGATTTAATGAGTGGTAAAAATGTTAATATGATTATTAATAAATCACTTGAGTTACTTAAAGAAATGAATGAAAAACGTGAACAGAAGGGTTTAAAGAAACGTAATATAAGAGCGATATTACTTGGTATACCAAATGCTGGAAAATCAACTTTAATTAATAGATTAGTTGGTAAGAAAGCAGCTAATATTGGTGATAGACCAGGAGTAACTAAGAATCTAAATTGGATTAGAATAAATAAAGATATAGATCTACTTGACTCTCCAGGAATCTTATGGCCAAAATTAGAAGACCAACATCAAGCATCTATTTTAGCAACATTATCTAGTATCAAAGAAGAAATAATTAATAGCCAAGACTTAGCATTATTTATCTTAGAAATAATGAATAAATTATATCCTGAAAGATTGCTTGAAAGATATAAATTAGATAATATTGATTTAGATAATATTGAGGAATTATTAGAAAATATTGCAAAAAGAAGAGGGGCTTTAAAAAAAGGTGGAATCTGTGATTATGATAAAGTCTACAGTATTATAATCAAAGATATAAAAGATAATGCATTTGGGCAAATTACTTTAGATCGAATGGGGGATTAAGAATGGAAAAGGAATTTGAAGAAAACTTAGAAAAATATCTTAAAGAAAATGGTGTTAAAGAAGTACCATCAACTAACAAAGAAAAATTAGAAATCTTAAAAAAAATTGTTTTTAATAGTAAAGTAGATATTGATATTGCTGATTTAAAGAATAGTAACAATAGAGAAAAAGGAATTACTGATAATACTTATGTAGACAAGATTCAAAACTTAGAAGTAAACGTATATAATGGATTATATTATATAAGCAATGTTAGAGGTATTGTTAGAGAAGAAAGAAAATTAGAAAGAAAAGCTAAAATTAAAAAGTTTTTTGGATTAAAATAGGAATTTCCTATTTTTTCTTTTTGTTTTATTATATAATTATATAGAGGTAAAAATATGGATGATTTATATAAGTATGAAAAAGAATTATGGAATAAGAATATAGAATATATTGGTGGGGTAGATGAAGTTGGACGTGGACCACTTGTTGGACCGGTAGTTACTGCTTGTGTTGTTTTACCACACGATTTTAAATTAAAAGGATTAACTGATTCTAAAAAACTTAGTGAAAAGAAAAGAGAAGAATTTTACGATTATATAGTTAATAATTGTACAGCTTATGCGATTGGACAGTGTAGTCCTGAAGAAATAGATAAGTATAATATATTAGAGGCTACTAAAATAGCTATGAAAAGGGCTATAAATGATGTTAAGAAGCAAATTAATTTAGAATATGTTTTAATTGATGGTAATATGAAGTTCGATTTAGATATTCCGTATTTATCTATTGTTAAAGGAGATAGTAAAAGTATAAGTATCGCAGCTGCTTCTGTAGTAGCTAAAGTAACAAGAGATAGAATGTTAATAGAACTTGATAAAAAATACCCTATGTATGGTTTTAAAGATCATAAAGGATACCCTACAAAGAAACATATAGAGGCAATATATGAATATGGTTTAATAGATGGATATAGAAAAACTTTTAAACCTGTATCTGACATAATAGAAAATCAAAAAAATAAATAAAACTTGTCTTAATTAAAAAAATGATATATTATAAGTAGGTAAGAGGTGTTACCATGTCTACAAATAAAAGTAATAATAAAGAAGCTATTGAAAAGATAAAAGAAAAAGATAAACAAGATCAAGATGAATATATATTAATAGAAAAGAAATTAAATTCAATTCTTGATTATTTTAAATTATTATATATATCTGATATAACTGAAGGTAGATCTATTAGTGGATTTAAATTATTATATGGTGATTTATTATTAAAAAAAATATTTGATGATGAAAAAAATAAACTAATATCATTAAATTCAACTAATTACATGTTGGCGCAAGACTTACAAATATATACAAGTAAAATGTTATTAGCTAATAAAAAGGTAAATAATGCATATGGTGATTTAGATTGGACTATGGAAATAATTAATTTAATTCCAGCTAATGAGAAAGCTATTGAAACAATAGCTAATTTCTTACCATTTGATATATATACTGAAGCTTTAGAAGCCTATCAAGAATTACCTATGCCTAAAGAAAAAATAATGCAAAAACGTATAAATGAAGTAAACAAAATAATGAAAGCAAAAGAAAATAATTAGTATTTTTCTTTTTTTTCGAGTATAATACATATTAGAGAATAGAAATGAGTGATATTATGGCAAAGAATTTAGTAATAGTGGAATCTCCAGCAAAGAGTAAAACTATTGAAAAATATTTAGGTAGTGATTTTAAAGTTTTATCTTCTAAAGGACATATTAGAGATTTAACTACTACTGGTAAATATGGACTTGGAGTAGATGTAGATAATAATTTTACCCCAAGCTATGCTTTTATAAATGGTAAAAAGAAACTTGTAGATGAACTAAAAAAAGAAGTTAAAGCTTCTAATAAAGTTTATCTTGCAACCGACCCCGACCGTGAAGGAGAAGCAATTAGTTGGCATTTAAAAGAAGCTCTAGGTATTAATGAAGATGATTATGAAAGGGTTTTATTTCATGAAATTACGCATGATAAAGTAATAGATGCTTTTAAAGAACCTAGAAAGATTGATTATAATTTAGTTAAGAGTCAAGAAACAAGAAGAATACTAGATCGTATTATTGGTTTTAGATTATCTAAATTAATGCAATCAAAAACAGGTGGAACTAGCGCAGGTCGTGTTCAAAGCGTTGCTTTAAAGCTTATTGTAGATAGAGAAAGAGAAATAGAAGCTTTCGTTAAAGAAGAATATTGGACAATATCAGCATTATTTAATAATTTTGATGCAGAACTTTTTGAATATAAAAAGAAAAAAATAGAAATTAAAACAGAAGATGAAGCTAATGACATTATTTCTAAGCTTGATAAAGATTATAATTTAGAAAGTATTGATGAAAAGGTTAAAAACAAAAAGAGTAAAGCTCCTTTTATTACAAGTACACTTCAACAAGATGCATCTACTAAATTAGGTTTTCCTGCTAAAAAGACAATGCAAATAGCTCAAAAACTATATGAAGGTATTGATATTGGTACCGAAACTGTTGGTTTAATTACTTATATGCGTACTGATTCAATTCGTTTATCAGATGAGTTTATAGGTAGTGGTAAGCATTTTATCGAAGAACATTTTGGTAAAGAGTATGTAGGTGTACAAAAGAAGGCCAAAAAGACAGAAAATGTACAAGATGCCCATGAAGCAATTAGACCTACAAGTGTTTTAAGAACTCCTAATAGTTTAAAGCAATACTTATCTACTGATGAATTTAAGTTATATAGTATTATCTATTATAGAGCTTTAGCATCAATTATGGCAGATGCAAAAGTTAATCAAACTACAGTAGTATTTAATAATAATGATTATTTATTTAAAACTACTGGTCAAGTATTAGTATTTGATGGATATTTAAAAGTATATAAAGAATATGAAACTAGTGAAGATAAAATATTACCTGAGTTTAGTGAAAAAGTATATACTGCTAATAGTGTTGAAAAGAAACAACATTTCACTAATCCACCTAGTAGATATACAGAAGCTAAATTGATTCAAGAAATGGAAAAATTAGGTATTGGTAGACCATCTACATATGCAACTATTATTTCTAATATTAGAGATAGGGGATATGTTAATGTTGAAGATAAGAAATTTATTCCAACACCAGTTGGATTTGAAGTAACTGATAAACTTCAAGAATTCTTTTCAGATATTATTAATGTTGAATATACGGCTAACATGGAAAACGATCTTGATGAAATAGCAGAAGCCAAGGAAGATAATATTAAAGTATTAACCGAGTTTTATAATAAATTTGAACCAATTTTAGCTAAAGCATTTGGCGAAATGGAAAAAAAGCCTGCTGTAGAAACTGGAGAAAAATGTCCAGAATGTGGTAATCCTTTAGTAATTAGAACTGGTAAATTCGGAGAATTTACAGCATGCTCTAATTATCCAAATTGTAAGTATGTAAAAAAACAAGAACGTGAAGTTAAAGAAATAATTGATTGTCCTATATGTAAAAAAGGAAAAATTGTCGAAAAAGTCACTAAAAAAGGAAAAGTCTTCTATGGCTGCAATAATTATCCTGAATGTAAAGTAGCTACTTGGGATATCCCAAATGGTGAAATATGTCCAATATGTGGCAGTTTATTAGTAACAAGAAATAACCAAATATGTTGTGGTAATAGAGAATGTAATTACGTTAAAGAACAATAAAAAAGAAGAACTTAGTTCTTCTTTTCTTTTGGATCTTTTTCATCTAAAGTATCAATTTTAATTTTCTTTTCAACACTAGCTTGTATTTCCATTTCATCTTCAATTTCAACTAGTTTATATATTTCTTCAAATGTAGTTAAACCATCCATAGTCTTTTGTAACCCATCTTGTAATAGAGTAGTAACATGATCTTCACCATAAACTATTTCTCTTAAGTCCTCACGTTTAACATTTTCATTTGATAATTTATCTCTTAAATCTTGATCAATTAATAATACTTCTTGAATAGCAATACGTCCATGATATCCATTATTACATTTACTACAACCACCAGGTTCCCATGTTTCATTAACATCGATACCCAAAGCTTTTTTAAATGTGGCTTTTTCAAATGGAGTAGTAGGTCTTTTCTTTCTACATTCAGGACATAATCTTCTAGCAAGTTTTTGAGAAATAATTCCTTCTAATGCACTAGAAAGTAAATATCTTTCAACATCCATATCAAGAAGTCTTTCAATTGTATTCAATGAATTGTTAGTATGGATTGTAGATAATACTAAGTGCCCTGTAATAGATGCACGTACAGCGATTTGAGCAGTTTCACTATCACGGATTTCTCCGATTAATATAACATTTGGATCTTGTCTTAAGATAGATCTTAATATAGTAGCAAATGTTAAACCAATATCAGCATTAACTTGTACTTGATTAATACCTTCAATATTCATTTCAATAGGGTCTTCAACAGTAATGATATTTCTATCTTCAGTATTTAATTCTTGAAGCATAGAATAAGTAGTAGTTGATTTACCAGATCCAGTAGCACCTGTAACTAAAATGATACCATTAGGTACTGTAATCATTCTTTCAACTTTTTTAAGGTTGTTTTCTGAGAAGTCTAGATGTTTAATACCTTGTAAACTCATTGAGTAGTCTAAAATACGAATAACAGCTTTTTCGCCTAAATTGGTAGGAAGTATAGAAACACGCATGTCTAAATCTAATTTATCAATTTTACCTTTAATAGCTCCATCTTGTGGTAATCTATTTTCAGTAATATTCATACCAGATATTAATTTAATTCTGGTAATTAAGTTTCTTTCAGCAGATTTTGGAATAAGAGCATGATCTTGTAAGTCTCCATCAATACGCATTCTTATTTTTAATCCTTCTTGACAAGGATCGAAGTGAATATCTGAAGCTCTGCTTCTAACTCCAGTAACTATAATAGTATTTACCAAATCAACAATTGGCGTTTTATCAATATCATATTTAATCATAATAAACATTCCCCTCAATTTTATTCTATTTGCCTATGGTATTTTTTATAAAACTATTATATAATAATTTCAAGATATAATCAATAAAGGAAAGTGAAAAAATATGAAAAAAAAGAATAGTAGGGGTTTTATTCTGGTTGAAACACTTATTGTTACAGTATTTGTTGTAACATTATTTGTGCTTGTATATCGTGCAACTATACCTTTAATGGGTGAATATGAACAACAAAATTATTACGATGATATCGATAGCGTATATTACAGTAATTTATTTAAACAAATAGTAACTAGATATGCTAATATTGACTATATTGATGAATATTTAAAAAATAATACCTATATGGATATATCAGATTGTACTGATACCATACTATACAGCAACAATAATTATTGCCAATTGGTTAAAAATAAATTAAAAATAAAAGAAGATGACAAAATTTTAATAACAGAATATAACATCAAAAAATTTAAGGATGAAGTAAAAAGAAATGATTATTTTGATTCAGGAACACTAAGCAACTTTAGAGATTATATAAGTACAGTACCAAACTATGAACCATTCTATTCTATATTAAATTCCATGGCTTTTAATAATAATTCAAATAAATCTATTTTAGCATCAGCTATTAATGCATTTAATAAAAAATTTGATGTACCTCAACCAAGGTATACCTACATAGGAAAATATCGTTTATTTATTATTAGAACAGTAGAAGATGCCGATGGTTCTACTAGCAGAAGATATTCTAATATAGGTGTATATACAGGAACAAATCCTAAATTCTTAATGGGTGAAAAAGTTATATTTAATCCCGGTGATGGTGAAAAAGAATTCTATGTACTTGCAAATAGTCGTTCTGTAGAATCAACTGTTACATTAATACTTGCTCAAAATTTAGCCGGTAATGTATGTTTTAATACCGCTAAAACATCTACAATCCCAACAACATTATTAGATCAATTAAAGACTAAAACAAGTGGATGGAGTAATGTACCATATTTAACTAATTATACTTATACATCATCAGCTGGCTATACAATTAATTATAACGGTTATAGAGCAAGACTATTAGAAGAAAATGACATTTATGAATTCTTAGGATGTAAAGAAGATGAAAAATTATGTTATGATCCTACTCTTGCTTTCGAGGTAGCATTTGAAGAAGAAAAATTAAATTTCTTAGTAGATAATTTAACTGAAACAAATGGATATTGGACAGGAGCAGTTGTTCCAAACAGTGATTTATATGCTTGGGCTATAATGAAAGGTAAAGTAATACCAGTAAATCTTAATGATTGTACTAATATAGGTATAAGACCAGTAATTGAAGTAGAAAAATCTTTAGTTAGAAGGGAAGGATAATAATGAAGCTAAATAATAAAGCAATGAGTATTGTTGAAGTAATTGTTACTTTCTCTATGATAATGTTTTTATTAGTTGGATTATTAGTAATAGTAATGAATTATCGTAATAAGATGGCTGTATCACTTGAAGAACTAAACCTTGATTCATTTAAAAACAATCTAACACAAGATATAAATAAAGATATTTTAACTAATGGAGTAAAAGAAATAACTGATGATACTAATACTACCGATACTTCTAATCCATGTTATAGTCTAGGTCTTAACAGATGTATCACAATAACATTTTATAATAATACTAAAAAAGTATTAGGAACTAGTAAAGTTAATCCTAATAATAAAGATAGTATTATTAATAAGTATATTTATTATGATGGTATTAAATATAAATTAAAAGATGAATTGCCAAACACTTTACCAGAAGGTAGAGCCTGGATTGATCTTGAATCAATCAAAGTAGTTGATGATGCAATACTAGACAGTAGTTACACAGTATTAGAAGATGGTACTCAAGTTAATATTTATACTATTGATATAGAGGTATCTCACATCGATTTTAAAGATGATTTTGGTATTCATATAGTAGCATCAACTGATTATATTGGAATGTAATAAAGAATACTAAAAATAAAAATTGAAATAATCGAATGAATAATACGAGCTATAAAAAATAGCTTGTATTTTATTTTATAATTAGAAAGAATACTGAACACTTGCATATGAACACTCAATCCACCAAAAGATATAAAACTAATAATAAAAACAGATTTTAAATAAAAACTTATATTTATATTAGAAATATTTTTAATACCTTGAGTCATTTCTAATATTCCAGATATAATACTTTTACTAAATAAAGATAGTGAAAATAGATTACTAATAAGAGAAGTAATAATAGAAAAAATAGTAACTATTCCTAGTAATAAAAATAAAGTATTCATACTGCTTAAAATTGTATCAGAAAGAATTGTACCAAAAGATATATTATCATAATTACTTCGATACTTTTTAGATATTGTTAATTTACTATTTTTAGAAATAATTATTCCAGTTATTAAACCGCCTAATATATGTGAAATCAAAATTAATAAAGCTATTTTTCTATTATTTAGAATAATATTTCCAATAAATCCTAATATAAACAAAGGATTAGAATAATGAGTAAAAGTTATTAATCTGTTAGCTTCATCAATACTAATAATATCATTATCTAATAATTCTTTTGTATATTTAGAGCCACTAGGAAACCCAGAAAATAGACTGCTTATTACAACAAAGCTACATGATCCCGGTAATTTAAAGACTTTTTCCATTGGTTTAGATAAAAACAAACTAATTATTTCAATAAATCCATATTTTATTAAAATATTAGATACAATAAAAAAAGGAAATAAAGTTGGAAATAGATTATCTTTCCAAATAGAAATAGAAAAATTGACACTTTCTAATACAAGGTTATTTTGTGCTATTAAAAAGTAAATAAATGTAAGAGATAATAAAATAATTGTAAAGCTAAAAAGTTTTCTATTCATAATATTCCTTCTTTCATGTTATAATTTATTAGGTGATTACATTGATTAAAAAATATTATGAAAATATTAAAAGTATTATTACTGATAACTATTTATACTTTTTATTTTTATTAGTTTCAATAACTACATTAACTTATCCATTACCATATTATATATATAATGGTGGAGGCTTAATGAATGTTAATGATAAAATAGAATTTAATGGTAAAACTAAATCTACTGGTAGTTATAATATGTGTTATGTATCAGAAATTAGAGCTACTATTCCATCATATTTAATTTCTCTTGTTAATAAAAATTGGGAAAGAGAAAAAATTATAGATGTAGCTATTAATAAAAATGAAACAGTAGAGGAAATAAATAAAAGAGAAAAAATATATTTAAATACTGGAAATATTAATGCAGTAATAAATGCTTTTAAATATGCAAATAAGAATATAAAAATAACTACAAGTTACCCTATAGTTTTATCAATAATGGAAGAAGCTAATAATAATTTAGTTATAGGTGATGAAATAATTAAAATAAATGATACATATATTAATAATAAAGATGATATTAGTAATGCTTTAACAAATATTAATATTAATGAGAAAGTTAAGATTCATGTTATAAATAATAATAAAGAATACGAAAGATATGCATATATATTCGAACAAGATAATAGAAAATTATTGGGTATAGCTATTGATAATCAAATAAGTGTAGAAACTAATCCTAAAATTAATTTTAAATTTGCATCTAGTGAAGCTGGTCCTAGTGGTGGTTTAATTCTAAGTCTTGCTTTATATGATTATTTAATTGATAAAGATGTAACTAAAGGACTAAAAATAAGTGGTACTGGTACTATTGATAGTAATGGTAATGTTGGTGAAATAGGTGGAGTTAAGTTTAAACTTGCTGGTGCTGTTAAATCTAAAGCAGATATTTTCTTTGTGCCAAATGGCGATAATTATAAAGAAGCAATTAGGTTAAAAAAAGAAAAAAAATATAAAATAAAAATAATTGGTGTAAATACATTTGAAGAAGCAATTAAATATTTAGAAAGCATTTAAAAGAACTATTGAAAAATAGTCAATTTATTTTAAAATTTTTTAAGAACTATGGTATTCCATAGTTCTTTTTGTTATAATAGGTGTATTGTGGGGGATTTTGATGAGTATTAATGTTAAAACTATAACTATACATAATAAAAAATATGGCAATCTTGAAGTTAATATATCCAAAAAAAATAAAATTGGTAATTTATATCACGTCGGTGCTATCATAAATGGTAAAGAATTATTTGGATTAGTTACAGAAGATGGTAAAGAAATTATTCCAATCAGTAAGATTTTTCTAACTGTTTGCCAAATTTATAATAATGGTAAAGATATGCTTTTAGCGTTTAAATATAATAGATGCAAACCCCTTGAATATTACCACATAAGAAATTATGATGATGGTACTAGTAAAATAATTTTTAAAACCGATAGAAAATCAGAAATCCCACTATCAATAGGTGCATTTAAAAGTACTGAAGACTATTGGGTAATTGAAATGGCTTCTAAAAATGATGAAAAGTATGCAATCTATGACTATAAAGAAAATAAAATGATATCAACTTTCTTTGATGAAGTTACATATTTAGAAGATAATCCATATCATGCATTTTATTATAGTTTAAATATAGAGTCAGAAATTACTAATCCTGATGGTAGTAAAAAACCATACATTCACTCTACATTATGTGGCTTTTTAGATGAAAAAGGAAATTTATCATCACAAATATATGATACAGAATCTAATGCTTTTTATAGTAGTTATATGTATGGAGATGATACTTTATCTTCTAAATTTAATGAACTAGTAACTAATTTAACTAAAGAATATGAAAAAGCTTATTATTCTAAAGATGACCATATTGATGATGTATTAGATTATATGGCTTCATATCCGGATATGTCAGAAAAACCTAAAAATTATAAAGAAAGTAACAAAATATTAGAATATAAACCTAGAAAGAAAGTGTAGTATGAAAAGAAAAGATGTTGACATAAATAAAATTTCACCTATGATGAAGCAGTATCTTGAAATAAAAGAAAAATACGAAGATACTATTATATTCTTTAGATTAGGTGACTTTTATGAAATGTTTTTTGAAGACGCAGAATTAGCTAGTCATGAGTTAGAACTAACTTTAACTGGTAAGAACTGTGGTTTAGAAGAAAGAGTTCCTATGTGTGGTATTCCATATCACGCATATAAAGGATACTTAGATAAATTAATAGAAAAAGGATATAAAGTAGCCATAGCAGAACAATTAACCGATCCTAAAGATACAAAAGGAATGGTTGAAAGAGATGTTATCCAAGTAGTTACTCGTGGTACAAGACTTGATGATACATTAAATAGTAAAGATTATAATTATATTGGTAATATTTATGATTTTGAATATGCTTATGGAATTAGTTTAATAGATGTATCTACTGGTTATAGTTATGTGATAATATTAGATCATAAAAAAGATTTAGCTATTAATGAAATAGTTTCTCATAACTTAGGAGAAGTAATAGTTAATTCTAAAATAGATAGAGAAATAGTAGACTTTTTAAGAAGTAATTATAATATCTTAGTAACTATAAGAGATAATATATGTGATGAAGATAAATATAATTACTTAACAGAAGATATAAAAGATGTTAGAGTAAAAACAACTATATCTCATTTACTTAGCTATTTACTTGATACTAAGAAAGGTGATTTATCGCACCTGCAAAAAGTAGAATTAATAGAACATAATAATAATTTATTATTTGATGTTCATACAAAGAAAAATCTAGAATTAACAGAAACAATTAGAAATCATGATAGAATGTATTCATTATTATGGTTACTTGATAAAACTAAAACAGCTATGGGTGGAAGACTTTTAAAATACACTATAGAAAACCCATTAACTAACAGAAATGAATTAAATAGAAGATATGATATTATAGAAAAACTACTTACAGAATTTATTCTTAAAGAAGAATTAAGAGAAGAACTTGATAAAGTATATGACCTTGAAAGATTAGTATCTAGAATTAGTTATGGTAATAGTAATGCTAGAGATATGATTCAACTTAAAAATTCTTTAGGAGCACTTCCAAATATTAAAAGAATATTAGAAGAATTAAAATACGATAAAACTATTGAAACATTAGATGATTTATATTTATTATTAGATAAATCTATTAACTTAGATGCACCAATTACATTACATGATGGTGGTTTAATAAAAGATGGATATAATAGTGAATTAGATGAACTTAAAGATATTAGAAAAAATAGTAAGAATTTTATCTTAAATATTGAAAAAGAAGAAAAAGAACGAACTGGAATTAAAACTTTAAAAGTAGGCTTTAATAAAGTATTTGGATATTATATAGAAGTCTCTAAAGGTAGCGTATCTGAAGTTAAAGAAGAATACGGCTGGATAAGAAAGCAAACTTTAACTACTGGTGAAAGATATATAACGCCATCTTTAAAAGAAAAAGAAGATATAATACTTGGAGCTGAAGAAAAGATTATTAATCTAGAGTATAATTTATTTACTGAAATTAGAGAAAAAGCGAAAGAATATGTATCTAGAATTCAAATAATAGCTAAAACTTTAGCAGAAGTAGATATGTTACTTGCATTTACTATAGCTTCCGAAGAAAATGGTTTTACAAGACCAGAACTTACTTTAGAACATGTAATTAATATTAAAGAAGGACGTCATCCTGTGGTAGAAAAAGTTAATAAAAAAGAATACGTAACTAATGACATTATTATGGGTAAAGATACTGATATTTTATTAATAACAGGTCCAAATATGGCTGGTAAGTCAACTTATATGAGACAATTAGCTATTACCGTTATAATGGCTCAAATAGGATGCTTTGTACCATGTAAAGAATGTAAGATACCAATATTTGATAGAATATTTACAAGAATCGGTGCTAGTGATGATTTAGTTAGTGGTGAATCTACATTCATGGTAGAAATGAAAGAAGCCAACATGGCCATTAGTAATGCTACTAAAAATAGTTTAATTCTATTTGATGAATTAGGGCGTGGTACTGCAACCTTTGATGGTATGGCATTAGCTGAAGCAATACTTGAGTATATTCATGATAAAATTAAAGCTAAAACTTTATTCTCAACTCATTATCACGAACTGACAGCCCTAGCTAAAGATCTAAAAAGATTAAAAAATGTACATGTTAGTGCAATAGAAGAAGAAGGGAAAATTACTTTCTTACATAAAGTAAAAAATGGAGCAGTAGATAAGAGCTATGGTATCCACGTAGCATCTTTAGCAAAACTTCCAGACGATCTAATCAAAAGAGCAAAAGAAATTCTCAATGTATATGAAAGTAAAGATAAAAAAGAAAAATATGTTCAAACAACTTTATTTAGTGAAGTAGAGCCAACAAAAGAAGAAGAAAAAATAGATGAAATAAGAAGTAGAGTAGAAAATATTAATCCACTTGAAATGACACCAATTGAAGCACTAAACTTCTTATATGAACTAAAAAATGATTTAAATAAAAAACAATAAATATGAACAATCATGGGAGGGTTTTATGGAAAATTTACAATTACAAAAACAAAATACTATATTTGATGGAGAAGCAATGTTTGCAATTATACTAGCAGCAAAAGCTCGTTATAAAGAAAATAAACAATTAATGTATGATTCATTTATGGTAGAAGAATTATATGATTTATTCTTTGGAAAAGGAAACGAAACAGAAGAAGAAATTAATCAAGCTCTTGAAAATTTAGAAGGAGATTATTGCCAAGTATTAAGACAAGAAGAAAAAGATGGATTAGTATCTTACGATTATGAAAATGAAAACTTTTACACTACTATGAATTACGAGCAAGCAGATATAGAATTAAATAAATATAGTAATACTTATGGTAAAGAAAAAGTAAATACTATTAAAAGATATGTAATAAAATATATTAATCAATAAGGAGACAACATGGAAAATTTAAAAGTATATATTAAGCAAAATGATATAAATAATTATTTATTAAAACACAAAGATGATGAAACATTAAAGTATAAAGAAGCATTATTCTTAAACTATTTAGAAGAATCAGAATATGATACAGAAGAAAAAAGAGAAATGCTAGGAATAAATTTAGATTCTACTACTTATAATTTTCAAGATTATATTAATAATTTAAAGGAAAAACATAGTCCAACAGTTAAAGATATTAGTTTAATATTGGTTCCATCTTTAGGTTTAAATAGTTTATATGCAGGAGATATAAATATAGGAGTAAATTATATTTATAATTATGCTAGATTATTAGATGATAATGCCAATATAGAAAAAGTAATTAAAGAATCTATATATCGTTTAAGAAACATTTCTAAAGAATATTATAGTCGTTATGAAGGCGTTGATTATCCAATTAGAGAAATTGGTGTATTAAATGATACTTTAGGTAAATATGCCAAATTAAGACATATTGGTATAATTAATTATAGTGGTAGTGATTTTTCATTAATTGGAAAAGATAGATGTGAAAAAGAATTAGAAAGTTATGCAAGCATATATGGGTTTGATACAGTAGAAATAATAAAAGAATATACAAAAGAACTAAAAAGAAATGAAATATAGAAATTAATATAAAATATTAGTTTCTTTTCTTTTACTTTTATAAGAGTTTGTGATAAAATTATTCGTAGGTGATATTATATGAAAAACAGAACTTTATTAAGAGAAGTAATTATGAAAGTTTTATATCAAGTATTTATTTTAGAAGAATCAGAAATCGTGTTTGATATAGATGAGTTAATTAAAGAACAATTAGAGGTAGATAATGATTTTGTACGTGAATCTATTAATGGTATTTTAGAAAATAGAAATACTATTTTTGAGCTTGCTAATAAATACTTAAAAAGCTGGCCAATGGATAGATTAAATAAAGTAGATCAAGCTATTGTAGCATTAGGCATTTATGAACTTAAATATACTGAAACGCCACCAATAGTAGCTATTAATGAAGCTGTAGAATTATCTAAAAAATATAGTGATGAAAAAGTCACTAAAATGATTAATGCTGTTTTAGATGAGATTTATCATGAAACAGAGGATAATAAATAATGAATGATAAATACATTACAGTAACACAACTTAGTCGTTATTTAAAGTTTAAATTTGATAACGATCCTAATTTAAACAATGTCTTTTTGAAGGGGGAAATTTCTAATTTTAAAGCCCATACAAGAGGACATTTATATTTTACAATAAAAGATGAAGGATCAAGAATAAATGCTGTTATGTTTGCTAGTAATGCCTCTAAACTAAAGTTTAATTTAGAAGATGGTATGAAAGTATTAGTAACTGGTAGAATATCAGTTTATGAAGCAACTGGTGGATATCAAATATATGTAGATGATTTAGTAATAGATGGTTTAGGTAATTTGTATTTAGAGTATGAAAAATTAAAAAAGAAATTAGCTTCCGAAGGATTATTTGATCCAGCAAAAAAGAAAAAAATTCCTAAATTTCCAAATAGAGTAGGTATAATTACTGCTCCAACTGGTGCTGCAATTAGAGATATTTTATCTACTATCAAAAGAAGATGGCCTATATGTGAAACTATTCTTTTACCAAGTTTAGTACAAGGAAAAGAAGCAGCTCCTGAAATAGTAAAACAAATAAAAAATGCTGAGGCTTATAATTTAGATTTATTAATAATTGGTAGAGGTGGAGGAAGTATTGAAGATATGTGGTGCTTTAATGATGAAGAAGTAGCTAGAGCCATATTTGACTGTACTATTCCAACTATTTCAGCAGTTGGTCATGAAATAGATTTTACTATTACAGACTTTGTAGCTGATTTAAGAGCGCCAACTCCAACCGGAGCAGCAGAAATGGGAGTTCCTAATCAAAAAGATTTTATAGAATTTCTAAATCAAGTTAAAATAAGAATATATAATTCAGGACTCAAAATAATTAATGATAGAAGTAAAAAATTAGATTCATTAAGAAATAATTATATATTAAAAAATCCTATTTCAATTTATGAAATAAAAGAGCAAAAATTTGATACTTTATATGAAAAATTAAATATGATTATGACTAATAGATTAGTAGTAGAAAAGAATAATTTAAATCAATATAAAGATAAATTAAATATATCTATAGAAAAAAATCTAGATAAAAAGAAAAATACCTTTACTAACTTTATAAATAAATTAGAAGTATTAAATCCACTTCTTACTATTAAACGTGGATATAGTATTACGAAAATAGATAATAAAGTAATAAATAGTATTAAAAAAATAAAGAAAAATGATACTTTAACAGTTGAAGTAAGTGATGGTACTATTATTTCTACTGTAAGTGAAATAAAAGAAAATTAGGAGGACTTATGGCCGAAAAGAAAGAATTAAGTTTTGAAGAAAATTTAAGCAAATTAGAAAGTATTGTTAAGAATTTAGAAAGTGGAGAAACGCCACTTGATGAAGCAATCGATAAATTTACTGAAGCTATGAAATTAGTAGAAGTATGTGATAAAAAATTAAAAAACGCTGAAGAAAAAATTACTAAAATAGTTAAAAAGGATGGCAGCTTAGAAGATTTCACTATTGAAGAGTAGGTGATATTATGGAAGAAATGATCTATCCAATTAAATATGCAGTTATGCCAGTTACTAATTATGCCAAAAATGATGGTTTAGTACTAGGGTATATTGTTACTAAAGCATATATAGTTATGGAAAGAACATCTTATACACCTAATGGAAAAAAATCATCTTATGACGTAGTATATCCGATTAAAGGATTAAAATCTTCTGAAGTAATGCAAGATTTAAGAAAACCTGAATTCGATAGTACTGGGATATGTACCAATTTAGATCATAACAATAACATATTTGATACTTTTGATGAAGCAAAAGCACTATCTACTGAAATGAACAACAATTTATTTAGATTAGATATAGCGCATTTTACTGAACAAACTGAACGTATGCAAGAATTTGAATTAAAAGTATTAGAAAAAACATTTAGTATCCCTAACCCTGAAGAAATAAATGAAAATATAAGATAACGAAAGTTATCTTTTTTATTACCAGTTTTTACAAGATATATTTATTAAGATTTTAAACATAATACTAATGTAGTTAATTTTTAAAAGGAGTGATATTATGAATTTTAAAAAAAGACTACTAACATTTATTCTTCTTTTAACATTATTATTTCCATCTGTAGTATTTGCATATTCTAATAAAATTATACTTGGAGGAACAAATATTGGTATTAAAGTAAATACTAAGAATGTTATGATTGTGGGATTTTATAAAGTAGATGGACGTTTTTTAGGCGAAGATGCAGGATTAAAAGTAGGAGATTATATTACTAAAGTTAATGATAAAGACGTAACCAGCATTAATGAAATGATATCAGTAATTGAAAAAGAAAAAGATAATTTAAAACTTACTATTTCTAGAAATAATAATATTAAAGTAATAAATTTGCCATTAGTAAAAGATAAAAATGGTGTATATAAAACTGGATTATATGTTAAAGACCAAATAAACGGTATAGGGACACTAACTTATATTGATCCTACTACTAATACATATGGTGCTTTAGGGCACGAAATAGCGGATAAAAATACCTTAAACAAGGTAGAAATAAATAGTGGTAAAATATATAAATCAGAAGTAACCGGAATTAACCCTAGTAAAACGGATGATCCAGGTAGTAAAGAAGCTAAAATCTATTATAATGAAGAATACGGTAATATTATAAAAAACACTGATAAAGGTATATTTGGTATTTTTAATGAAAAAGTTAATAATAAAATAATAGAAGTAGGTAACAAAGAAGAAATAAAATTAGGTGAAGCTACAATATATACTGTATTAGATAACTTTGATATTAAAGAATATAAAATTAAAATCATAGATATTGATAAAAATAATCCCACTAAAAATATTTTATTTGAAATAATAGATAAAGATTTACTTTTAAGAACCGGTGGAGTAGTAGCAGGTATGAGTGGTAGTCCAATTATCCAAAATAATAAAATAATAGGAGCTGTAACTCATGTAGTAGTTAATGAACCAAATAAAGGATATGGAATATTTATAACTACTATGTTAGAAGAAGGAGACAAAAAAGAGTAGAAATACTCTTTTTTCTTTTATATTTACAATCTATTTAAAATATGATAGTATTAAATTATGATATGGAGGATGTAAGATGAATAGTGAAGAAAAAATCATTAAACAAGAGTTAGACAAAGAAGAATTAGAAACTCAGAAAGAGATTAGAGAAGAAATTAAAGAGAAAAGGAAAAAAAGAAAAATAGGTAAAATAATTGGTAATATAATTATGACAATTGCTTTCCTATTAATCGTTTTTGAAGCAGCTATAGGTATTATTAATATGCAAAGAATTAATGATGAAAAAGAACCAATATGGTATTTAAGTACTAAAAAAGAAGAAACAGAATTAAAAACTGAAATTACTTATAATCTAGGGTTATATAAAATAGTAAAGACAGATACTTCTAAGAAAACAACAACAGCTTTGAGACCATTCTTTATGGGTAATTAATACACTCCATTATATAAATGATTTTAAAACTGAAATAAAAAGATGAATTAAATTCATCTTTTTTTCATACTATTTTATAGGTGATTTAATGATATATACAGTAAAATTAGGTGATACACTTTGGGGTATATCTAACCAATTTGGTGTATCAGTAACAGAACTAGCTAAGATTAATAATGTAACAGCTAATTCCTTACAAGTAGGTCAAATATTAACTATACCCAAAGCAAGCGGAACAAATCCAGAAAATATGTTTATATACACTGTACAAAAAGGAGATAGCTTATACAATATAGCTAAAAAATATAATACTACTGTTAAAGATATAATTGATATTAATAATTTAGCTACAACCAATTTATCTATTGGTCAACAAATAAGAATCCCAGAAAAATATACCGATGAAATAGTAATTCCTAGTTATACAAATTATATAGTAGAAAAAAATGATACTTTGTATAGTATAGCTAAAAAATTTAATGTAAGTGTTAATGATATAATAAAAGATAATAATTTAAAAAATAATACTTTAACTGTTGGCCAAAATTTAAAAATAAAAACAGCTAATTCTAATATAGTAGAAGAGTGTTTTGGAGAAGAATATACCCCGCCATCTAGTATAAGCTCATTTAACTATACTGTAGTAAGTGGTGATAGTCTATATAAAATAGCTAATCGATATAACACAAGTGTAAGTGAAATAATAAAATTAAATAATTTAACTAGTAATAATTTAAGTATTGGCCAAATTCTAAAAATACCTAAAAATAATCAAGAAAAAACATATACTGTTAAAAAGGGAGATAATCTATATAGTATAGCTAGTAAGTTTAATACAACAGTTGATGAAATAAAAAAGAAAAATAAATTAAATAATAATAATTTGTCTATAGGGCAAGTTTTATATATATAGGAGGTTTATGAATACATTTAATTTTAATGATTCAACTTTTGAAAGCACTAATACATATAAAGAATTTATAAAAAATAATCCCAAAGAAGCTAATTTAAATATACGTACTAGCGCAGCAAGTAATGCTATTCCTATTAGTGGAGTTAGAATAATTGTAAGTAAAATAATAGATGGTAATAAAATAATCTTTTATGATGGAGAAACTGATGAATCTGGGGCTATTAATAATATAAAATTACCAACTCCAAATATCAACTTAGATGATTTAGAAGTACCGACTGGTACTTTATATGATATTGAAGCAATTTATAAAAAAGATAATATTGATAGATTCTATCAAGTATTAATGTATCCAGATATATGTGT
>CAMPBR010000014.1 GCA_946639185.1 uncultured Mycoplasmatota bacterium
TTATTAAGTTTGATATAATTAATATAGTAAAGGATTTATTATTCTTCACATTAATTATACTGTCAAAGCGAGGTGGTTCAAATATGAACGTTAACTTTAACATAACAACAATTATCAATTTAGTATTGACAATTGACATTCTAAACACATAGTACAATTTACCATGGCATCTAATATTATACACATATTTGCATTATTGTCAATTTCTTCAACATATAATGTTTGTTAATATTATAGAAGGAATAATTAAATCATTATCTAAATAAACATGCATACAATCATGTTCATCTTTTGGTAATTTATCTCTTGCTTCTTCAAACTCAGTGTGAGTATATAATTTACCATTACATAAGATTCATACATTATTATCATATCCTTTATATAATTCTCTACGCCAATTCTTTATATCATCTAAAACTGATAGTATTTTATGTCTAGAAGCTACTATTTCCATTTCTCTAGAACTTTCAGTTTCAAATACGTATTTATCATTCATCTTTTTTATCCTCCTTTTCTATTTCAGATAATTCTTCATAATCTTCTTCATATCCTAATCTTCTTAAATAATCTTTTCCACCATCTACAGCAACTGCACCACATTTACAAAATTTAAAATCATGTCTATAAGTTGATTCAATTACATCTCCACACTTTTTACATTTAATTTTATTAACTATTATCTTATTCATAAAACCACTCCAATAAATCCATTACTTCTTTCTTAATACCCATTTTATCTGCGTACTTAGAAAGTTTAACAAGATCCTTATCCTTTCTCTTAATATATTCTCTTAAACTATATTTAATATGTTCATTATCCATTCTTTTTTTAGACCTTATAATATCACAGATACATCTTTCAATATCATATACTCTAACAATATTCCCAAATGGTGTTTTCACTTCTGTTAATCCTAATTTATATATATCATCAGATACATAAAATACATTATGATTTTTCAATTTAATACTATTATAATTTTTCTTAACAGTTATATCGTACTCATTGTTAGGTGCTTTTATAGATAGTCCATGAAAATATAATGCAGTCATATGAGAATATATAATACCTGGCAAATTCAAATTAAGTACATAATAAAAATCTGGAAATTTATTAACATCAAGATATATTCCATTATCAAGTTTTTCTATAATACCTCTATCTACCATAATATTAAGATACATTCTATGAATACCTAATTCAGTTAATTGTTTAGATGTAATATATCCATTATTAACCTTCATTAGTTCTTGTATTATCTCAATATTACTTTGATCTTTAAACTCTTTTATAGTCATCTTTTCCATATACATTCTCCTTTTGACTTTTACACCATTATTTTATATTTTGTCAGTACAAATGTCAATGCTATTATAAAAATAAAATACTAATAATTTATATAAAAAATTAGTATTTTTTTAAATTTACGTACCTAGCCTAGTATCTAAAATAAATTAATGTGCATTTTTTCCTTTATTTTCAACAAAATATTAACTATTTGCTCTCTTCAGGGGAAAAACAGCAAAAAAAAGAAAGATTTCTCTTTCTTATTTATTATACTCACTTAAATTGACATAAGCACTTGATACTATTTGTCTAGTACCATGTAAATCCTCATATACTGTAAATAAATCTATTTGATGTGCTACTGAAGAATCATCTCCACAATATGTAAGTATTGCGTAATTAGTACCTGACTTTTCTTGTTGTCCTAAAAGTGCTATTGGGCTACATACTATATCCATTGTAGCAGTAGCATCATCAAATATTTGTTGTACTTTTTCATTTTGTAAATAATTAACAGGTTGTTCATATACTTCCCATCCACCAACATTATCACTGCTATTATAATCTATTCTTTCATTAACATATTTAGTAAAATCAAAATTATTAGTATGAATAATAGTAGCTTTATCTTCTAAATTATTATAAACAACTATTATTTTATAACTAGTATCATCTTTTACTAAGAACATATAATTAGTACCAGCTACAACTTGTGTACCTAATAGAGCTATAACTTCATAATTTTTATCATTAGCTCTATTAAAGATATCTTTTGCTTCACTAGGCATTTCAACTTCTTTTGCAGATAGATCTATTTCCCATCCATCTTTTAATTTTAATACATTCTTATTTTCTTTTTTTCCACAACCAACTGTTAATAAACATACGATGATAAATAAACTTAAAAGTATTTTCCTTTTCATATTATCACCTAATATTATTATAGCACTAAATTTACAAATCACAATAAATATGATACTATATACGAAAGGAGGAAGTATATGAAAAAATATTTATTAAGTATACTTTTAATCATCTTGGCTCTTACAATAACAGGTTGTGGAAATAAAGAAAAAAAGCCTGAAGAAGTACCAGAGAATCTACAAGGATTATATCAAGGTTCTAAATACTCGTCTAGTGCAGCTAAATTAACTGGTACTAACCTTATATACTATTATGTATATAAAATAGAAGGTACTACAGTGAAAAGAAAAATATGTTTAATAGGAACAGGTCCTGGCCTTAATAAAACTATTGAAGACTGTGACTTCGATGATGGTGAAACCGGCTTATTTGCAACAACTACACTTGATATTAAAGAAATAGAATATACTTATGATAATGAAAACGTAACATTTAATATCTATGACGGTGAAACTTTATACGCAAAATGTAGAACTAGTTTTGGTAGTGTTTCATGTACTACTAATGATGGGACAAACCTTTCTTTGAGCAAAAAGAAATAATAATAAAAGCAACTATAATAAAATAGTTGCTTTTATTTTACTTCATAAAACTTTTTTAACTTCTTCAAATAATCTAGGTGTTTCTTCTTTAGCTAATTTATTATCTAATAATTTAAAAAAATATTCTCTTCCATAGTTATCTACAATATACTTAGTCATTAAATACCAAGCTGGATAATTATTACTATTATTATCTAATATAATATCTAATGAACAATTAAACTTAATATCTTGATTATCTCTTTGTCCACTTAAATACTGCGCTATACCTTCATTTAAATATCTATATGGATTATCATTTAGATTATATTTATCAAGATATAACTTTAATACATAATGAGTAAATTCATGAATAATAGTCTTTTTATAATATTCTAAATATTCATCATACTTTTCTATAGGATAACTATGAGCTGTATTTTGATAATCATTAAATGATACATATTCGATGATATCATCATAATAATTACCTATAGACCAAGCTGGTATAGAATCTACTCCTCTTCTTTTTTTATTAATTTCATCATATTCTTTTTTAGTAGAAATAATTCTTATTTCTAATGGTCTTCTTTCTAAACTAGAATCAAAGAAATTAAATATATCTTCTGCTTTTTCATTTAAATATTCTTCTAATATATCAACTAATTCACTATCTTGCTTTGTATATATAAATTTAGCATACTTTGTTTCTTTTTCCATAATTACTCCACTTATTTCAATATATTTTTTAAATTCAAATTATTCATATAATCATCAGCCCATCTTTTAAATGAAAGAATATCTATTTGACCTACTTTTTCTAATTTATAATCATTTATATTTCTAGGATCAGCATCATATAAAATAACATTATTATCTTTAGTTACATACCATCTTCCATGTGCTAAAGAATTTCTTATTTTTTCTTTACTATAAGTTATTCCATCTATATTAATTTCTTAGGATTAGCAACTAATATATTTTGAATATTAGCATAGTCTCTTAAGTACTGTACCATTTCTTCTTTTGTCATTGAAACCATAGTTATCACCTAGTGAAATTATAACACTATTTTTCTTTTATATAAACAAAAAGTGCCAGGCAAACTGCCTGGCTCAGGGGGTTTTGGTTGAATCGCTCTCACACTTTAGTCCGTAAGAGCCACCGTTAATTTTTATACGTAAGGCATTACTACTCGCCTCACGTATTTTAATAATATAATAAATTTAGTATTTAGTCAATATGTATTTAATATGAATTTTTATGTTTAAAATTAAAAACCTTTATCCATAATATTTATAGGAGGAAAAAATTATGACTCAAAAAGAATTATCATATGTTGAAGATGCAGTTGAACATGAAACAAGCATTATTTATATCTTAGAAGATACTAAAAATAAGTTAGATGATCAAGAATTAGTTTCTTATATAGGAAGAGAAATTAATAAACATACTAATTTAAAAGAAAAACTAATTAATATATTGGAGGAAAAAGCTAATGGATAATAAATTACTTATGGAAAACTATCTTTTAGTTCTTAAAAGTACTGTTGAAGTATATGTTCATGGTACACTTGAATCATCTAATAATGATGTTAGAATGTTATTAAAAGATAATTTAAATGAAATATTAACTAGTCAAGCAGATACTTATGATATAATGGCTGAAAATAATTGGTATCCTACTACTAATGTTGATACTAATCAAATTAATCAAACTTTAAATAAAGTAAAACAGAGCTAATTAGCTCTGTTTTTAACTACTACTATTAATTGATTCGATTAATAGTTTTTTTAATTCATCATTATCAGTTGATTCATCTAGTAAGTATTCAAGTGAATCTTTTTTAGCTTGTAATAGTATTTTATAATCTCCTCTTACACTAGCTATTTTAAAAGACATATCACCACTTTGTTTAGTTCCAAATAAATCTCCATGACCTCTTAGTTTAAAATCTTCTTCACTTATTTCAAAACCATCATTAGTACGCTCCATAATTTCAAGTCTTTTAGTATCTTCTTTACTAATTAAAACACACTTAGACTCGATACTACCACGACCAACTCTTCCTCTTAACTGATGAAGTGTAGATAAACCAAATCTATTAGCATCAAAAATAACCATCATACTAGCATTAGGAACATCAACACCAACTTCAATAACGGTAGTAGATATCAAAATATTAATCTTATTTTCTTTAAACTCTGTCATGATTTTATCTTTAGCAGCGCTTGCCATTTTACCATGAACTATATCAATTTTAAATTTAGAACCAAACGCTAAATTCATTTTATCTCTTAATTCAAGAACATTAGTTAAATCACTATTTTCGCTTTCCTCAATTAATGGCGCGATAACATAAATCTGATGATTTTCTTTTAATTCTTCATACATCATTTCTAAAACATCTTTTATTTCACTATCAGCCTTAACATAAGTCTTAACTGGTTTTCTACCCTTAGGCATCTCTTTAATAATAGATACATCCATATCACCATAAATAGTTAATGCATAAGTTCTTGGAATAGGCGTTGCACTCATATATAAAACATCAGGTTTCTTACCTTTTTCATTAAGTAAAGCTCTTTGATTAACTCCAAAACGATGTTGCTCATCTGTTATTACTAAACCTAAATTTTGATAAGTAACTTCTTCTTGAATTAAAGCATGTGTTCCAATTATAAGGTTAATAGTACCATCTTCTAATTTTTCATATATTTCTTTCTTTTCTTTCTTACTTTGACTACCAACTAATAAAGAAACATTAATATCTGTATCCTTAAAAATATTCTTAATATTATTATAATGCTGAATAGCAAGAATCTCAGTAGGAGCCATTAAAGCACTCTGATAACCACTTAAATAATTTAAATACATACTAGCAATTGCTACCATAGTCTTACCACTACCTACATCACCTTGTAGTATTCTATTCATTCTACCAGATGAATTTAAATCATTCATAATCTCTTTAATAGCATTTAACTGATCATTTGTAAGTTCAAAAGGAAGAAGTTCTAAACACTTCTTTAAATCAGCTTCACTTATATTTCTTTTAATACCTGTTTTTTCTTTTTTATGTTCTTGTTTTAAATAATTAATCTTAAACATAAACTCAAATAATTCTTCATACTTTAATCTTATTTCAGATTCTTTTAATTTCTCTATAGTAGGTGGATTATGCACTATATTTAAAGCCGTCTTTTTATTAGAAAAATTATATCTTTCTTGATAAATTTTAGGAATATAATCTATTATATCTTTTTGATTCATTAAAAGAGCTGTATTTATAAAAGTAGCTACATTCTTATTAGTTAAACCACTAGTACAATGATATACAGCTTCTACTTTAGCTGTTTGTCCTAAAGAGCCAAACTTTATATCTGAAGCTGTTATTATATTCTTAGTTTTATCATATTTACCAATTATAATAACACTAGTTCCAATAGTTAAATTATTCTTCATAAAAGCTCTATTAAATATTGATACTCCTACTACACCATTAGTAGTAACTAATCTAAAATTTAATTTATTTAAACCAGCTTTAAATCTTAAAAGAATTGGAACACTTTCTACTTTTCCATCTATTATTACTTTATCATCTTGATTTGCTTCTTTTATATTAGTTCTTTCTAAAACATCATATCTAAATGGATAATGTGTTACTAAATCATTTACTGTATATATCCCTATTTTATTTAATAGTTGTACTGACTTAGGACCAATTCCCTTAACGCTACTAACTAGAGCCATACTACCACCCACATTTCTAGGCATATTATACCATAAAATATAAAATTCTCAAAGAAAAAAAAATAGAAATTTAACAATTCTATCTTACATTCTTTCTTATTAATAATAATGACTTTTGACAATTATTAACTGTATCTTGCTCAAGTATATAACTACTACCATATATATTATGCGTTAAATCTCTATATAGTTTTTTATATCTATTAAATGCGTATAATAAATTTGGATCATCACTATCCATACAATATCCTATAAACTTATCTTGTTTATAATTAACTAAATTATCCATATAAGTATTTATACCATTAGCTATCATTACATCATTTTTACTAACATCAGGATACTCATAACTATGATCTTGATATATCCCACTAATTTGACTATATAATAATCTATTTTTATTAGAAAAACTATCTTTAACTACTATACCTTCTTCATCTAAAAAACCAACAGAACCATTAATACCTAATTCTATTAATTCCGACTGTTTAACTTTTTTAGATAATAAATAAGGATTATAATCCGTTAAGAACTGAGATATTGATTCTTTAGCAGAACCATTAAATTCCCATATAGTTTTATATTTATCTGGACAAAATCCATTATTTAATAAATAATCTAAAAATATCCTAGAGTTTAATCCTTTTTCTAATTTTTCATCTATTTTCCACTCCATAATATTATCTCTCCCTTTTTTAAGCGCCCGCTTATTATAACACATATTATTTAAAAAAAGCAAGAAAAAAAGAGGATTAAACCTCTTATATAACTTCCATATTACGTTCTTTTAAAATATTAAATAATTTTTCATGTTCTTCTGAATATGGAACATAATCCTTATCGCCATCTTTAAAGATTTTTTCTAAGTACTCATAATATACATATTTGATATCAGTTAATTCTTCAACTTGAAGTTTTGTTTGTTCGACATCTATATTTTTTTTAAGTAAATATACATCATCAAAAACATGTAGATAATGATCTTGATAAGGTGTTTCTCTTTTTAAAGTAAATAAATATTCAAGTTCATCTGGTTTAACATCTAGATTAACTTCTTCTTTACATTCTCTAACAGCAGTATCACGACTGTTTTCTCCACTATCAACATGACCAGCAACTGATATAGCCCATAGATTAGGATATGTTTTCTTCATTGGATTTCTTTTTTGCATTAATATTTCATTTTGATCATTAATAATCCAAATATGACTAGATCTATGCCATAATCCTTTTCTATATATTTCACTTCTATCTTCTACTTGTCCTGTTTTATTTCCATTTTCATCTAATACATCTAATAATTCCATGTTGTTACCTTCTTTCTACCTTTATAATCATAACATAAAGATATACTTATTTACAAAGGCATTTGTCAATTTGACGTAAAGTAAAAAGGATTTAATCTTTTAAATCCTTTTCTGTTTCTTTTACTATATATACTGGTCTATGTTTTGTTTCTAAATATGTCTTAGCTAAATATTCACCAATTATACCTGTGCAGAATAATTGAATTCCACTTAAGAATGACATTATACATATCATACTAGGCCATCCACCTACTGGATCTCCCCATACTAATGTCTTAACAACTATAACTATAATCATTATAAAAGCTAAAAAGCATAATATAACTCCCATTAAAGCCGCAAATACAAGTGGTGTTGTAGAGAATGCTACAATTCCTTCTATCGCATAACTAAATAACTTCCAAAAGTTAAACTTAGATACACCAGCATGCCTATCAGTTATCTCAAAATCAATCCATTTAGTATTAAATCCTACAAAACTAAATAATCCTTTAGAATAACGATTATACTCCTTCATTGAAAGAATAGCATCTACCATTTGTCTAGTCATTAATCTAAAATCCCTAGCTCCTGGTACCATTTCTGTTTTAGATATCTTACCAATTATAGAATAAAACCATTTAGTAAATATTTTTCTAAAGAATCCATATCCTTTTCTATTCGTACTCTTAGTAGCACAACAATCATATTCACCACTTTCTAAAGTATCAAACATTTCTTCTAAAAGTTCAGGTGGATCTTGTAAATCAACATCCATTGTCGTTATATAATCACCTGTTGCAGCTTCAAGTCCAGCTAACATTCCAGCTTCTTTACCAAAATTTCTAGAAAATGAAATATATCTAACTTTATCATTCATTCTAGCTAACTTTCTTAATATTTCTAATGTTTTATCCTTAGATCCATCATTAACAAAAACAAATTCAAAATCACATCTATCCTGCATCTTAAAAGTAATTTTCTTCATTTCTTCATAAAATGCTGGGATTGAATCTTCTTCGTTATAACATGGAACAACTATACTTATCTTCTTCATATGTACACCTTACCTTTTCTTAAATACAAATAATTTTGAAATCAAATAATTAGCGACTATTACCAATACTTGAGATATTAATGTAATAATGTTTTCATTACCCTTAAGAAGTGTTACTCCTATAAACATTATTAACATATCCATAAGTAAAGTAGACATTCTTCCGCCTACAAAACTTACCATTTCTTTTAATTTATTTTTATTAGTAGATTCAAATACATATTTACGATTAGTAAAATATGCAAAAGCTATACCTACAATATTCGATATTATTGTAGCTATTTGTACATCCAAAGCACGACTTGCACTAAATAAAGTATTAAATAATACTATACGAGTAGCAACACTAACTAATGTCGTTAATACTCCGAATATTAAATACATTATAACTTCTCTATATTTATTTAGTATCTTAACTAAACCACTAGCCTCATTATTATCTATATAATTATCTACTAAATTTACCATATTTAAATTATTACTTTTATACATAGCTGGTTTAAATGTTTTAACTTTTTTAATAGCACTTTCCATCTCATCCATCTCAACTACCGGAATAATAAAGTTTTCTTTACTAAATTCCTCTAATAATTCCAGCTGATGATCATTATTATGTTCTTTATATTTAGAAAGTCTAGCTACTGCGATTATCTTTTTATTCTTCTTTAAGCAATCAAATATTGAACCAACACCACAATGTGTAATAATAAAACTAGCCTTATCCATATATTCTTCTAATTCTTTTTTAGAAACATAATCAAATATTTTCATATTCTTAGATTCATATTTCGTATAACCAGCTTGTACTATTACCTCTTCACAAATAACTTTTTTTTCAATTAATCTATCTATTTCTTTTAATACTCTAGTAAATTCTTTATCTTGAGTACCAAGTGTAACTAGTATCATATTTCACCTACTTACTAATATATCCAACCACCATATGTACTATTTGGATATAACTCTTTCATACTTTCCCATTGTACTATAAACAAATCAGCAAACTTATAAACTAATTTGCCTGTAATAGTTTTACTTTTTCTATTAGCAAATGTTTCTATATATATAATCTTACTTCCAAATATCTTTCCTATACAACACATAGGACCCGCTGTATGAGCCCCTGTAGTAATAATAAATTCAGGTCTTATTTTAAAATAATAATAAACAGATTTAAGACAGTTAATAAATAATTTAAAAGGATAAACAAGCCTATGATCTTTAGTACCATAAACCAGATAATTAATCTTATTTCCATACTTATCTTTTAATCCTATTGTAGACTTAGTCTTCTCAGTTATAATATGATAATCATATTTTTCAAATAACGAATTTAACATCATCATTTCTGATAAATGGCCACCAGTAGATGATATAAATAAAACTTTTTTCATACTTACCCTCTTCTTTTTAGTAAATCTAGCCATTCTTTTTTAATATTATCACTACTATATCTTAAACTAAAACTTCTAGCATTCTTACCTAATTCTAATCGTTTTTCTTTATTATTAGCTAATTCTTCTATTTTTTCAATCATCAAATTATAATCTCTATTAGGAATTAAATAGCCATTATAACCATCTATTATTAAATCATTAGCTCCTTCAGCACTAGTAAACGCAATACATGGAATACCATGACTCATAGCCTCTATTAATACTATACCAAATGACTCAGTATAAGATGTCATTAAATATATAGAAGATTCATGAAATAATTCGTTTAATTCTTTTTTCTTTAAATAACCATGCATAGTAATATCTTTATTTAAGCCATAAGTATATATTTTGTCAGCTATTTTATTTCTTTCAGAGCCATTTCCTACTATATCTAAATACCATTTTGTATTAGGATTTTTATCTTTATATTCTTTATATACATCAACTAAATCAACAAATCCTTTTTCTCTTGATAATCTTCCAACACTAATAATTCTTGTATCATCTAATGTAGAAACACTATCTGGTATCATATCTAACATATTAGGAATAAATACGCATTTACATTTATAATTTTTATTCTTCATTTCTTTTTTATAAAAATTTCTTAAATTATCGGAAACAAGTACTAATGTATCTATATTTTTACAAGATTCCACAACCTTATTTGCATATTTATAATCATTATGATGATGATTATGTTCCCATGCGATTTTATAAGAATTTTTCTTACCATACATTCCTAACCATTTATTAAATAAATCACGCGTAGAAATGATAATATCACTATCACATGATTTCATAGCAGCAGTAGTTTTTCTTCTTCTATTAATTAATACTACTAGCGCTTTATATGTTTCTTTTATAAATTTAATTGGTCTAATTCTTTTAATTGAATCTTTCCATTCATCTCTATTAGGCTTATATTTAGTAATCAAATACTTAACACTTACATTAGGATTAATATCAAAAGCTGGAACATCTTCTATCTTATAAGTAGAAATAATTTCTACTTGATAACAATCACTTAATAAGTTAGCTAAATTAATTACACTTTTTTCAATTCCACCATAACCTAAATGAAGTGAAAAGATAGTAATTTTTTTCATTGCTAATCACCAATATAATTATAATATAAAAAAAGATTTAAGTAAACTTAAACCTTTTAATTTATTATCTCCAATTTTCATAAAGATCTTTAAGCTTTTTACTACCATTCTTAGTAGCTTCTTTCACTTTATCCCAAGTTAAACCAAAACTTTCTTTCATTTCATCAAAATTTTGTCTAGCTATCTTACATGTTTCAGGATCTTTACTACAGAATTCAGAAGTTATTTCAATATATTTAGCAGCTAATCTAGCAGATATATCTTGATACTTATCTTTTATTTTTTCCTTATATTGTGGAAAATAAGTATTAATCTTATTATCAATAGCTAAAGCTATAGAAATAACTTTTAATTTAGCCATACTAGTTAAATCATTAAACTTATATCCATTTATTTCTTTATCATAGAAAATAAAATCAATTAGACCAACAAAACTAGCTTTTAATTTACTAGTAAATGTTTCATCTGTATTACTATTACTAAATAATTCAGATTGATTATCTAAAAAAGATAATAAATTAGCTTCGCTTTTAATTAAGTTAACATTATTATTTTCTTCTTTTTCTTCTTCAACTTTTACTGTTTCCTTCTTTTCTTCAGTTTTTACTTCTTCTTGTTTTACTTCCTCAACTTGTTCTTCTTTAATCTCTTCTATCTCTTCTTTTTTATTTTTTTCTACTTCTTTAGTATTATTTTTAAAAGTATCATTCTTATTAGAAGAATTATTAAACTTATAAGTATTATTATTTACTATTAATAAAATAACAGCCACAAATAATAAAGTACAAGCTACACTTAGTAAAATTGTCGCTAAATTTTTTTTAATATTTTGCATACCACTACCCCATTTCTAGACATATTATACCACAAATTCACTAATTCATCAATTTTAAAGTGCAAATTTTGCACTTTGAAATAACTATACTCCAATTACTAATCCTTTACTTCTTAAATATAATTTTCTAATCCAATCTACAGGTATAACACTACTAGCTATTAATATAGTAATTAATAATTCTTTAAAAGTAAGTCCATAACTTCTAAATAAGTTGCCTCCATAATATATTAATATTAATTGAACAAAAATAATAAATAAAATAATAAAAATAAAAGCTTTATTTTTATATAAATTAGAAAGTAAATTAAGTCTATGAGTTCTAGCATTAAATGAGTTAAATATTCCTATAAATATAAATAAAGCAAAGAAAGCTGTCATTAAATACTTACTATTATTATCCATACGGTATAAAAGCCTAATATAATTACTTTTTAAAAAGAATACACATAAAAGTGATGAATAAGTCCCTGTTAAAAATATTTCATCTAGCATATATCTATTTAATATATTCTCGCATCGACTTTTAGGCATTTCATCCATATATTCTTTTAGTGGTGGTTCATAACTAAAAGCAATTCCTGCTAGTGTATCCATAATCATATTTATCCAAAGCATCTGTATAACAGTAACAGGTGTATCTACGCCTATAAAAGGACCAATAAATGATAAAAATATCGCACACATATTAACAGTTAATTGAAATATAATAAATTTTCTTATACTCTTAAATGTCGTTCGCCCAAATAATATGGCTTTCGATATTGATAGAAAATTATCATCTAAAACTACGATTTCACTTGCTTCTTTTGCAACCTCTGTTCCTGAGCCCATAGCAAACCCAACATCAGCACGCTTTAAAGCAGGTGCATCATTAACCCCGTCCCCTGTCATACCAACAACTAAATTTTCTTCCTGACATACTCTAACTAATCTACTCTTATCTTGTGGTAAGCTTCTAGCCACTATCTTTAATTTAGGTATTATTTCCTTTAACTTAGCATCACTCATCTTATTAAGCTCCGTACTAGTAATAACTAAATCATCGATACTATTAATTAATCCAACTTCCTTGCCAATAGCTATAGCCGTATTCTTATTATCACCTGTAATCATTACAGTATGGATTCCTGCCTTTTTAACCAAATCTATCCCTAGAATTGCTTCAGGTCTTATTTCATCTTTTAAAAGGATAAATCCAATCAAAATAATCTTATCTAAATTCTTATAACCAAGCATAATTATTCTATTACCAAGTTTAGTCATTTTAGAAAGATAGTTATCTATTTTAAACTTATCTAATTTTTTAATACTACCTGATTCATCTAAAAAATCATCACATTTACTTAAAAGTACTTCTGGTGCCCCTTTAATAAGTTTTAATTCTTTATTATCATATATAACAGTGCAGCTAGAATATTTAGTTTTACTATCAAATGGAACCTGTTCTTTTACTTTTAAATTAGGAATAGATGTAGTTATAAATTTGCGAAGTGATTTATCTGTTTGATTACCACCTATAAGTTCCCCATTAGAATATGTACATTCATTATTAAAAATAATAGACATTTTTAAATACTTATATAACCGTTCATATTTAGATAATTCTAATTCGTTATTATAACTTTTTAACGATCCAGATATAAATCCAGTAACATTTAAATTGCCCTTCGTAAGAGTTCCTGTCTTATCAGTAAATAATATATTTAAGCTTCCAGCCGTCTCAATTCCAACTAGTTTCCTAGCAAGTACATTATTTTTAAGCATTCGCCTCATATTAGAGGAAAGTACTAACGTAATCATCATAGGAAGTCCTTCCGGAACAGCTACTACTATAATAGTTACACTTAAAGTAAGTGCATATATTAGAAAACCTGCCATTACATGAAAATTAGTAATAGTAGAAACTATTTTGCTTAAATTAAAATTATTATCGATAACTATACAAGAAAAAAGATAAGATATAGAAACAAGCGCTGCCCCAACATAACCTATTCTACTAATAACTTTAGCTAGATTTCGAAGTCTAAGTTTTAATGGACTAATAGGATTATCCTCATTTAACTCTTTAGCCATCTTACCATAATAAGTATTATTACCAACAAATTCAACTTTCATGTAAGCAACTTTAGAATAGATAACACATCCCCTATATACTTTATCATTTTTATATTTATAAACTTCCTTAGCTTCACCATTTAAACTAGATTCATCAACGCTAATACTTCCATCTATAATAAAACCATCAGCTGGGATTTTATCACCAGTTTCAAGTTTTATAACATCCCCTACTACTACCTCATCAATAGGTATTAAAACTAGCTTATTATCACGCATAACCTTACACTTAATACGACTAGATTCTTCCTGTAATGCTATAAAAGCTTTCTCACTCCCATATTCCGATATAGTTGATATGAAACTAGCTAAAAAAATAGCTATCATTATTCCTAATGTTTCAAACCAATCAAAATCTTTAAATAAAAAGACTGTTTTTATAACTAAAGCAATTAATAAAATCTTGATAATTGGATCACCCAAAGTTTCTATAAACTGTTTAAAAAAAGATTTTTCACCTCTACCAGTAATTTCATTAGTACCATATTTCTTTCTAGATTCTAATACTTCTTTATTGCTAAGGCCTTTAGTATTCATATTATCACCTATTAAAATATATGGACAAGTAAGTAAGTTTAGAATGAAAAAGAATGTAGAAAAAAAGACTACACTAGATAGCCCATAAAACAATATAATTATTTTTATTTAATTAATTCTACTTTTGAAATACTAACTCTTGAATTGTTAATATAATTTTATAATGATTTTAATAATATGTCAATTTACTAAAAAAATAAAACTATTAATAACACATAATATTATTCCTATTAATAACGGTAATATCATACTTATAATCATCCACTTATTACTACCAGTTTCTCTTCTAATAGTTAAACAAGTAGTAGCACATGGAAAATGAAATAATATAAGTATTAACATATTAATAGCTGTTAGAATAGTCCAATTATTTTCAACTAATATTTTTTTTAATTCTACTATACTTGTATAATCCGTTAAAGTACCTAAAGATAAATAACTCATAAGTATTATAGGAAGAACTATTTCATTAGCAGGGAATCCTAAAATAAAAGCCGTTATAATAACACCATCTAATCCTAATAGTTTACCAAATGGATCTAGAAAATTATTTATAGTATTTAACATACCAGTATTAGCTAATATATATATTATAATACCTACTGGTATAGTAACAATTATACTTCTAGCTAATATATGTAATGTTTTATCAAAGACACTTCTTATTATTACTTTAATAAATTGTGGTCTTCTATATGGAGATAGCTCTAACGTAAAACTAGATGGATATCCCTTTAATAAAGTTTTAGATAATATAAAAGAAATTAAAAAAGTAGTCATGATAGAAAATATTATTAGTAATGTTAATATTGATACTTTAAAGAATATAGATGAAGTTAGAAAAACAGAAATAATAACTAAAAGTATTGGAAATCTACCATTACATGGTACAAATGAATTTGTTAAAATAGCGATTAATCTTTCTCTTTTAGAGTCAATTATTCTAGTTCCTACTACTCCAGCTGCATTACATCCAAATCCCATCATCATACATAAAGATTGTTTTCCACAACTATTACATTTTTGAAATACCTTATCTAAATTAAATGCAATTCTAGGTAGTATTCCTAAATCTTCAAGTAATGTAAAAAGTGGAAAAAAAATAGCCATAGGTGGTAACATAACTGATACTACCCAACCTAAAGTTTTTAAAATACCATTTATTAATAAATCATTTAACCATATAGGTAAAAAAGAAAAAAAGTTATATAAATAGTTTTCAACATTTATAAACAAATTAAATAGAATTTCTGATGGATAATTAGCTCCTATTATAGTTAACCAAAATATAAACATCATAAGTATAATCATCAAAGGAAAAGATACATATTTATTAGTTAATAATCTATCAAAAAAATAATCTATTTTTTCTTTTTTATTAGCATTTTCTTTTACTACTTTAGAAACAATATCATTACTTTTTTTTGATACTTCATAAATAAAAGATGAATTTTCTATTACTTTACTGTTATTAATACTTTCTTTAGTTTTAAAATTATATATTTCTTCTTTTAACTCTCTTATTCCTATTTTACTTCTTGCACTAGTTCCTAATACCTTAACTCCTAATTTTTTTTCAAGTAAATTTAAATTGATATCTACATTCTTTTTCTTAGCTTCATCCATTAAATTAACTACTACTATAATATTCTTAGTTACTTCAAGTATTTGAAATACTAAATTTAGATTTCTTTCTAAACACAAGCTATCACATACTACTATTACTAAATCATAATCTAATGAAAGAATATAATCGCGACTAACCATTTCCTCTTCAGAATTTGCTATTAATGAATATGTTCCAGGTAAATCAACTATTTCATATTTTTTATCTTTAAATCCAAATATGCCTTTACTACTACTTACTGTTTTACCAGGCCAATTACCAGTATGTTGATGCATACCAGTTAGAGTATTAAAAATTGTTGATTTACCAACATTAGGATTACCTATTAAAGCTATTTTCTTCATAATACTTCGACCTCTATATCTTTACCATCAGATTTACGAATAGCTATAACAGCATTTTTTATTTTATAAGCAATCGGATCTTTTAAAGGACTAACTAAATAACAAAATACAATACTATCTTCTATTAAACCAATATCCATTAATCTTCTTTTAATATTTGAATTATTTAAAGATATAATTTTAGCTTTTTTTCCAAGCTCTAATTTATCTAAAGTAGTTCTCATATACTACACCTCTATTTTAATATATGAGAATACCTCATTTAAGACATAAAAAAAGATAAAATATCAAATATTTTATCTTTATGCAGTATAATCTTTTTGATATACTTTTTCTTCTTTTAGTTCATCTAATTCTTTATCAAGAAATTCTTGTTCCTCTAAAGCTTTTTTTAATTGATTAGATAAATCAATATATTCTCTTTTTAATTCTTCTTTTTCTTCTTCCATTTGTTTTCTTACATTATTCTTTCTTACTAATGTAAATACAGTAGCTCCTGCCATCAATACAAAACTACCAAATATAATATTATTAAATGATTTTTTCATACTATCACCTCTATAAGTTCATATTCTAATTAATTTTATGATAAATGTCAATACAATTACTTATTAGTATTATGATAATAATCAAATTCTGATAAACTATCAAGAACACTTTCTAAATCATCAAAATCATTATCATAATCTTCTTCTAAGTATTCTGATATATCTAATATTAAACTTTTTATATTAGAATATTTATTTATATCAAATTCATATCTTTTTAATATTTCTAAATCACTATCACTTAAATATATATCTTTACCATATAGTTTATGAAGATTTTTATGTAAGTCTTCTTTAACTAAATCATTTACTGATACTTCACTATCATTAATTTTCATTTCTACCTCTTATAACTTCACATGCTGCTTTCATTACACCAATCTTACCATAATTATATGAAAGAGATCCTTGTTGATAAGCTATAAATGGACTTCTTAAAGGTCCATCACAAGAAAGTTCAATAGAAGAACCTTGGGTAAAAGCTCCAGCTGCCATTATAACTTGTGAATCATATCCTGGCATATCCCAAGGAATTGGAATACTGTTAGAATCTATTGGAGAAGCCATTTGAATACCTTGACAATATTTAATTAAATCTCGACTATTTCCAAAGATAATATTTTGTACTATATCAGCTCTGTTTTCATCAAATTTAGGTTCTACATTATATCCTAACTCTTCCATTAATTTAGCTGTTAGTACAGCTGTTTTTAAACTTGATGCTACAACAGAAGGAGCAAAAAATAAACCTTGTAGTAATTGTTTATTTATACCAAGTGTAGGTCCTACTTCTCTACCTTCTCCTGGAGCAGTAAGTCTTTCTCCAGCTAGTTCTACTAAATCTTTTCTACCAGCAATATAAGCACCATTAGGAGCAATACCTCCACCAAGATTCTTAATCAAAGAACCAACCATAACGTCACAACCAACTTCTACTGGAGTAGTACTTTCTACAAACTCACAATAACAGTTATCAACCATTATAATAACA
>CAMPBR010000015.1 GCA_946639185.1 uncultured Mycoplasmatota bacterium
TTTTAGCTTGAGCAAGAGCTTCTCTTAAAATATCTTCAGTAATACCTTTAATTTTAATATCCATTTGAAGAGCTGTGATACCATCTTTAGTACCGGCAACTTTGAAATCCATATCTCCTAAATGATCTTCCATACCTTGAATATCTGTTAATATTGTATAATCATCACCATCAGTGATTAATCCCATAGCAATACCTGCAACTGGTGCTTTTATTGGTACACCTGCTGCCATAAGAGACATACATCCAGCACAAATTGTAGCTTGTGAAGATGATCCATTTGATTCTAATACTTCTGATACAACTCTTACTGTATATGGGAATTCTTCTTCACTAGGCATAACTTGAAGTAATGCTCTTTCACCTAAAGCACCATGACCTATTTCACGTCTACCTGGAGCTCCATATCTTCCTGTTTCTCCTACTGAGAATGCTGGGAAGTTATAATGTAACATAAATCTTTTTTCAGTTTCCATATCAAGTCCATCTAAGATTTGATGTTCATTTAGTGCACCTAATGTAGTTATTGCTAACGCTTGAGTTTGTCCACGTGTAAATAATGCAGAACCATGAGTTCTTGGAAGTAAATCAATATCTGTTGATAATGGTCTAATTTCATCCATTTTTCTTCCATCAGCTCTTGTTTTTTCTTTTACTACAATACGTCTAAAGATTTCATATTCAATTTCTTCTAATATTAATTTAACTTTAGTAATTAATTCTACTAATTCTTTTTCTTTTAATTTATCTTCATTTTCGCTAGTATATTTTTCTACTATATTTTCTTTTATTTCATCAATTCTAGCATATTTTTCTAATTTATCTTTAATTCTTAAAGCATCATCCAAATCTTTTTCAGCTAAACTTCTTACTTCTTTAGTTAATTCAGGAGTTATATCTAGAACTTCATATTCCATTTTTTCTTCGCCAATTTCAGCTATTATTTCTTCTTGGAATTTTACTAATTCTTTAACTGCTTCATGACCAAACATTAATGCTTTTAACATTAAATCTTCTGATACTTGTTTAGCTCCAGCTTCTACCATGTTGATTGCATATTTTGTACCAGCAACTGTTAAATCTATTTCAGATTTTTCTAATTCCTCTGGAGTTGGGTTAATTATAAATTCTCCATCTACATAACCTACTTTTACTCCTGCAATTGGTCCATCAAATGGTATTTTAGAAATACAAGTTGCTAAACTTGAACCAAACATTGCCGTTAATTCTGGCGAATAGTTAGGGTCTACTGATAGTACAGTATTAACAACTTGAACTTCATTTTTGAAGTTTTCAGGGAACATTGGTCTCATTGGTCTATCGATCATACGAGCAGCAAGTGTTCCTTTTTCAGTAGGACGACCTTCTCTTTTTATAAATCCACCTGGAATTTTTCCTACTGAATATAATTTTTCATTATATAGAACCATTAATGGAAAAAAATCTGATAATACGTTAGCAGTTTTACTTACAACTACTGTTGATAAGATAACTGTATCACCATATCTAACTAATACTGCACCATCAGCTTGTTTAGCTACTTCTCCATGTTCTACAACAAGTTTCTTTCCTCTAAAATCAAATTCAAATACTTTTTTCATACTTACCTCCAATTTATTTCATTCTTTTTTTCATAATTTTATGAAGTTTTAAAAAACTAATGTGTTTTCTTGTATATCCACTTTCAAGAATACTTCTTAAAAGGTAATATTGATTTAAATCGGTAGCATACTTACTTCCAACTCTATTAGCTTTAAAGTTTCCTATTCTATATCTTCCACCATATATTAAATCTTTAGCTGTTTTGGAATTATCAAATGTTTTTAAAAATATAGTTTTACGAACTTTTTCTGATTTATAAATTGTTGGATTTGATTCAACTTTTTTTATATCAGTGATTTTTCTTATTTCACCAATATATAATTTACTTATTTTCATAATATATTATCCCCCTAACTATATTATTTATTATCTTTTAATAAACCTTTTTCATTTACTATTTTTAACAACTTTCTTTTAGTAATACTATTTCTAGTATAGCTGGTTTCTTGAATAGCACTCACAAGTTTTAACTGTTCAAGATTTAATGCAAATTCCTCCCCAGCTTTACAGTCAGTAGATTTTTTAATATTATACGTTCCACCATATATAATATCTTTAACTTGTTTATTTTCATTATTTAACTTAAGAAATATTGTATGTCGTTTTATTTTATGAGTAATAGTTGCTTCAAATATAATAACCCCATTAAATTGTTTAAAAGAACCATTAAGTGGTACATTTTTAATCCTTGTAACTACGCCAATATCTCCAATATATAAATTACTAATCTTCATAAATCTCCTTTTTATAAAAAATAAAGACACTACTAAAAAAGTGTGCCTATATTTCAATATAAATTATTTTCTTAATCCTAATTTGCTAACAACGTCACGATATCTTTGTACGTCTTTTCTAGCTAAATAGTTAAGCATATTTCTTCTTTGTCCAACTTTCTTTAAAAGTCCTCTACGAGAATGATGGTCATGAATATGAACCTTTAAATGTTCAGTTAATTCTTTGATTTCTTCTGTTAAAATAGCAATTTGTACTTCAGCAGAACCTGTATCATTCTTACTTCTTGCAAAATTCTTAACTAATTCTTCTTTTCTTTCTTTAGTTAAAGCCATTTTGAATTCCTCCTTTTATATATTTTATTTGCCTTATCCAAGTAACGGTTGGAATTTTATCCAGTTACCTAGGTGAGGTACTTATATACTATACAATAAAAACTTTTAAAAATCAAGACTTTTTTATTAATATTGTTTTCCCCAGTATACTAAATGTTCAGCAGGTTTTCCACAAACACAGCATTTTCCATCTTTATTATCTTCATCAAATGGAATACAGCGTGATGTAACACCGGCCACTTCTTTTACCTTTAACTCACACTCTAAACTACCACACCAATGAGCTTTTATGAAACCATTCTGTTCTTCAATTGATGCTTTCATTTCATCTAGTGTTAATACGCTTTTAGTCATCGAATCACGTCTAGTTTTAGCACGTACATACATACTTGTTTGAATATCAGCAAGTAGTTTAATTACTTCATCTTCTACATCAGGAAGTTCTACTCTTACTTTTTCAAGTGTATCACGTCTACATAATACACATAGATTATTTTCTAAATCTTTAGGTCCAATTTCAATACGAACTGGGATACCTTTCATTTCATTTTCAGCGAATCTAAATCCTGGAGATTTTTCACTATTATCAATAGTAACGCTAACTCCACGTAATTTTAATTCTTTAGCTATATCATATGCCTTAGCAAGTACTTCATCATTATTTTTACCAATTGGTACTATTACTACTTTAGTTGGCGCAATGTTTGGTGGAAGTACTAATCCATGATCGTCACTATGTGTCATTATCATAGCTCCAATTATACGAGTTGTCATTCCCCAAGATGTTTGATACATATACTTTTCTTGATTATCTTTATCCATAAATTTCATATTAAAAGCACGAGCAAAGTTATCACCAAAATAATGAGATGTTGCTGATTGAAGTGCTACCCCATCATACATAAGAGCTTCAATTGTATAAGTATTCTCAGCTCCAGCAAATTTTTCTTTTGGAGTTTTTTCTCCTTTTACTACTGGTATAGCTAAAATATCTTCACAAAATTCTGCATATATATTTAACATTCTTTTAGTTTCTTCCATTGCTTCTTCTTTAGTTGCATGAACAGTATGACCTTCTTGCCATAAGAATTCACGGCTTCTTAAGAATGGACGAGTTGTTTTTTCCCAACGAACTACACTACACCATTGATTATATTTCTTTGGTAAATCACGATAACTTTTAATAATATTTGCATAATGTTCACAAAATAATGTTTCACTTGTTGGTCTTACACATAATCTTTCAGGAAGTTCTTCTTGCCCTCCATGTGTTACCCAAGCAACTTCTGGAGCAAATCCTTCTACGTGATCCTTTTCTTTTTGTAATAAAGATTCAGGAATAAACATAGGCATATATACATTTTCATGTCCAGTTTCTTTAAATTTTTTATCTAATTCTTTTTGAATATTTTCCCATAATGCATATCCAAGTGGACGAATAATCATACATCCTTTTACACTTGAGTAATCAATTAACTCAGCTTTCTTGCATACATCTGTATACCACTTTGGAAAATCTACATCACGGCTAGTTATTTCTCTTAATTCTTTTGTATCCATAATTTCACTTCCTAGTAAGATTATACATTAAAATAAAAAAAATTAAAACAAATATTTATAAAAGTAACTCATTTATTTTATATACATAATATATTTTAGAGGTGAATTTATGTATCCATATAATTATAATATAGAAAATAATGCTAGTATATATACTCCTGCTATTACTAATTCAACTGATGAAAGATTTATTGGTGGTGGATTGATAGCTCCACTTTTACTTGGCGGAGTTGCTGGTTATGCAATAGGTCAAAATAATTATAATAATCGTCCATATATGTTTTATACACAACCATATCCATATTATTATAATAATTACTACTATCCTTATCCTTTTTATCGTAAATAAGAAAAAGACCTCAAAAGGTCTTTTTTAGTAGGAGTATGTTTTTATATTTATTTATGAAAAACTTTTAATAAGTCATCTATATATTTATAACTTTTCTTCTATATTAGAATATCACTTCCCTTCTGTAATTTAAGTATAGAAGGCGAATGTGAAAATTATATGAAAAGTATGTGAAACTTTTATCTGTTTTCTAATTTTACACTAACTAACTTACTAACTCCTGATTCTTGCATAGTTATACCATATAATACGTTTGCATATTCCATTGTTTTCTTTTTATGGGTAATAAGCAAGAATTGCGTTTTCTTTTTATATGTTTCTAAATATTTACCAAAATTATCTACGTTAGCTTCATCAAGTGCTGCTTCTACTTCATCAAATATACAGAATGGAATTGGTCTAACATTTAAAATTGCAAATAATAAACTTATTGCTGTTAGAGTTTTTTCTCCACCTGATAATAATGAAATTGTTGTTAATTTCTTTCCTGGAGGTGAAGCAATTATTTCAACACCAGTTTCTAGAATATTATCTGGATCTGTTAATTTTAAAGTAGCTTTACCACCACTAAATAATTCTCTAAATACACTTTCAAATTCTACTTGAATTTTCTTAAATGTTTCTGCAAATTCTTTCTTCATTACATCATCCATCTCATCAATTATTTCAAGTAATGTATCTTTGGCATTTAGTAAATCATTTCTTTGCCCATCTAAGAAATTATATCTTTCTGATACTTTATCATATTCTTCAATTGATTCTAAACTAACCATACCTATACGTTTAATATTAGCTTTATAAGTGTTAACTTTAGTACGAGCTTCTTCTACATCCATTTCTAATGGATAATTAGCTTTAGCTTTTTCAAATGTTATTTCATAATCATTACTTAATGTATTTAAATAATAATCTAGTTTAACATCCATTTTACTAACATTAACTTCTAAGTTTTTAAGCTCATTTTGCTTCTTATTTAACTCAGAGTTATTAATTTTATTCTTAGCTTCCATTTCATCAATTAAAGATCTCAATTTATCACGTTTTTTATTTTCAGAATTCAATTCTAATTCTAATTCTTTCTTTGCATTTTGAGTTTCATAAAATTTATTCATTATATTTTCTTCTTCTTTAGAAAGTGAAGAATCAACAACATGAGATAAACTAGATAATTCTGATGTAACACTATCTAATTTTTCTTTTAAATTATCTAATATAGTAATTTTACTATTAACTATTTCATTTTTAATTACGTAGTCTGATTGAAGCGTTTCTTTTTTTTCTAATAATTTATTTATTTCTTTATCTAAACTACTTTCTTTTTCCTCTAGAGATTGAATTATTTCACTATTTGATTTTTTCTTAGCTAATAATTTTTCAAGCTCTTGTTTATCAGTTAAAATACTACGAGTTATATTAATATTACCACCAGTCATTGATCCACCTACATGGATAATTTCACCATCGATAGTAACAATTTTATAACGATTATTAATTTTTTTACTAATTCTATTAGCTACATCTATATCAGTTACTAATAATACATTTCCTAATTGATTTTCAATAATACTTTTATATTCTTTATCAAAATTAGTCATATTAGCCATTGTATCAATATAACCAACTTCGCCTCTTAATATATTTAAAGTTTCATTATCAATATTTTTACTTTTAATAATATTAAGTGGGAAGAATGTAACTCTACCAAGTTTATTTTCTTTTAAATAATTAATTGCTTCTTTAGCACTAATTTCGTTATCAACAACTAAGAAATTACGACTAGCTCCTAGTGCCACATCTAAAGCTTTAGTAAATTTATAATCAATATCTACTAAATTACCAATAACATCATGTATACCAGTAAGTTTTGGATTATTAATAATATTCTTTATACCTTGAGGTAAATTTCCACCATTTTCAATAAAGTTTTCTAAAACACTAATTTTATTATCTAAATCATAGTTATCTTTTTTCTTAAAGTTAGCTTCTCTTAAATTTGTATCGATTTTTTCTCTTAAGCTATTAATATCTGTTTCAATATTTTTTAAATCACTAGTTAATTCAGTTAATTCTAAACGTTGTATGTCTATTTCTTTTTCTAAAGCAAAAATGTCATTTTTAGTCTTTAATTCTTCTTCTTTTAAAAGGGAAATATTTTCATGTACTCTAGCATCTTTAGCGTCGTACTTGCTTCTTTCTTTTAAAATTTTCTTTTCACCATTTATTTTTTCTTCTTCTTTAGTTAAGACTAATAATTTTTGATTTAAGCCATTTATCTTTTCTTCTAAATGCATTAAGTTTAATTTTTCAGCATCAACTCTAGCATCATGACCAGATGAATTAGATGATAATGTAACTATTTCATTATTTAACTCATCTATTCTTTTTTTAGATTCTTGATATATTGTATTTAAATGATCTATTTCATATGCTGTTAGGGCTACTTCTATTTTTTCTAAAGCACTTTTATTTTCTAGATATTCTTTAGCTTTTCGTGATTGTTCTTTTAAGGGTTCTAATTGAACTTCAAGTTCTCCTATAATATCATTAACTCTTTCAAGATTTTGATGTGTTCTATCTAATTTACGAATAGCTTCTTCTTTTCTTTTTTTGTATTTTAATACTCCAGCAGCTTCTTCAAATACTACTCTTCTATCATAAGGTGAATTAGATAAGATTTTTTGTACTTCACCTTGAGATATAATATTTAAACTTTCTTTTCCTATACCTGTATCTACCATTAAATCTAATATATCTTTTAGTCTACATTTTTCACCATTTAAGAAATATTCATTTTCTCCAGTACGATATACTCTTCTTTTAATTGATACTTCAGAATAAGGAACTTTTAAATAATTATCACTGTTATCAAATATTAAAGATACACTTGCTACATTTAAACTATTTCTACTTTTTGATCCTGAAAAGATTACATCTGTCATTGAATCAGATCCACGAAGTGATTTAACAGATTGTTCTCCAAGTACCCAACGTACAGCATCAACCACATTACTCTTTCCTGATCCATTTGGTCCAACAATACAAGTAATATTTTCATCTAAATTTATATTTAACTTATCAGCAAACGATTTAAAACCAGTTGCTTGTATTTCCTTTAAGTACATAAACATCTTCCTATCCTTAAAAACTCTATATAAATTATATACTAAATAAAAATTTTAGACAAGAAAAAAGAAAAAATGATGATAATTTCATTTTTTCTTTTTTATTCACTATCCTTAGTAAGCACAATACGGAAAGAAATAGTTTTGACAGCTACTCCAGTACCAGAAGAAAAAGCAAATATACTAGTATAAGGTAAATCAATGCTACCTCCTCCCCTATACATCCTAGGTTCACCATCTCTAGCTAGATGAGATCTTGAGTTATACCAAGCACTATCATAATTTCTAAACTTTACTAAACATTCACGTATAGCATCTCCAAGTTTAGAATTTTTATGCTCTCTGCCACTATATTTATTATAATATTCAGTAATATACTTTTTATCTATATTATCTGCTGTTCCAGATGATGTTGTATTAGCCATTATATATTCAAAATCGCCACCACTCATATCATATATACCATATATATTACCAGTAGTTGATGAACGGCCATTATTATTAGCACCATTCCATTCTGAGCCAGATACACAGCTAGTAGAATTATATAATGTATCTTCATCAAAACTTGCTGCACTACAGCCTGTTATTGATGTACCGATATCTTTTAATGAAGTACCAACATTAGTATTATTATTCCAAATTCTACATCCTGATAAAACACATGTATTTTCATCAATATATCTTCCATACTTTGAATTACTTAAATAAGCTACTACTCCCCAATCCATACTTTTCATGATATGACTATCTACTTCTTCGCTATTTAATCCATTACCATTTTCAACTGTTCTGACTAAATTAAAAGCATCTAGTATTTTTAAATTAGATAAGGATTGTTGATTAGGAAGTATAGTTATATTTTCCGCTGTACCAGTAGTTTCAAATTTACCTACCCAAATACCATTTAATTCTTTACTACCAAATGTAAATGAAGGATGTACATACCACTCGCCTTTTCTATAACCAATATCTTGTGCTTTAGTACTATCATTTATTGTATCAGTTCCAACAAATTCTACTTCTATCATTTGTACTGGTGTATTACCACTACTTATCAAATTTTTTATATTAGTGGCATTGGAAAATAATTTATATTTATATCTTGGAATATATACATAGTATTGTAGAATTCCAGAATCAATTTTTTGATTTTTCATAGAATCTTTTATTGAGCCATCTTCATTAAAATAATCGCTAGTATTTGATACTAATACAGCATTTGCCCATTCACGTTTTTCATAGTTATACCATTTTTTATTTGTATCAGCTACATAAGTATCTCCGTTTTTATAATATACTGGTACCATTCCTTTATATAAATCAACAGTTATATTTAAATTTTCTTCTTCTCCAACAATTGCATTACCGTGTTCTAATGCCAACTCTTGGCCAACAAAACCACCTTCTACGCCAAAAGTAATAGTATTAGAAGTAGATAATAAATTTTTAATAATTAAACTAATTGTTTTGCTTTCATCTTTAGCTATAGTTCCATTAGGATTAGCTAAAGTATCTTCTGAAAGAGATACTTCAACACTTCCATCACTTTCATAATATAATTGATATTCTGATGTAAAGCTATTAAGACTAGTAATTGTTATTGTTACTTCTTTTTCTTCACCAGCAGCCATTGCTAGCAAGTCATTAGTTAAATCTTGTGAATTTATTTTATAATTTAGTTTACCAACTACTATATTTAATTTTCCATGTTGTTCATTTTTATTCGTAAAGAATGCATATGAAAAATATGTCATACTAAATATAAATGTAATTAATGATACTAAACTTATGTATATTATCTTCCTGTTCATAGCATCCTCCAATATTATTATAACACAGAATTAACTTTTAAAAGTATAAAAAAAAGTAATTGACAAAAAATGTCAATTACTATTTTGATTTTTCTTCTCTTTTATCATCTATATAATCCTTTATATCTTCATTAAAGTAATCCCAAGTTGTTCTAATAATTAGGTATAATGGAAGACCCATAGCTATACCTAAAATACCAAATAAACTTGAACATACACCAGCCGTAAAGATTACAAGTATTGGATTAATATTATTTGTTTTACCATAAATATGTGGTGAAATAATATATCCATCTACATTAGGGAATATTAAAGTAATTATTAAAGTAACAATGAATAATCTTGTTGATATAACACTAGCTGTTACTACAGCTATAATATTAGTAATTAAGCCTCCAAAATATGGAATAATTGTAGTAACACATGCAAGTACACCTAATAATAACCAACTTGGATGTCCAATTATTTTAAATAATAAAGAATATTCAAAAAGTTGCACTAACATGAATATTGCTAATCCATGTAAATAATTACCCATTTGATCGTCTAGTGCTTTTACATAGTTATATGCTTTTTTATGAGGCTTTAGATATTTCTTAATAAATCCTCTAATTTTGTCCATATCAATTAATAAATACATACCAACTATTAATACAATTATTAAATTAGTTAAGAAGTTTACACTCTTACCTAAAATATCAATAGTACCAGTTGAGATATAGCTTCCCATATTCTTAATTAATTGATTTAAGGCATCTGTTATTGTTTCTTCATAGTCACCTAAATCTAAATCAAGATTTCCTGAAATGTTAGATAGTGCCTTGGTTATGGTTTTTGAAAAAGATATTAATTGATCATAAATAGCTGGTAATGTAAACCATAATAAACCACTTATAATTAAGAAAAAGAATATAATAACTGCTGTTAAAGCTAAACTTCTTCTTACACCCCTATCTTCTAGTTTTATGACAAATGGATGTAAAATATATGCGAGTACAAAAGCAAAGAAGAATGGAAGAATAATATTAACGATTTTTAAAATTATTCCACTCCAATATCCACTAGTATTAATAACAATATAAATAATTGCCATAAGTATTAATGTATTAAGTAATTTAAAATTAATTTTATCTTTCATAAAATCACCTCTCTAATAGAATAGTTGTTGGTCCAACATTTGTAAATGTAATATTCATATCTGCTCCAAAGATTCCAGTTTCAACTTTAATATACTTACTTAATTCTTGATTAAATAAATCATATAATTTAGTTGCTTCAGTACTATTTAATGCATTTACATAACTAGGTCTATTACCTTTATGAGTATCTGCATATAAAGTAAATTGAGAAATTGATAAAATTTTACCACCAACATCTAGTATACTTTTATTCATTATACCACTTTCATCTTCAAATATTCTAAGATTTATTATTTTTTTACATAAATATTCTATTTCTTTTAAAGAATCTCCTTTTGTAAAACCAACTAGTAGCATTAGTCCATTATCAATACTACCAGTTACTTTATTATCTACTACACAATTGGCATTCTTGGCTTTCTGAACTACTACTCTCATCGCATCACCCTTTCAACACTTTTAACAAATGAAAATTTTTGAAGTTCAATAAAAGCCTTATCTAGATGTTTTAAATCTTTAACAAATAAATCTATTTCATATATTTCATTTTTTTCATCATTAATTGTAAAAAATCTATTTACATTTACATCTAACATACTTAGTTTTTGAATAATATCAACAATCTTATTATCTTTAGATTTGCAAATAGCATGAATTGTTGTTTCATATTTTTTATCAATATTATGATTCCACTCTACTAATACAGTTCTATTATCTAAATAATCAAGATTATGACAATTTCTTCTATGAACACTTATACCATTTCCTTTAGTAATATATCCTATTATTTCATCACCTGGTATTGGATTACAACAGTTTGCTAAATTTACTCTAACCTTATCAATACCACCTACTATAACATCAGAGTCTGGTAATTCTTTACTAACATAATTTTTCTTTATTTTTTCTTTTTCTTTTTCTATTTCAACGCGATAAATTATATTTACTACTGTTGAAGGAGAATGTTTATTGTTACCTATTTCTAAGTACATTTCTTCTTCCTTATCGATTTTTAATTCTTTTAATATTTTTTTTAAATTTTCTTGAGTATAGAATTCACTAAAAGCTATTTTTCTTTTTCTTAATTCTTTCTCTAAAGCATCTTTTCCTCTTTCAATATATATTTCTTTATCACTCTTAGTAAAGAATGCTTTAATCTTATTCTTTGTTTGAGTTGATTTAGCAAATTTTAACCATTCTTGTTTAGGGCCAGTTGATGTTTTAGATGTATTTATTTTAACTATATCATTATTTTTAAGTTCATAATCTAGTGAAACGATACTATTATTAACAATAGCTCCTACCATAGTTTCACCAACTCTAGTATGAACTTTATATGCAAAGTCTACTGGCGTTGCTCCTTTAGGAAGTTCAATTATATCTCCTTTTGGAGTAAAACAATAAATATTATTATTTAATACTTCATCTTTAACACTATTAACAAAATCTTCAGAAGACATTTTATCTTCATTTAACTCAATAATTGATTTAAAAAATTGAAGTTTTTGTTCTGTTGAATTTGTTTGCATCTTAGATGCATCTTTATGTTCTTTATATGCCCAGTGAGAAGCAATACCATTTTCAGCTATTTCATCCATTTTATGAGTACGAATTTGAATTTCAAATATTTCACCATCTATACCAAATACTGTTGTATGAAGTGATTGATACATGTTTGATTTTGGCATAGCTATATAATCTTTAAATCTTTTAGGAATTGGCTTATATTTAGCATGAATAATTCCTAAAGCCAAATAACATTCTTGTTCAGTATTAACTAATACTCTTAATGCAAGTAAATCATATATTTCATTAAATTTCTTACCTTTATTAAGCTTATTATAAATACTATAAATACTTTTACTTCTTCCTTTTATTTCGTGTTTAATATTATGTTCATTAAGTAAATCAGATACTTCTAATAACATATCATTAACAGCATTATCTCTTTCAATTTTTGTTTGATCTAGTCTATCAGCTATATCATAGAATACATCTGGTTTTAGATATCTTAAAGATAAATCTTCTAATTCACTTTTAATTTTATGAATACCTAAATGGTGGGCAATTGGTGCAAATATTTCAAGTGTTTCTTTAGCTATCTTCTTTTGTTTAGTTTCAGATAAAGCATATAAAGTTCTCATATTATGAAGTCTATCTGCAAGTTTAACAATAATTACTCTAACATCTTCACTCATTCCAACTATTATTTTTTTATAATAGTCAATCAAATATTCATTTTCTGTAGAAAAATTAATTCTTCCAAGTTTTGACACTCCATATACTAACTTAGCTACGCTTTGACCAAATACTTCTTCTATTTCTTCTTTAGTAACATCACAATCTTCAATAGTATCATGTAACAAACCAGCAATTATAGTATCACTATCTGCATAAACAGTAGTTAAGATTAATGCTGTATTTAAAGGGTGAATAATATATGGTTCGCCACTTTTTCTAAATTGCCCTTCATGACATTCTTTAGCATACATATAGCCATGTCTAATATTATCAAGTTCACGTTCATCTTCTATATATTTACTAGCTTCTTTTATTAAATCTTCTATTGTTACTTCTTTTTGTTTACTCATAATGATCACCCTAATCTATCTTGGCATTTAATACATCATCTACTAAATCAGATAATGTTAGATTCTTTTTTTCTTGCCATATTCTAACAAAATATTCCCATAAACTATCTTCATCAACAGAATATTTTTCTTTTTTTAACTCCCTTACTCTAATTCTTAAAGCAGGCATTAATCTATGTTTTAATTCTTCTATACTTCTAAATTCTAGATCCATAACGGTCACCTATAATAATTATATATTATTTTTATAATTAATAAAAGTGATAACAAAAAAAAACTCTTCCTAGTGGAAAAGTTTTTTATATTTTAATATTTATTTAATACACTTTCTATACCAGATATATTTATTTTTTTAGCATTTATAAGTTTTTCTACATACTTTCTAGAAATCAATTTATGTTTAAGCATTAAATCTATTGATTTTAAATCCAATGTATTTTTATCTAATTTAGTACTATCTTGTGTTAATTCATAAATATCATTTATCGTGTTAACCATATTACTACTCACATTAGAAAGTACTGGTGTAGATGATAATATCTTATCTGACAATTTACTTTCATTAACTACATCTATTTTTAATGATGGTTGTTGCAAGAAGAATAAAGCTACAAACATAATAACAAATCCTTCTACTATACCAGCAATAAATCCTAATAATTTAGATGGTAATCCAAGTATAATAGTAAATTTTAATATTTTTTCAAATACATTAGTTATTCTAATTAGAACATTTAATACTGCTAGTAATATAGCTACTACTATTAAAAATGCAACAGCTTGATAAAACATAATATTAAAACTACTAGCGCTAAATCCTAAGAATGGTAAATTTAAACTTAAAAATTCAGCAAGTGGATTTTTTAAATAAAAAGATAATATTACTACTATTAAAAATCCCACTGTTGTTACTATTTGTTTAAAAAATCCTCTTTGTGCTCCAATAATACCAAATGCTAAAATAATAAAAATAGTCGCTATATCTATAACGTTCATATGATCACCTCTATACTATATTAATTATATATAATAATTATGATTTTTTCAATAAAAGGAAAAATTCAGTTTACATATTTTTCATTATATTGTCAAGAAAAGGAATTTCAGTTATAATATATATGAATTTAGAAAAGAGGGATATTATGGCTGGAAGTAATAATGTAGTTATTAGAGTTAATGAAAAAACTAAAGAAAAGATGCTTAAATACTATGAAGATAAAAAGAAAGATAAGGTTATTCCTTATGTAGTTTTTCAAGCTGTAGATAATGATACTGTTGTTACTATGTATGAGAGTGGTAAAGTTATGTTTCAAGGTAAAAGTGCTGATGTTGATGCCGCTATGTGGATTGAAATGAGTGGTGTCGAAAAGATGCAAAAAGAAAAGAAAGAACAAGCTAAAGCTGATATTAAATATTATAACTGTTCTTCTATCGGATCTGATGAAGTTGGTACTGGAGATTACTTTGGACCAATCGTAGTAACTGCAAGTTTTGTTAAAAAAGAAGATATTCCTTTTTTAGAAGAACTTGGTATTAAAGATTCTAAGAAATTAACTGATGAAAAAATGTTAGAAATTGCTCCTAAAGTTGCTAAAAGGATTAAATATAAGAGCATTATTTTAACTAATTCAGAATATAATCAGAAATATAAAGAAAATAATATGAACAAAATAAAAGCTATTATGCATAATAAAGCTTTATATCAAATGGTACAAGAAACCAAAGAAGATTATGATTACATAATTGTTGATGAATTTGCTAGAGAACAAAGATATTATGATTACATTAAAGATTCTACTGAAATTCAAAGAGGAATTACTTTTATGACTAAAGCAGAAGATAAGAATTTAGCTGTTGCTTGTAGTAGTGTTATTTCAAGATATATTTTCTTAAAAGAATTTGATAAATTGTCTGATAACTTACATATACCTTTACCTAAAGGAGCAGGACCTCAAGTAGATAAAATTGGTGAAGAAATAGTTGAAACTTATGGTAAAGAAAAACTTAAGGAAGTAGCTAAATTAAATTTTGCTAATACAAACAGAATATTAAAGACCGTTATTTTTTAACGGTCTTTTTTATTTACTATTATCAAATTCTTTATCGATTAATCCCTCATGTAATAATTCTTCTTTATTATTTAAAAATACTTCTTCTATACGATCTACTCTGCATTTTTCTGCCTTTAAAATAGAAGCAATCTTTTCACTTGCATCTTTTACTTTATCATTTACTACTACATAATTATATTTAGTTACTTCATTTATTTCTTCATATGCTTTTTTAAAACGTTTTACTATTTTTTCAGCATCCTCTGTTTTTCTATTAATTAACCTATTCTTTAATTCTTCCATTGAAGGAGGCATTATAAATATAAATAATGCTTCTTTTATTTTTTCTTTTATTTGTAAAGCTCCTTGAATTTCAATTATTAAAATAACATCTATTCCTTTATCTAAATATTCATTTATTTTTTCTTTTGGAGTTCCATAATAATTATCATTATATATGGCATACTCTAAGAATTTATCTTTTTTAATGTTTTCTTCAAATTCTTTTTTAGATACAAAATAATAATCTTTACCCTCTTCTTCTTTTCCACGTGGTTTGCGACTAGTCATAGATACTGACACTTTGCAATTAACATCATCTCTTGTTAATAAATCATTTATTACTGTATCTTTTCCTGCTCCACTTGGACCACTAACTACTACTAATAGGCCTCTTGATTTTTGTTTTATTATTGCCATAATATCACCCCTTTTTTATTAAAATTATATTACGAAATAAAAAAAAATAAAAGGATTAACCTTTTATTTATTAAATAATTTATCTAAGATATCAATTGTTACAGTAGCTAACACTGTCATAGAAGCAACAGATAAGAATACTCTATTTTTATCAATCTTACCTACTTCACTAATAGCTTTATATAGGATTAAATAACAATAAATCTTAGCAAATGTAAATATATATCCCATGATATAACTTACAGCTTCAGAATCAATGAATACTAAAATACTATTTACTAAATTAGCTATTATTACTAAAGATAAACTAATACCTACTGCTATAATACTTTGTTTAATTGTAATTTTACCTTTTAAGAATTTAGATATAATTACATATCCTAAAATAGCTATTAAAGCATATTCTAATAAGTTAGCTCCAAATGTAGTAAAAAATTCTTTTAAATATTCTGGTTGTTCTGGTTTAAACCAACCTGAACTTGCATCGTCAAATACTCTTTTTAATGAAGCTATTTTATAAATACCTGTTGATAAAGCAGTAGCTACTACCATAATAATTCCAGATAAAAACTTATTATCATCAACGAATTCTTTAATTGCTTCTACTGGTTTAGTAAAGATATTTTTAAAAACATCTAAACAATCTAAACAACTCTTTTTAAAATCAAAATCTTCTTTTTTCATAAATATACTCCTTTACCATTAATAGATTACTCTTTTAGTGATTAATTGTCAATATTAGTAATCATTAATTATTTACATCCAGTTTGATGATTTCCACATTTTAAACATGTTTCATAGTCAAACGAAATACTATTTGTATCATTACGTTTTACTATAACAAAAGAATTGCCACTACAATCTTCACTTGTTTTCCATGGATTCTTAACATTTTCTATAAAATACCCTTCTACTAATTCACTTAAATAAATTTTATCAGTTGAATCAACAGTTTCTGGTATTGGATGATTAGTGCAAAAACTACTACTTTTTGGATTAGCTAAACATGAAGTATATGCTTCTAGTACAGAATCTTCAATACTATTAACAAGTAATTCAAATGACTTTTCTCTTCCTTGAATTAAATACCTATTTAGTGAATATGTAGCTATAGATGCTACTATTGATAATAAAACTATTACGCCAATTAATTCTATTAATGTAAATCCTTTTTTATTCATATTAACACCTTATCCTTATACTTAAATAATAACACCACTAATAAAATGTGTCAAAGTATTATGTATTCTTTTTACGTAAAACACACACAATATAATTAGGTGATTATATGCTAGAAAAACTAAAAAAAGATACTAATAATAGTAGTGATATAATCTATAAAAATATAAATATTTTAAATCATACTATTACATTAATATATTCAGAGGTTATTAATAGTAGCGATAGTATTAGTAGAATGATTCTAAATAATTTAAGTTATATAAATTTAGAAAAATTAGA
>CAMPBR010000016.1 GCA_946639185.1 uncultured Mycoplasmatota bacterium
TACAGCAAATTCTGTTCATTATAAAATAGGAAAAATTGTTAGAAAAACTATCAAAGAAGCAGGTGGTACTATGCCAGAAGATTTAAAAGCATCAAATAAAAGTTTAAAAGAATTAGAAAGCAATATTAAAAAATATGAACTAGCTTAAAATGCTTGATTTTAGCTATAATAAATTGTACTATTTAATTAGGTGATATTATGGAAGAATTAGATAGATATATTAAAGAATGTAATTTAGTGTTTACTGATACTGTTGATATATTAGATTTTTGCATAAAGGGATTTGATGTATCTAAAGTTGAACCTGATTTTAGTAATAGTATAAGTTTATTAGATATAGTATCTTTCTTTAATAGGGAATATCAATTATTCAGAAATGAATATGAAAAGATAGAAAAAATAGATTTTGGTGAAGGCGTAAGAATTGCTGATTTTTCTAAATTTAAATGTGATGGCGATCTATATCGTAATTTAACCCTATATATAGATAAACCTAAGTTTACTAAGCATTATGATATAGATTTATATTTAAGGGAGATTAATGGAAAAATAAAACCTTTTGCTACTAATAGAAATGACTATTATGAAGAAATTGAATTTAATTCAGAGTCTTCTTTAGCTTATTTAGATTTATTTGAAAAATATAGTGAACTATTAAAAAAATATAAGTTATTAAAAAATAATCAATTGTTTGGTGATGGTACTAATTGTATATTTACTACTATAGATAATTATAAGAGTAATTTATTAGATGGATTAAATAATATTAGACTTTCTGTAGGTAGTTCTTATTTCGATACTGAATACTATATAGAATGGTTAATTAATTTAGGTGATAATTTTGATATAAACTATGATAATTGTAAATTAGTTTTGGATTGTAAGGATACAATAATTGATAAAGAAACTTATAATAAGGCGTTAGCTAGTATATATTTAAATAAGAAATATACTAATAAATAGAAAGTATTATTATGTTTAAACTTAAAAACAAAAAAGAAACAATAATTAAAAAAGCAAAAAATTAAATAAATGTGTAACTTTTTAGAAATAATACCATAATATATAATAAGTACAGTAATGTACTTTTATATAGATTAAGAGAGAATTTTTTTCTCTCTTTTTAATTGTCTTTTTAATTTATATTTTGTATAATTATATATGATGTTTCCGTAGCTCAGTAGGATAGAGCAATCGCCTCCTAAGCGATAGGTCGCGAGTTCGATTCTCGCCGGGAACACCATTATAATTTACAATAGGAGGAGTATATGAAAAAGAAAATCTTAGGAGCACTTGCATTATTATTTGTTTTATCACCAATGGTAGTTAGCGCTAAGACTTATAATGTGGATGATAATATGTCTGTTGATTTGGATAATAAATTATGGTATGTCTTTACAAGAGATAATATTAAAGATAATCCAGACTTAGATGAATTAGGTATAACTTATGAGTATATGAATGATACATTTAATAAAAATCAAATGTATTTAGATGCTACTATTTTTTATGAAAATGGTAATGACTTTATGGAATTATTAGTTCGTAAAAGTGAAAATGATAAAGTTATGAATCTTACTAATTACTCAAATGATGATGTATTAGAATTAGCTAAAGAATTAGCTAAGAAAACAGGATCTACAGATTATGATGTTTATGAAAATGATTATAAGTTTGTACGTTCTAAATATGTAGATAAAAATATTGGATATTATATTATTGAATATTCAACTATTGTTAATGGTATTAATTATACTATGACTATGCAAAAGACTACTGAATTTGATGAATCAGAAGAATATTTTGTTGAAACAATAGTTAATTCTACTAAATTTAATGTTGATGAAACATTAAAAGAACCAAAGAGTTCTATAGATTGGAACCAAGTAATTAGTAAAGGAATAGTTGGAGCTGTTACTGGAGCTATTATTGGTTTAGTATATGGAATTTTTACTAAAAAGAAAAATAAAAAAGTAAGTAATATTTAAAAAAATATTATTTACTTTTTTTTGTTTATTATTATCTTTTCATTTTTATATTTTGTGTTATAATGTTATTAGAGTAAGATAGGGAGTTGTGTATATGATTCTAAGAAAACCTTATGCATTTTTAATTAAATACTTTCAAAAAATTAATATTTTATTATTAGCATTTGTATTGTTTTTGTTTTATAAAACAATGAAGTTTCATCAATTTGCTAAAAATTATTTATCAACAAATGTATATAACAATACAATAGATTCTATTAGCAATTATGTTAATAAGTATGTAATTATATCATTTGTTTTTGTTTTTATTATCAGTATTATTTTGGCTTATTTACTTCGTAAGAAGGATAAGCCATATATTTCGTATGTACTTATAATTATCGTTAATATCTTTGCACTTGTTTTATTAATATATGCAAATAATTTCTTTACATATACAGCTTTTAAAGGATTTAAAATAGTTAATGCTAAGATGATGAGTGATCTTAGTTTAATAGCTAATATTTTATATTATCCATTAATATTTATATTACTTATTAGATCACTTGGAATAGATTTAAAAAGTTTTGGATTTCAAGAAGATAAAGAATTTGTAGAAATAAATGAAGAAGATAGAGAAGAAGTAGAAGTTAACGTAGGTTTTGATAAAGAAAAATTCTTACGTAATATTAAATATTATTTTAGAAATACTAAATACTTTATTATTGAACATAAAACTTCATTACTTTGCGTATTTGGTGTAGTTTTATTTATTGGAATTATTCAATTCTATAATTATTTTTATGTTGAAAATAGAATTTATAAATTAAATGAAAATATTAAAGCAAATAATTATAAATTAAAGGTAAAACATACTTATTTAACTGATAGAGATTATAGTGGTAATATTATTACTAATGATGATAGTTATTTTGTTATAGCAGATGTTGATATTACTAATTTAGTTTCAACTCCTAGAGTATTTGATTATGAAAAATTCTTATTATATATAGATAATCAATTCTATGTACCTACGACAAAATATAATCATTATTTTAAAGATATGGGTAACTTATATAATGGAAAAGAGATTAATGGAAAATCTCAAACTTCTTATATTTTAGTATATGAAGTACCTAAGCCTAAAGATAAAGCTAATTTTGTTTTAAAATATCAAGATGTATATAATAAAAAATTAATTAGAATTAAACTTTCAATTTTAGATATATCTGAATTTAAAGATAAGGGTGAAGCAAGTTATCCTAAAACATTTGAAGTTCCTATTAATATAGATGATACTATGAAATTTAAAGTTACAAGTTTTGAAATTGGAGATACAGTTAATTATACATATCAAAAATGTGATAGTACTGGTACTTGTCCAATATATGAAGAAACATATAATTCTAATGGAAAGAATAAAGTTTTACATATTAAATTTAATTCATATGATCATGAAAGAAAAGAATTCTTAAATTTCATTAATAATTATGGAAAAGTTAGATATACAGTAGGTGGTAGTCAAAAATTATTATCTATTAAATATGCAGTTACTCGTGATTATAGAGGAAACCATTTATATTTGATTGTACCTAATGAGATTAATGATGCTACTAATGTTGATTTGATATTTACTATTAGATCATATAGATATACTTATCATTTGAAAGGAGAATAATATGAAAGAATTAATACTAAACTTTGTTAATAAACATAAAAAATATGTCATTATTGGATGTAGTATTTTAGTTGTTTTAATACTTGGATTATTATCTTGGAAATTAGTTTTTGTTAAATTTAAAGAATTTCATAGAAATGAATCTAAATTTTTAGAAGCTACTAAGCGTTATTATGAATATCATAAACAATATTTACCTAAAGATAATGAAGCTAGAACACTAACATTACAAGATTTATATGATAATAATCAACTAGGAGATTTATATATTCCTAGTACCAAAAAATTATGCGATGTTAATAGTTGGGTTAGAGTTTATAAAGAAGATAATGAATATAAGTATGTTACTTATTTGAAATGTGGAAGATATGTTTCAAAAGGTGATCATGAAGGACCTGTTATTACATTAAAAGGAGATTTAGAAGTAAATATTCCTTTAAATAGTGAATACCAAGAATTAGGTGTTAAAGAAGTAGTTGATAATAAAGATGGAAGAATAAGTAGAGATAATGTAGTTATAGATTCTTCTAAAGTTAATACTAGTAAGATAGGTTCTTATGACGTAACATATACAGTTGTTGATTCTAAATATAATAAGACAGAAGTTATTAGAAAAGTTATTGTTAATAAAGGATTATCTGAAACTGTTAAGAATAGTACTAATGTTGATGGCTATTATAAAGGAAATAGTAATAATTATGTTTTATTTTCTGGTATGATGTGGAGAATAATTAATGTTGATTCAGATGGAAATGTTAAAATTATATTAAATCAACCTATTACTAATTTACGTATGAATCATAAAACATATAAAAATTCTAATGTTGATACTTGGTTAAATAATATATTTTATAAAGCATTAAAGAATAATGGTTCTAGTAAGTATATACAAAAATTTAAATACTGTGTTGGTAATATTAATTCTATGATTGATTTTAATGATTATTGTTCTGATGGAATAGAAGAAAAAGTAGCTTTATTAGATGTTGATACATATTATAAAACTTTTAATGGAGAAGAATCTTCTATTTATTCTAAGAGTTTTGCTTTAAGTAATATGATTGGTTCTAATTATGCTGATGCTACATTTAATGATACTAAACCTGATGGAACAAATTCATCTATTTTAGCGCCTATTAGACCAGTGATTACTTTAAAAAATAGTTTAAATATTATATCTGGTAATGGTACTGTTACTAAACCATATAAATTAAATGATTATAATTATGCTATGAGAACTAGTAAGATTAATACTAGATTAGTTGGAGAATATATTGAATACTCTGGACTTAAATTTAGAATTATTGATATTGATAAAAATGATAATGTTAGACTTATAATGGATAGCGTTTTAAATGTACAACCTAATGTTACTCCTTTATATGTTTCAACTGAAAAGTTAAGTAAGTGGTCATTTGATTTAACTGATGAAGATAATCCTGCTTATATTGTTAATAATGATTATTTAGATTATTTAAATACTAAGTATTTAGTTGATACTGAATATGAAATTCCTGTAAATGATAGTAATTTAAAATATAATGAATATAAGAAAAATAAGATTAAAGCAAAAGTTGTTTTCCCTAAAACATATGAATTATTCGCAGCAGCTGATAATGTACAAAATATGTATTTATATATTGATTCTTCTGTTAATGATCAATTATTGTTTACTGCTAATAGTTCCACTAGCCAAGTATTTGAAATTAATAAAACTGATTTTGTTACTTTTGCAGTTAAAGGTATTATTACACTTAAGGGAGATTTAAAAATCGCATCTGGTAAAGGAACTTATAGTAATCCTTATAAGTTGAAATAATGGAGGAATTATGAAGTTTAAATTAAGAAGAATACTATTATTAATCATACTATTTATTCTTTGTGGAATACTTGTATTCTTAGGTATTAGAGTTTTTTCAAGTGATAATAGTAGTGATACTTTTGTTAGTGAAAAGATTAAATTAAATTTTGAAAGTAGAGTAGATAAATTAGAATCATTTGATAGTGGTTCATTATATAAGTTTGGATGGTTACAAATTCAAGGTACTAATATAGATGTTCCTATATTTGATTCATCTAGTTTTGCTAAAGTAGATACTCTTGATTATTCATATGGCTGGATTAGTCAAAATTATAATAGTGGTGAAAATAGACCAGTATTAATGGGACATAATATTTTAAATGTTTCTAGTGAGCCAATGCTTCCTAATAATGATTTGGAAAATTTTGAAGAATTAATGGCATTTAGTTATTATGGATTTGCTAAAGATAATTTATATATACAATATACAGTTAATGGAAAAGATAATATTTATTTAATATATGCAGCTGGATTTTATGATTATACATATGATTCAGCTGAAAGTATGACTGATAAAAATGAGATTTCTAAGTACATTAAAGATGTTAAGAAGAATAGTATTTATAATTATGATGTTGATGTTAATAGTAGTGATGAAATAATTACTATTAAAACTTGTACTAGATATTTTGGAGCGGACTCTAAACAACAATTTATGATTGATGCTAGAAAAGTAAGAGATAATGAAGAAATTGTTAAGTATCAAGTTACTACAAATAAGAATTTTGATAAGTTAAATTTATACAAAGAAAAAATGTAAAATGTATTGGAAAGATTTTTAAAGTATGTTATACTTATTTATAAGATATAGAGGTGCTAATATATGAAGAATAAGGCTATGTTTTTAGTAATTTTACTGGCTGTTTTCTTACTTCCTACTTTAACTGCTAAGGCTTCTCCTACACAAACTAAGATATGTTGTGGGACTAGTGGGCTTTATAGTGTTCAATTTGATAGTAGTAAGAATTCAGAAGTTAGTTTAAGTAAAATTAATTGTGATAATGTACACGAAGGGCATTTAAATTATCCTAATGGTATTGAAGATGAAAAATATAAATTTACTGCTACAAAGATATCTAGTCAATGTATTACTGATGGTAGTGGTAATGCTATTAGTTGTCCAAAAGATAGTTCATTATTAGGAAAGATAAAAGATAAATATGTAGATAGTAATTCAGAAGTTACTAGTAATGTATCTATTATTTTTAACGGAAATGGTTTATTTAATATTGCTATTAAAGATGCATTTAATGGTAAATATAAAGTTAGATATACTATTAATGGTAATGGTAGAAATATGGAATTATCTAATAGTAGTAATTATAGTGACTTTTTAACTAGCAGTGGTGGAAATTTTCATATTAATGGAATTGAAGCTAACAAATCGATTGGATTAGAATTTTATCAAAATGGTGGTAATGATGGATGCAATGGAGCATTCATTGGTGGTATTATTTTCTTTACTCCAGATTTAACTACTGTTAAAGTATCTAATTCTATGCCAAACGATGGTGTTTGTACTCAATTTAAATCTTGGGTTCCTGTAGATAAAAACGGTAATACTATTGATGGCAGACATTTTGATATGACAGCATTTACTAATATGAAAAAGAATTTAGTTCCTGGATGCTATGACAAGGAAATTACTTATCCTGATTCATTAACAATTAGACAAACTGTTAATGATGGAATAGAAGCATTTAAAAAATTGTATTCTGGATCAACAATGCAAAGAGCTCAAGGTGGAAGAAGCTGTAATTCTAATTATGATGGTGATACTTATGTTAATGCATGGAGTGGTCAATATTGGGGATATAGATGTGAAGAAAATTATCATGCTACTACTGATAATGCAAAATTAGTAAGAGCAGGTGATGGATTCTCATATCAAGCTGAATTTACAGTAACAAGAAGTTGTCAAAAAATTAAAATATCTTCACCACCTCGTGAAACAGGATGTCATTATAATATATATTGTACTGATTGTAGCTGTGATTGTACTTGGGTAGGAGCTAGTGGAACAGTTCACTCTGGTGAAGATTCTGCTGGACCTAATGATACATTTGATAAATGTGTTAAAGAGTGTGATGGTGGAAAATATTCTCAAGAATGTATTAATTCATGTTATAGTAAAGTTTATAAAAAAGCTAGAAGTTCTAAATTTTCTAGTAATTTAACTACTAAAACTAGAAATAAAAATATTCAATTTGTTGCTGATTATTCAGCACAAGATGCGGCGGCAGGTGGTTTAGTTACAACATCATCTGGTTTAACTTCTCATAATTTGCCTGGTACTAAATATACTATGAAAATTCAAGGCGGTAAAGAATGCTCTTGTACAGAAAGTTTCTGGTGTCAAAATGGTCATGGTAGTTGTACATTCCATACTTGGAATTATGTATGTGGTACTGACTGGGATTATTGTAATACACTTAATGCACGTGCTGATGCTGAAGAAGCCTTTGTAAACGCTGCAATTAATGGTGAAAGAATTAATATTGATACAAGCAAGTTCTCAATGAGTATTACTGATAGTTATTTAAATAACGGAACATTTAAAACTACTTATACTACATCTTCACAACCTGCATTAAATGTAGATGTACTTGAAGACAGTAATACAAAAGCTGTTGTTAGAATTTCACTTCCTTTATCTTTTATTGATAAGATAACAGGTGAAGCAGTTTATAAATCAAATATGTCTTCATCAACAGGAATGAAACTAAATAGTAAGAAAGCTATTTTTGAAAGTGTGGCATTTGGTAATAATGCTAATGATTTAGCTAGATACTATTTCACTAGTGGTGAAAGAAAATATTATACTAATATCAATAGTAAAAATTTAAATGTTGTACTTCAATCTGATAATTCAGTTGCATTATCAGCTAATCCATCAAAATGGAATATAACAGTTTCAAGTGGTCAAAACGGAAATGGTGCTATGGGATGGGCTAGATATGGTTCTGATCATACTTGCTACTATGGTGTATATAATAATTTCTATGATGATGAAAATCCATGTAATCCAACTAAGGAAGTTTGTGATGGTGGAATTCAATATATCTTTAGACCAATTGAACTTTCTGATGTTTTCCCTAATGGAAGAGATCCTAGATATAATTGGGATAATGAATCTAAAAATAGAGGAAATGATATTTATAAGACAGTAGTTGATCCTATTAAATATACTAAGACAATTCAAACTAAACAAGATGATATTTATAATCAGAATATTGGAGAAATAGATTATGAATTTATTTTAACTCCAAAAAATATAGCTGCTATTAAAAATTATAATAAGACAGTATCTGATTTTAATAAAGATGGTGCTAATAATTATCTTGATTATGATTTAAGTTGCTACAATAAAAATGGTAAAGAAATTTGTACAAGTAAATTCTTGGACAATACTGATATTGTTACTTATGGTAGTGGATATACAATTGATAATCGTAAATCGATAGCGGGATGTAATAACGCAAGAGAAAATGGTACAGTATGTGATACATCAGCTCATCAATAGGAGGTAATTATGAATAAAGCAATGACAATAGTTGGAATTATAATTTTAGGTATCCTAGCATTGTTTGTTATTAATATAACTCAGCAGTTTCAACAAGGTAATGAACTTGATTATTATTTACTTGAGGAAACTACTGAGGCAGCGATGCTTGATGCTGTAGATTTAGCTTACTATAGACAAAGTGGAGGTACGATAAGAATGGATCGTGAGAAGTTTACAGAAAGCTTCTTAAGAAGATTTGCATCTAGTATTAATGCAAGCCGTAATTATCGTATTAGAATCATTGATTTAAATGAAATACCACCTAAGGTAAGCGTACAAGTTGATTCGTCTACAATTGCTACGTTTGATGCCCAAACAGTTGGCATTCAAAACAAAATAGATGCAATTTTAGAAACAAAATACAACGAAGATAGACTTTTAGGACAAATAAATTAGAAAGGAAGAGGTTTATGAATGGAAATGTTCAAATGACAATCAAAAAGTTTTTTACAAACAAAAATACTGTTACAGTTGTAGGAGTTTTACTTGCAATAGTTATCCTTTATGTAGGTTATAATTATCGTATAAAAAAAGCTATAACTCCAGTAACTGTACCTTACGCAACTCAAACAATCAATCCAAAAACAAAAATTACTAGTGATATGATAGGAAGTATTCAAGTACCTCCATCAATGGTAAAAGGAAAAGCTTTAACTAATGTTAGTGATATCGTTGGTAGATATGTAAGCGCTGATACTATTATTCCTCAAGGAAGTTTATTCTATACTACTACTGTAGTAAATCAAAGTGATTTACCAGATAGTATTATTTATGAATATCCTGATGATTATGTATTAGTTAATATGCCAGTTACAACTGCTACTACATATGGTAATAAGATTTTCCCAAAAAATTATATTGATATCTATGTAAAAGCAGTTAATAAAATTGATGAAAATAATATTACTAATGATACTCAAGATAAGATTATGGTTGGTAAATTATTAGAAAATGTTAAAGTAATTGATGTTGTAGATGCTAATGGTGATAGTGTATTTGCTAACTTAGAAGAAGTAAAAACACCTTCACAAATTATATTTGCAGTACCAGAAGAATATCATATCTTACTTCGTAAGGCTATGTATTTAAGAACTTATGATGTTACTTTAATTCCTGTTCCAACAGCTGAAAGTTTAAAAGAAACTCCAGGTGAAGTAGCAATCGCTAATGAAGCTATTAAAGATTTCATTAATCGTGTTACTGTTTGGACAGAAGAAACTGCTGAATAATAAATAAAAAAGAATAAAAGAATAGAATAAAAAGAATGGAGAGGGTAATATGCATGATAATTTGTTCGAGCAACTAGATTTTGGAGCATTTAAAGAATATGTTGATAATGATGATATTACTGATATATCTTATACGAACAATGGACAAATTTGGGTAAGAAGCCTTGAAAAAGGATCTTATAGAGTTGAAAATCCTGCCATTAATAATGCTGTTGTTGAAAAGTTAGCTTTCCAATGCTCAAACGTTATGGGAACTACTTTCAACAATGCATCTCCATTTCTAGATGCTGAAAGTCCTGAACTACGTCTTAACTTTGTTCACCAATCTATTGCTACTAATGGTATAGCATTAGTTATTCGTAAAACACCAGCTAAGATACGTTTGGAAGAAAAGAATCTTATACAATCTGATTATATTACTAAAGACGTACATGATTTCTTAATTAAATGTGTACAAGGTCACTGTAATATAATGGTTTGTGGGGAAACTGGTTCAGGTAAAACAGAGTTCGTTAAGTACCTTGCTAGTCATACTAAAGAAAATGAAAAGATTATAACTATCGAGGATACTTTGGAACTACACTTAGATAAGATTTATCCACATCGTGATATTGTAGCTATGAAAACTAATAATATAGCTTCATATACTGAAGTATTAGTTACATGTATGAGACAAAATCCAAAATGGATTTTACTTTCAGAAGTTCGTAGTGCTGAAGCTGTTACAGCAGTACGTAACTCAATATCATCTGGACATAATATCTTATCTACTATCCACTCAGATAAAGCTAGTGCCATTCCACATCGTCTTTATTCATTGATGGAGACAGATTTGGATTTGGAACAATTTTTAGGAACAATTTATAGATACATTCAATTAGGTGTACACATTAAAGCTTATTATAGTCAAAAATATGGTAAATTTCATCGTGAAATAGATGAAATAACAGAATTCTATATGGATGAAGATACTAATAAGCCTGTATTTAATACAATTTATTCAAAGAATATGATTGGTAAAGTTGTTAAAAAGAAACCTAGTAAGCATTTAATGGATTACTTATTAGGACAAAATATTCAAATTAGTGAAGATATATTTAGTGGAAAAGATTCTAATGAGAAAGCTGATTTTGATTTAGATAAAATCGTAGATGAAGCTCCAATATATCAAGAACCTAAGAAAGAGGAACCAAAGGTTGATCCTAGTGTCACTAAAATGGATAATTTATTAAATCCAAATTATCAGCAAGTAAAACCTGAAGATAATGATAATAAATAGTTTTTTATAAAAAAGGAGTGATCTCATGGAACTAATATTAATATTAGCCATTGCAGTGTTTGTACTTTTGTATAGACAATACAGAGGACAAAATGTTTATAAATTTATTGTCGAAAAGACTGGAGTTATCTATGAAAAATTTGCTCCTTATTCTTTTAAAGTAGTTAGGGAAAAAACTAAACAACTTGGTCAAGAATATACTCCTAAACAATATATGACTCAAGTAGTTATGTTTAGTTTATTCGCTGGTGTTATATCATATTTATATTTTTATAATTTGATAGTTTCATTATTATATATAATAGCTGCTGATTTAACTATTCCATATATTGCATTCTTAAGATGTAAACGTGTATATAGTGAATTCTTATTTGAACAAGTTCAAGTATATACTACAAATACTATTATGGAATTTGCCACTACGCAAAGTTTCGTTAAGTCACTAGAAGGTGTTGTAGCTTCAGGAGTTTTAGAAGATCCAATACTTTCTGATGTTAATATTATGATTAATATGGCATATGAAAATGGTTCTATTGATGCCTCAATTCAATATATGGATGAAAGATATTCATTCTATATAGTTAAGAATATGCATCAACTTTTCTTACAAATTACTAAGGAAGGTGCTAGAGATACAGGTGAATCTCTAGAAAATATGCAACTTGATATCGATATGCTTGTTGAAAGTGTATATCGTGATAGATTGGATAGAGCTACATTCCATAAATCATTCTTAAAATATGGTATTATGTTATATCTAATGGTTATGTTAGTTCAATACCTATTAGGTAAAGAAACATATATAGCACTTCTTTCAAATCCATTTATGTTATTAATATTACATGCTATATTATTAGTAAATAGTTATTTTCTTCTAAAAGGAGAAAAATATTATAACGAGAATGTAGGTGCTGAATAATGGAAGTTATTATAGTTGGAGCAATTTTAATCGGAGTTTTACTTTATAATAGAACTATCGATGGTAAAAAATTTATTAAGGATAATGAAGTTATTTTTGAGCATCTTAAAGAAAGTGATTATGATTTCTTAGTAGCTGCTAGATATGGTGATAAAGTTGATCCAGTAGCATTATATAATAAGAGAATTAAGATGGCATTTATTACTATAGTAGTTTTCTTATTTATATTCTTAGCTGATTTAAGTGCTATTAATATAGTATTATCAATATTAATTGGTTATGTTGTATTTAAATCAAATTATAATTCATTAAGAACATATTATAAAAAACATTTACATGAAATCGATGTAATGCTACCTTATTACTTAAAGGGTCTTGAAATATTAATTCAGCATTATACAGTACCAGTAGCTTTAGCTAGAAGTATAAATGATGCTCCTGATATTTTTAAACCAGGATTAAGGGAAATGATAGCTAAGATCGATGCAGGAGATTCTAGTATTGATCCATATATGGATTTTGCTAATCAATATCCTGTTAGAGATTCTATGCGTATGATGCGTTTACTTTATCGTTTAGGATTAGGTAAACAAGAAGATAAACAAGAAAGATTATTAATGTTTTCTAGAACAGTATCTAATCTTCAAAATAAAGCAAGAGAAACTAAGTATAAAGAAAGATTAAACCACATGGAAGGTCAAACAATGATCATGCTTGTTGCAACAGGTGCTGGTGTAATGATTCTTATCTTATTTGCAATGCTTTATATGTTTACAAATTTATAATATTAAGAAAGAAGAAATATAAATTTCTTCCTTTTTTTTGCAAAAAAATAAATAAACTTCATATATTTAACTAGGTGATATTATGTTAAAAAAATATATATCATATTTTGGAATATTAGTATTTATTTGTTTTAGTTTTTTTTATACAGATAAAGCAGTTGATATAGTTAGAAGAAATGATCCTGTTATGAAAAGTATTATGTCTAATAAAGATAATTATAATATATCTTCAGTAAATGCAATTATTAATGATGATGAAGTAATACCTGGTATAAATGGAATTAGTGTTAATATAAAAGAAAGTTATAATAATATGAAAAAATATAATAGTTATAATGAAGATATGTTTATATTTAGAGAAGTTTTACCAGAGATTAATTTAAATGATAATTATGATAAATATATAGTTAGTGGTAATAAAAGTAAAAATCAAGTGGCTTTAGTATTTAAAATAAAAGATTTAGAGTATGTTGATGAAATTAATAAAATATTACTTAATAAAAATGTAGTAGCTACTTTTTTTATTGATGGGATAGTAATTGATTATAATGCAGATAGTATTATGGAACTTGTTAATAATAAAAATGAGATAGAGAATTTAGGGTATGATAATGAATATTCTTTAGATAAATTCTTTTGGACGAATAATTTGATTGCATCTCTTACTAAGAAGGATCCTAAATACTGTTATACTGATTATAAAGTAGATAGTATTTTAGAATTATGTAGTAAATATAATATGTATACTATTATTCCTAATATTAGTGTTGATAATTATCCTTTTCTTACTGTTAAAAAGAGTTTAGAAAATGGAAGTATTATTAGTTTTAATTTAAATAGTGATACTATTAAAGAGTTACCAAGTATTATTTCTTATATAAAACAAAAAGGGTATAATTTAGTTTTATTAAGTGACTTATTATCGGAAAAGTATTGAATATAAAAATATTATCATGTTATAATCGAGATGGAGGATAAGGGTTATGGAGTTAATTAATCATGGTGGTATTTCTAAAAAGATAAAAGGGTATTTGGATAGTAGTGTTACTTTAGAAAATGAATTAACTGCTAAAGAAAAGGAAAGAGAATTTGCTAAATTAGTATTAATGTTTGGAAATTCATTAGATTCTCCAAGTTACTTAAGTGATTTTAAAAAAATTTTAGTAAATGATAAAGTGTTTTATCGTTATTCAACTAAATCAGCTGATAAGTTAAAAGAAACTAAATATTTAGCTATATGTGAAAGTGAAAAACCATTACTTTTAGTTTCACATAGTGTTAATTCTAATAATGATGCTAGATATGTAGAAGAAAGTTTTTCTACATATGATTGTGAAAGTAAAAGGCTTTCTTCTAGAATAAAATCATCGTTAATGATATTTGGTGATTCTGCTGAACTTGCAGTTAGTGTTTTAGATGGTAGAAAAGATGGCTATTATAATAAAAATTATAAGTTCTATTATAATGTTGATAAGATAGTAGTTTATCAAATAGAAAATGATAAATTCTTTAATCAAGATGATATTAGATTAGAATTAGCTTTTAAGAATATTAATAATATATCTAAGAAAATTGATGCTAGAATAGATGAAGTATTAGATATTAATCAGGATTTTGTTAAAGAGTATCATATTAAAAGGAAAAAAGAGGAAGCTTAATGCTTCTTTTTCTTTACATATTTTTAGTCAAAAAAGTTAAAAATAATATAGTAAATAATAAAATCTATGATATAATTGATATATATAGTAGAGTAGAGGAGGAGATAATATATGAAGGAAGCAACTGGAGAATTAAATATGACAGTTATTACTATTATTGCTATTGGAGCCATTATAGCATTTTTCTGGGTTATGTGGCCTAAAATCCAAGAAACAATAAACAACCAATGGGGACAAATTTCAGAAGTTGATGAAAATCATGGTATTGTTGATTAACCATAGTTTTTAGTTCTTTAAGAAAGTGGTGAAATAAATGAGAGATGCGATAGGTGGAGCTTTTTCAATTACGGCAATAGTAATATTTTTGATAATTGTAAATTGCTTTTTAGCATTTAGTGTTAATTATACTAAAGCATTCCGTGCTAAGAATGAAATCCGTAGTATAATTGAAAAAAATGAAGGATTAGGATGTAATGCTTTACATCAAATAGAAGATTTTTTAACAAAAAATCATTATCGTATTGGTGATCCATATGAGAGATGGTGCAGTAACAATGGATATAAGATTGCAAAAGGAAAAAATAATACACCACTTTTTTGCTATAAAGTACAAAAAGTTGATTTAACTGGAGCAGCTAATAACAATAAAGCATATAAAGGGGCTTATTATACTGTAGCAACTTTTGTTAATATTGATATACCAATTTTTAATAAGATTTTTTCAGGAATTGGTAATGTATTTATGGTAAGAGGAGAAACTGCACTTATATATTCATCAGGTATCAATTATGAGGGACTTGATGACGGTAGTTGTAGCATATAGTAAAGGGGTGAAGAAATGAACGTAATTATAGCTAATGAAAGACAAGCAGAACTAGAAGCGTTAGATATTGAAATAATTAAATCAATTAATGGCGTTTTTGATGCAGATGAACTTGTTCAGATGTTTTCAAACTTCTTCTTTGGAAGAATGATTTTAGATTTAACTGCTATTAAGAATTATAAAGATATTAGAAATCTACAAAAATTTGCTTTATCTTTAGATGTAGAAAAAATTATTGTATTAATACCAGATACACCTGAGTGTTTAGCACCAGCATTTTTATCAAAAATGATATCAATGGGTATTTATAATTTTACTACTAATTTAGATGGAGTTACTTACTTATTAAATAATCCTAATACTTATAGAGATGTTGCACACCTACATCAAATTAATGTTGAAGATCAAATGGTTGTAACTCCAACATATGATGGTGGTGGTAATACTACTGTAGTTAACCAAGTAATTAATAGTGGACCTATGGTTTTAGGTATTAAAAATATTACTGATCATTCAGGAGCAACTATGTTAATTTACATGTTAAAAAGAGAACTTGATAAGATGGGTAAAAGTAATTTTTCAATTGAAATTGATAAACGAGATTTTACTTATTTGAACGAAAAGAATATGGTTTCTATTCAACATGATCAGTTGGGTAATGAACTTTTAAAACATAGAGATTGCGATGTTATACTTGTTGATTTAAATAAAGAGGGTGATGAAAATATTTGTACTGATGTACTATATTTATTAGAACCATCTACACTTAAATTAAATAAATTAATGTTAGCAAATCGTAGAATATTTGATAAGATTGCTGGTAGAAAAGTAGTTCTTAACCAAAATGTTTTAAATAATAATGATATTCAAGAATTAGAATATGAAGCTAAGTTTAAAACTTTTGCTGTTATTCCACCTCTTGATGAAAGAGAAGATAATTCTGAAATATTACAGGGTTTACTTAATAGATTAGGTATTATTAATTATTAATTGTAAAAAAATGTAAATAATTTTGTATATTATTGACTATAAAATAAAAATAGGGTATTATTAATTTAGTTTTAAGGAGGAGT
>CAMPBR010000017.1 GCA_946639185.1 uncultured Mycoplasmatota bacterium
TGCTTCTACTAATTCTAACTTACCACTTATACCTTCTTCAGTATATTCATTTAGTCTTAACAATTCATGTTTTGATTCATATGTAGCTACTGAACTAGTTTCATTATATTCATCGGCTATAAATACGATTACATAGTTTTCATTTACATTTAAATTATCAAATGTTATTCTTTCATAATCTTCAGTATTAATAGCTAGAGTTTTAACATCTAAAAGAGTACTACTATTATCTCTTAACTCTACTCTTACGTTATCTGATTGAATTGAAGAATCTAAATCGATAACTTTAACATCCATATCAATCATATTGTTTGTTGTGAAACTATTAATAACATTTACACTAGCACTTCTCTTTTTAGTTTCAAACTCTTCAAAATTATGTAAACATTCTAATTCATATACAGTATCACCTTGTTTTACTTTAGATGTTACTTCTAGATTATAGAAAGTATCTGCCTTCAAGTTATTGATATCAAGAGTTAATTCTTGATTATTTTTTAAATCTTCTATTTCTACACTTGATAGGTTAATTTCTTTAACTAACTTATGATCATCTTTAGTAAATACTTTAAATGATAACTCTGTTAAAAGTGGGATTAATCTACTATCAGTTTTAGAATTTATTTTAAATTTTAAATTAACTAAATCATTAGTTATTTCATTTGGCGTTATATCGATGTTTAGGTATCCTAAACTAGTTATTGGTAAAGATGTAAAGTCCATTGAACCTATAACATAATCTTTATATGTACCATTTCCATCATTAATATCAAAATCACCAATTATATCAATAGTAAACATTTGGTTAGGATCTAAATCAGTTAATTTTAGTTCCTTTCCATCGATCTTACCATTACTCATAATTTTTCCAGATGTGTTTGATACAACATATCTATAATTATCTATTTTAATCTTATCATCATTTTTTAAATTTATTCCTAAGACTAGATAATCAACTTCATTTTTTACTATTTTTAAAGATACAGATGGCATCTTACTAGATGTTCTTGCATGACCTTTATTATTATTTACTGGTAACATATTGCCTTGTTGATCATAGAAATTAATTTCAAAATCATATTCTCTATTAGATTTTAAGCTTTCGCTTGTTTTAACACTAGTTACTTTTTCACCTCTAAGTAATGCATTTAATTCTTTTTTAGAAATATAAAATTTTTCATCATCAACTACGATTCCTACATTTCTAACTCCTCTAAGTGTTTCAGAATCCAAACTACTAGTTATTTCTAAACTTGCTAGTTCAATACTTCTAGGATAAATAGAACCTTCTTCAAATTTAATATCAACGGCTCCTAGTGTGCTTAAATCTAAAGTAGTTATAGTATTTGAATAAAATGTTACTAATGTTTTAGATTTTAAATCTTCATTTAAATAAGTGTATTCACCTATTATTTGAAATTCAGTATTTGGAAGAAGTCCAGCTATTAGAAAATCACCACTAGTATTTACTCCACGTCTTGAATATACTTTATTACCAATTACTAAACTAAATGTAGGTTGTTTAGTAATAACACCAGCCGGATCATTTATTTCAATATTACCATTCATTGTATAAACATTTGGTTTTAAACTATTTAATTTAACTGATGGTTTAATCCACTCAAATGGTTTTTCTTTTCTTTCATCAATTATAACTGGTTCATCAATTACTTTTTCTATTTGTTCTTCTTCTGTTAAGATTGGCTTTTCTGGTATAATTACTTCTTCTTTATATAATGTTCCAATACCTTCTAGAAAATCTTCATATTTAAATTTATAACTTTCATTACCGCTTTCAAAATAAAATTCTAAAATACTCTTATAATCAATTCCTGTAATAACTTTTTTAACGAAATTATTATTTTCTCTTTTAAAATAACTTATTGAATCTTCACTAAAATAAATAAAGCTATCTACTGGAATAATATATTCTTTAGCATCTGTCGTTATTTTTAAATCGTATAAATTAATAAATATTCCATTAGAATAGCTTAATAATAAATATTTTTCATTATCAATTAGTGTATAATCACCAAGATTATATATACTACCATAAGATAAAACAGAATTTTTATATCCTATAGTTCTTTCTAGAGTTGTATTTATTAAGTTTACATTTTCATTATAATTTACAAGTGATAAACCATCATTTATAAATAATGGATAATTAATATCAACTGTATTCTTCTTTGTATCATCTAAATAATGATTTAAATTAGTTTTATAAATATATTCATATTCACTTACATTAACAGTATCTAGAATAGATATTTTATCATGATCATCTTTTCTTAATTCTTCTATTTTAGAATTACCTTTTAACATATATCCATTATTTTCAATCATTACAACTTTACTATATGTATTAAATAAATAATTAAAACATATAAGTCCAACACCAATTAATACAACAGTAATAGCTGGGATGTATTTTAAAATAACAGAATTTTTTAATCTGTTTTGTCTATGTTTAATAATAAGTTTTTTTAAAGTAAGTTTAATTCTACTGCGCATTGAAGTCAACTCCTTATTGTTAAGATAATTATACCATAAAAGCTATAAAAAATATACTTTTATTATATAAATTTGGTCGTATTTTTACGCATTATAAAAGGATACTATATAAGTATCTTCTAATATATGAATTATAAATACATTAATTGTATTATAATAATGTTAAATAAGAACGTTGCTGAACACTTTTGCTAGCCTATTTAAAAGTTTTAAAGAAATACAAAAAAAAACACTTCGAAAGAAGTGCTTATCCATTATAAGTAGATAACTTATCAACATTTTTAATAAGTAATCTATTCTCATCATTATACATAATCATATCAGTACTTAAATTAATTTTATATTGACCAAGCGTCGCAATAACATCATCATTATGACTATCAATTATAGTATATTTATCATTAGATTTATCATATATTTCAATCATATTCTTATAGTTTACTATAATATATGATAATGGTGAAAGATTATAAGTTATACCATCTATTACTACACTAGTAGAATATGGGAAGAAATATAAATCTTCTCCATTAAATAAAAAAGATTGACCTAAAAATATATTTTTATCATTTTTAACTAAAAATGCATTTTCCACATCATCATTTATATCATACATGATCTTAGAAAAATAATTTATTTTATAGTTTTTATTCTTTAAATTAGGGAAAATTAATTCCATATTTGTTGGTAATAAAACTTCATTATAAGAATATTGAAAATAAATAGGAATATCACCTGCATCAACTTTCTTACCTTCACTTACTACATCAGTTATTTTATTATCATGTCTAATAGTAGCTTTACCTTTGTATACTACTTTAGCACCAGAAAAATATTGATATAATTCATAATTTTCATAAGTTATAGAATTTAAATTATTATAATATTTTTTTACCAAAATAAAAGCTATACTAATACTTGTAATCAAGATTAAAGACATTAAAAGTACTTGCATTTTTCTAATAAATTTAGTTTTTTTCTTAGCCCTTTTTATCCCTTTTTTATAAACATCATCATTATTCATTTATAACCCTCCTGATTTTATTTGCTCTTAAACATATTTCAATCTTTCTAATAGTAATAAATATAGTATAAACAAATATTACACACATGAATAATACTTTTAAAATTAATATTTTATTATCATTAGATACATAATTAAAATAATTATTAACTGAAGTTAATAAAAATAATAACTCTACACTAATAAAACTATAAATGATATTACTTATAATCATTCTAAGATTAAATGATACTAAACACGCAACAAAATTAGTAAATAATATCATATACATTGCGAAATTATCATATTTTGAAGAAAATATTAAAAAGAATAAACAAAGTAATAGATTTAAGAATATTGTTGCATATAATAAACATTCTCTTTTACCAATATCAATAAATAAAGCATATATATTTCGATATTTATTATTAAATTTACGAGTAAAAAACCATGCTAATAAAAAGAAAACAAATGTAACTATACTTATATAAATAAATATATAAAACAATAAATATAACCTAGTTAGCATTACTATTACCTTCATCTTGGATTATTAAATGAAATTTATTATGCGTCATTGAATAAAATCCTTTTATATTTTCATAAGTATAATTTTTATCTGCTTCAATATATACTGATCCATCTAATTCACCAATAACTGGCCAATAATCCTTCATAATTAATAAATTATATTTTTTATCTTTTATACGAATCATTTTAGCATCATATATTGTATCCATCATGACATTATCGCTCTTTAATATCATAACTTGTATATTTTCTTTATTTTCTACCATAACTACCTATATATAAGAATTTACTTTCATCAACATCATCATATGTACCATTTAAAATATTTTCAACATCATCTAAAACATCATTAATATCTACTAATTGACCTGGAATACCAGTATATTGTTCTGATACAAATAGAGGTTGTGAAAAATAGTTTCTAAGTTTTCTAGAGCGATAGAATATTTGACGATCTTCTTCTGATAATTCTTCAATACCTAAAACAACGATTATTTCTTCAAGTTCTGTATATCTTGTTAAGAATTTTAAACTTTTTTCAATTAAATCAAAATGTCTTTTACCAATGATATCAGGATCTACTAAAGCACTAGTTGTTTTAAATACATCAATTGCTGGATAAATACCTTTTTCAGCAATTGATCTATCAAGTACTATTTGTCCATCTAAGTGGCTTAAAATAGTTTGAACAGATTCATCAGTATAATCATCTGCTGGGATATAAATAGCTTGGAAAGATGTAATTGAACCCTCACGAGTTGAATTTATTCTTTCTTCTACTTTAGATACATCAGATATCATAGTAGTTGGATATCCATTTTCAATAGGACTTCTTCCAAGTTCTGCTGATATTTCTGATAAAGCTTGAACATAACGATAAATATTATCAACGAATAATAATACATCTTGATTCTTTTCATCTCTTAAATATTCAGCTAATGTAAGACCACTATAAATAGCTTTACTTCTAGAAGTTGCATTATCTCCCATTTGTCCAAATACCATAGATATTTTATCAATTAAATTACTTTTAACGATCTCATCATATAATTCTTTACCTTCACGAGAACGTTCTCCAATACCTATAAATATAGAGTTAGATTTAAACTTTTTAAATACGTTATTCATTAACTCTTTAATAAGAACTGTTTTACCTACTCCAGCTCCACCTAGTAAACCTAATTTAGATCCTTTTTGAATAGGAGCAAAGAAGTCAATAACTTTAATACCTGTAAGCAATAAACCACTTTGAATATCAAGTTCTTCTAAGGAAACATTTCTTTCATAAACATTTTTCTTTTTAACACTTTTTAAAGTATCATTACTGATAACATTTCCATATGGATCAAATACTTTTCCTAAAATTTGATCAGAGTATTCAATAGCTAACTTATCTTCACTTTTGAATATAGGAATACCTTTCTTTAGGTATATAACATTATCAAAAACTATAGTTTTACAAATATTACCATTTATTTCAACAACTTCAAATTTATAAATATGATCATTATGATTAGCATATAATATATCCTGTATTTTTATTTCAGACGGATTATTCAAAAGTATTTTAACACTTAAATCTGAAACTGCAATTATCTTACCTATCATTCCTATTTCTCCTTTCTCAAGTTAGCTATTTTTTTATTATTAGCTTCAACTATTACTTCAAATTGTTTTTGTTTTTTTATTTTTCTTAAAGCTTTAGCTTTCTCTTCTTCCATATCATCAATATGTTTTAAAGATTCATTTGTAAACATTTGTCTTTTAACATTTTCTGAAGCCCAACTCCAAGCTTCAGCTATTTTTATTTCAGTTGAAACATAAATAGATATTAAATTCCAAATTATAAAAACTATATCTCCTTCAACTGAAAAATCATCATTTATATTAACATCCATTTCATCAAGAGCATCATCAAAGTTAACTGGTAAAATAGTTCTTTTAAGTATTTCTTGACGATTCAAATTATAATAATGAATATAGATAATATTTATTTTAGAGTATTTATTATTTAATACTCCATCAAGTACTATATCAAATATTTTAGATGAATTTTTTGGAAAATCCTCTTTATCCATATACATGATAACATTATCTACAGGCAGCTTAATACGTTTACCAATAATTATTTTATCGTTTTCTTTTTCATCAGTTCGTAATAAATCCATTACATCAGAATTAAAGTTTGCACAAAAACCAAAGTCACTACCTATATATACGTTTAATTGTTTAGCTGTCTTATTAAGATTTAATGATACTTTTTCTTGAAGAAATATTCTATTATTTACAATAGATGCTATAACACTTTTTAATTCTTTTTCATAACGATGAGCTTGTTCTACTTTTCTACGAGCTCCATTAACTCTAAGTAGTGAGTGAAAGTTCATAACTTTTACTACTTTTTTTACACTCATATGATATCTCCATCAGAATCAACTTCTTCTTTATTAGAATCTTGATTTGGCATATGGATAACAAATTTAAATTTATTAATTAATTCATTTTCACTAAATGGAGAAAATTTTGGTTGCTTCAAAGCTTCCATTATCTTTTTTCCTTCTTGTAGTTTTGCTCTTAATTCTGGAGACATTGATTCTTCATTAACTAACTGATATACATCAGCAGTTTCCAAATATGATAATAATTCACGACGAACTGTTGAACCTATCATTTTAATTGAATCTTTTTGAACCGCACCACCAAGTCGTGATACACTTAAACCAAAGTTAATAGCTGGTTTTTGACCCTTTTGGAACATTTTATCAGACAATACTATTTGTCCATCAGTTATAGAAATAATATTTGTTGAAATATAATCCGTTATATCTCCACCTTTAGTCTCAACTATAGGTAAAATAGTAATTGAGCCACCATCCTTATGTTGACATCCTTTTTCAAGTAATCTTGAATGAGTATAGAATATATCAGCAGGATATGCATCTCTACCTGTATTTTTCTCAGCAATTAAAGCTATTTCACGACATGCATCAGCATGTTTCTTTAAATCATCTATACATACTAATACATCTTTACCTTCACGCATAAACTCCTCAGCAACAGATAAAGCTGCATATGGAGTAAGTTTTATTAATGGAGCTAAATCATCATTAAATGATGCCATTATAATTGTATAAACATGAGCATTCTTTTCAACTAATTGTGAATATAAACGTTTTAATTCCTTCTTAGTCTTACCAATAGCTACATATATACAAATAACTTTTTTATCTTTTTGATTAACTATAGTATCAAGACAAATTTGTGTTTTACCAGTTTTTTTATCACCAATAATTAATTGTCTTTGACCACGACCAATCGGAAACATTAAATCAATTCCAGCTATTCCTGTTTCTAATGGTCTATTAACATCAGTTCTATCCATTATACCAATCTTAGGAGTTTCAATAGGGATATAAGTACCATTATTAATTTTCTTACCAGTCATCTTATCATAACCAAATGGATCAACAATCATTCCCATAAAATCTTTTGAAAAATAAGCCATAAGTGCTTCAGAAGTAGCAATAACACTATCTCCTACAGCAATTTGACCATTAGTTCTAACAAGAGAAATAATAACCTTATTTTCTTCAATTTTGTCAACATAGCCAATGTTTTCTTCATTACCTATAAATACTTTCTCAAAATAGAACACATCCTCTAATCCCGTTACTTCAACTATAAATTCATTAAGTTTAATAACTTTACCTGAATGATAAATATTATTTTGATTAGCAATATAATCAATTTTTCTACTTATAATATCATTAACACTATCTTGCATACTCTAAACTACTAATCATAATGTGCAGCTACATGATGGATTATGTATTCTAATCTGCTATTCCTATGATCAAACTCCTTATGTATTTCCACCAATTTATTCTAAATACTATAATCGTATACTACGCCTCTATACATAATTTTAATTCCCTCAGTAATACTTTTATCATATATAGTATTAATACGAGAATCTATCAAATTATAATTTTCATCTTTTCTCCCTACATAAATCTTTATTTCAGGATCAGTCTTAACAATAAGTTCATCTAATATATTTATAAACTTTTTAAGATCAAAATTATTCTTATTTAAATATTCATTTAAACATTTCTTTTCTGAATCACTAAGTAATTCAGAAACAATAATAAACTGTTCATCCTTCTGATAAGTAGATAACTTATATAAAACATCAAATGTAAAATAATTTCTTACTTTATAATATATATCATAAAAGTTACTATCTTTTTCTTCATGATGACTACATTTTAAAAATAATTTTATCATCTCTGCTGCATTATAATTAAAGTTATCTTTAATTTTCTTATAACTAGATAATGAATTAGTACTCTCAAAATCAACATACTTAGGTAACACAACATCATTAGAAGATGGTTTTTCATCAGGTATAATAATATATTCCCCAAGTTTATTTTCAAGTTCTAAAACTTCATTTTCTTTTTTAGAAATTGCAGCATTTAATTCATCAACTTTTTGTTCTTTATCTCCAATTAAATAATCAAATTCTTCTATTTTATTAAGAAAGATATTTCTACTTAATACATTAATTCTTTTTGTTACATAATATAGTAAAAAAGAAAGAATTAATAATATTATTACAATTGCTATTATAACAATAATAATATCGCTCATACTAAGACACAAATGGATTAAAGAATAAAAGCATAAAACAAAAAGCAAATACTAATAAAATAAATATTGAAGCAACTATTAATAGTATCATCATTGAACTTACAATATCATTTTTTATTTCCGGATTTCTTCCTACTGCTTCTGCTATCTTAGAGCCTAGTATACCTATACCAATTCCAAACCCAGCAACAGAAAATCCTATTATAGTTCCAATTGCGCTTAATGTTGAAGATATAACATCATTCATAACATCACCATATCCCTTCTTTTTATATCTTTAAATTATGATAAAGTAAATTTCTTATTTATCTTAATATCTATGTTCTTCTCATTGTAAACTGCATCTTCTACACGAAGTTCATATAACTTACCAGATCCAATTTTAAATCTAGAACTAAATCCTTTATCACTTAACATTTCTAAAGTATTTATAACCACTTCATCTTGCTTAACATTATCAATATAAAGAGCAACTTTACCACTCTCTAAAGCAAAACTGTCAAACATCTTAAAATTAAAATATACATAACCAGAAGAAATCTTTTCAATATTCAATTTATAATCTACTTTAGTTGTTCTAACATTTACGATATCTTCTATATTATCTTGTAAAGTTTTTTCTTGTTCATTTTTAACAACTTCTATATAACCTAAACTAATAGTATATTCACTACTTGGTTCTAAATCACTAATTCTAGCTGTAGATTGATATTTATCTATCATTATTTTTTCTGTTGTTAATTTACCATTAATATTACCTGTAACTAATAAATAAACTGCTTGATATTTATTTTCAGGATCAGTTACAACATATGTAACATCAATATAAGATGAAGAAGCTATACAACCACGTAAGCTTACTCTTTTTGTTATAAGAGCTTTACTTAATGCTTTTCTTGCAGCTTCAGCAATGCTTTCAGATATACCATTTGTTACAATAGTATTATTGTTAACAATTTTATTATTAGCAGAAATTATCATATTCGTATTATTAGCATATTTACTAAAATCATTAACTAAATCATTATATGAATCTACTAATTCTTTTTCATCATATTCAGGTTTAACTTCTTCTTTTTCTTTAAACACATATTCATTAGTACTACCTATTATTTGTTTCAAATCAATAGTATTATTACCAATAATAAGTTTTTCATTAGCAACATCAAATGTATACTGACCAAATGTTATACTCATAGGATTAACAGTTTTAATATTAATTGAATCATTATATACAGATGCATTTCCTTGTTTATCAATATTAACAACTAAATACTTACTTGTATATATTGATTTATCTAAAGTATATATTTCACTACAAGTAATTAAATATACTCTGTCATCCAACTTATAAAAATTAGGAGTATTAAAATTATTAACTGTAATCATATCATCATTTTTTATAACACTACCATCACTAAGTACTTGATAGTTTATACCTAACAAATTTAATACTTCAGAAGCCTTATCATAAACAACAGGAGTCTTTCCAAGTTTATAACTTCGATTTTTTGATGACAAATAATAATATTCACCATCCCAGTTAGAATCTATTTTACCACCATCACTAGTATCAATTAGGTTAGAGTCAGTCGCAAAGATAGCAGTATTATTAGTAACTGGTAATGCAGTTTTAGTATCATGTCCGGATAATCTAATAGCAAAAATTAAAATACCAATTATTACTAAAATTATCAGAATAAATACAGTAACAAAAAACTTATTTTTACCATTTAATTTTTTCATAAAAAACCTCCTTACGAATGACCTCCATAACCCAATTCAGCACTTTCAACCAAATAATTTCCAGAATAGAAATTAATTGTAACTAAATACAATAATTCAGGATTAAAATCATTATCAATTTCAATTAAATAATAGTATGCATCTGAATCTTTATCATAGTGAACAGTAAATTGCTTTGTAGCATTAATAACTACATTCTCACTATCATTAGTAATTGTATAACTTATTTTATCAATCAAATCTAATTGATAAGGATCTTTAAATACCATATTAATTCCATTACTATCACTTGGAGTCAAAGTTATAGTACCTAAATAAACATCAGATCCACATTTTATACTTCTTTTACTAATAAAATTATAAAAATTAGTTCCAGAATTATTGTAATCAATATTTACACTTACAATAAATGTGTATTCTTCTCCATCAACCAATTTATATTTATCTTTATTAAAATCAAATTTCTTATTAAAAGAATCAATTGACTGACGACTAAAATTAGCAATAACATTTCCTTTAGAATCTTGTAAAACTGCATTATAAGTACCATCAGCAATCAAATGACTAGAATCAACGACACTAACCCTAAAGAATATTGAATCATCAGTTTTACCACTAGATATTCCAACAAATGGCTCTTCATATTCACCTAGTGTAAATTCTTCTTCATCAGTTTCAATTAAAACACTAGTACTTACACCATCAACCAAATAATTAGAATAAATATCCATTTGTAGTTTATATGAACCACCATAGCTAATATTAGCACTTTCACTTGGTGATGCTGATATTTCAACTTTCATTTTATTCATGAATACTTTACTATCAGGAATATCAACATCAATTATTTGATATCCATCATCAGTAAGCTTATATAAAGTATATTTAATATAATCATAACCAATAGTATTTTGAATATTATAATTAATTTCTAATCTTTTATCAGTATAAGACTTACTAATTAATTCACCAGTTAAGTTTTCAACACCAACATTTGATAATGTATGGAAGTTATAATTTATACCAGTAACTTTTTGATCAACATCATACAAATATTGTCTTACATAAGTATGTGTAGCCTCATTAAATACATATGCATAGAACTTTAAGAAATAGTTAGTATGAAGTTTTAAATTAGTTAATTCAATTGGTTCATTAAAATCAGAAGTATCCTTGGTTATTGTTTCAACAAACGTTGCATTTAAACCATTTTTATCAACTTCATATAAATCAAAATAAATTTTATTTTCCTTAATTAGTTCCGGATAATTATTTACTAATCTAGCATTAATACTTGCTCCTGTAAGTAAAGGCGTAATATTAATTTTACTATTTTTATCTAACAATGAAATACCAGGAATAATATAATCAAATCTTGTATTCTTATTAGATGAATTTAATTTTTCAGATTTAATACCCTTTAAAACAATATTATTGTTTTGATAAATAACACCAGTACTATTAATATCTAAATCCATAGTAAAACTATTATTTGCTCTATTAGTTATAGTTAAAGTCTGTTTAGAATCATTAAAAACTGATTTAACCATATTACCATATAATCTAGATGTTTGATTAATACTCTTACCATTTAGAAAATAATAATTATCTCCTTCACCATTATATGTACCTTTTTGTATAGCAGTATATGTTGAACCCAAATCAAATCCTGTACCACCATAATCATAATAAGCAATTAAATCAACAGATATATCAGTCTTCATATATTTAGAAATATCTTCAAAGTCAATAGTAATTTGTCCATCACTAATTATTAGATTTGGCAATGTAGTTACTCCTAAACGTTCAATATCATTACTATTTAAAGGAGTAATTTTTGCTTCTAAATAAGCTATTGATGCTATTTCTTGTGATTTATTTATATAATCATCAATAGAAATAACAAGTTTATTAACATCTTTTTCAATAGAATAGTTTAAATTTAATGAAGGTCGTATTCCATAAAAATATTGAGAAGTAATATCACGATATATATCATCTTTTCCCTTTAACAATTTTTCTTTTACTTTGATAGTTAAAATATCTCCACTATTAAGGCCATTAAAAGTAGCTAATTGATAATTACTATCTTTACTTATATTAGCATTAGATGCAGGATTTAAAGATGCATTAGCGAATCCATACAATTTATTTTCAAACAAACTATTATCAATATCTTTATATTTATATTTCCATACAAAAGAAGTAGCATATGAATTTGATGGATACATAGAGAAGATAGCCTGTTGTTTTTTAATACTTAGTAAATCACTTTTTAAAATAGCACCTGGTTTAATTGACTTTGGATAAAATGTTTCAACTTCACCATCATCATCAAGATCAATGAATACTTCATATGAAAAATAATAATTATTACCACGACGAAGCATATCAGTATCAATTACATTATAAGGAGTACCATTTCCAATTTCAAAAACAACATTTGGTTGAGTACCATCACTATTAAAATCAACACGTCTATCTAAATTTTCCAACATTTCATATTGTTCAGTCTGTTGATTATAAGCCCACACATGATAAATAATATATTTTCCAATTTTATCTGTATTATTAAAGGCAGCATTTAAAGAAACACCAATAGGAGTATTAGGTTCCAAATTAGGATTCATCTCTAAACCAAATTCTTCAGCATACTTATTAACAATTAAATGCGTAGCTATTTGTGGAGAATTATCTTTAGGAACATCCGGAATAAAAGCATTAGTTTTAATATGATATACATTATTTTCAATAGGTATTTTATTATATCCAGTATAGTCATAAGCATCATCAACAACTAAAGTATAAACTTTTTGTTTAAAAGATGAACTATCTGCATTAAAGAAATTAGCATTTATGACTGCAACATTATCATAGAAAGCCTCTTTTAAAGTACTTGAATATTCTGATGTATTAATATCTGTAGTTTTTCTAAATACTTCAACCATTCCATCAGTACCAGATCCTTGATATAACGTAAAGGTAACTGTTGATAGAGTACTAGCTTCAAACGAAGCATCTCGATCTGTATCAGATAGATTAAAATCAACCGCAAATGGTGATGTATAAATTAAATCATCTTGAAAGTTAGCTCTTAAAGGATTAGGAGCTTTTGTTTGTACTTTAATACTACCTATATAAGTTTCATCAACAGTTGGATTTCCATCTTGTAAATTGATAGTAGCATAAACATCAAACGTATATGTTTCATTAGCTCTTAAGTAATTTACTGAAATAGGAATTGAATTTGTAGATGTTTCACTAGTTAATGAAAGTGTAGTATAAGAATCAAGTGAATTCTTATATACTATACGATAATTATTACTCATAATAGTACTAGATGGATCATCAACAATAATTGTTCCCTTTATTTGTTCCCAGTTAACAAATGTTTCTTCCCATCTAAGTGTTGGGAATTCAACACCATCTAATTGCATATTACTTCCTAAACTATAAACATATTCAATCGTCTTTTCATTATCAAAAAATTCAACCACCAAGCGATATGTATAAGCAACTCCTCTATGAAGTTTAACATCATCAACTTTAACATTAACCTTGCTCAATTTGTCCTTAGAAATAGTTAAAACAGGCGTTGAATTATCAAGATCTTGTCTTGCATCAAATATTTCATAACGATAATTTACAATTCCATAGTCATTATCAACAACATTTGTAACATTTAAATCAAAAGATGATTCACGTTTATTAATTGCATATTCCAAATTTCCAACAGTAGGTGCATCTTTTAAAGTCTTAACTGTTTCTTTAATTGAATATCCATCATCGATTATTACACCAGATGATAATATATCACTCATCTTAATTAAATAAGTAGTATTATTATTAAGACCATCAAAAACCACTTCAACACTGTTAGAATTTATAAACTCAATACTTCTAGAATCAATTTCATTCCCCTCAGTATCATAAATACCTAAAGAAACAGAATTAACTTTTGAATATATTTCTTTATTAACTTCAATAGCAATAGAATCTTTAGTAGCATATGATTTATTAAAACTTACACCCAAAGCTTCTGTTCTAAATATTTTAGAAACAAATGTCTTATCATAAGTAACATCATCAATTGTATAAGATGCTTTTGCATAAAGAGTATATTCTGTATCAGGTTTTAAATTAGGATAAGAAATATAACCATATAATTCTCCCTTTTCAGTTGTTGTATCATAAACAGTCTTAGCAGTACTGTTTTCAACAATACTAATAGTAGTAGCACTACTTAATAAAGAATCTTTATCTTCAATTTCAATTGTAGCATCAACCTTTAAAGAAGTAAGAGCAAGCTTAGTAACACGATAAACCGGTTCATTAATCTTAGCATCTTCATCTACCAATTGTTCATTAGCACCATTAGCACCATCAACTAAACTATTTGAGCCATCTACGCCTTCACCATTTTTAACAGAATCAGGGTCAACATCAGACTTATCAACATTAAGTTTTTCAGCATCTTCTTTATCTTCTACAATTGCATCAACATTTCCATCCATATCAATAACTAAATTAGATAAAGAAATACACTTTTTGTTCTTTTTACTAATAGTTTCTTCTTTCAAATTAATAGTTACATCGCCACTTAAAATACTAGAATTATTAGCAATTGTTTGATAGTATTTTTCATTATTATAAATTTTAACAACTGATCCATCTGTATATTCAAAATATACATAATCATCAAAACCTACTATCTCATCACTAGATAATATAGCTCTGATATTACTACCGACTAATAAAAATTTAGAATCAGTTATTCTAAGTAATAATTGATCAAATGTAACTTCACTGCCATCTATTAAATCTATAACACATTTCCCGTCTCGATAATTAATTTGTGTATTTTTAAATATGTTATAGTAAAAAACAATATTATTATCTACATTATTTAGATTAATTCCAACAGTATCTTTAAGTACTAATAAAGAATTATCTTGATAATGAATTACTGTTGAATCATCTACTTTTACATTACCATCATTTGATAAAAAGCTTACTTTACTATTATATTTTTTATAATTGTATTTTGAACCGCTTTGAAAATTCAATACATTTGTCTTATTCTTTTTGCTGTCTACAACCACAGCATATCCATCATTTATGAACGTGCCAGATTGATAATTTACCTCGTCAATTACAATAACAATGCCATAACCTATACAAGCCAAAGTTAAAATAATGAAGAGCGCTGACATAATTTTTGTCTTTCTCATAATGTTGTCACCTTCACTACTATCTATTATTTACATTTATCATTATATCATAATTATGAGATAGCACAACACTTTTTGTAAAAAACAGACACATTTCTAAAAATTGACCACCAAAATAAAATATATTTAGAAAAAAAATATACAACATTTTTTAAAAAATGTATATTTAAGCAAAAAAGCCAACTTATTTTCGAAAATTTGTGAAAAATATTGATTATATGCTAGTTTATGCTATTATAAAAAAAAGGAGAATTAGACAATGACTTTAGAAAAATTATATAATCTAAAACTATACGAATATGTAGAAACAGGTTTAAGAGACAAACCAGAAAAATTACTAGCAATGCTATTACTACCAGAAAAAGATTGCTATAAAGCTATGAAAAAATCAGAAGGAGAATTTTATAAGAAATATCGTCATAAGATCGATAAAAAAATAGCTAAAGTTGATAAAGACTTTAATTTTACAAAAAGTGATATTATTAATCTTATTGAAGAAAAAGGCTTTCTCTGTGATGATTACGATAATGATAAAATTTGGCTTGTATATGCCGAAGGATTTGGAGCCTTACATTGGGGCAGAATGTATCGTAAAAATGCATCTCCAGAAGAAATATTTTTAGAATGTTTTGATGATAATCAATTAGAAAAGCAAGATAATATTGAATCATCTGAAAACATAAACATAGAAGAAGCAAAAAAACTAATGATAACAAATAATTAAAAAGTTAAAAACGCAAAATCTCATTAAAGTAAAAAAAATATTAACGGCAAGCAAAATGCTTGTCGTTTTAATATACCTATATATATATCATCACAATCTAAACAATTATCAAACAAAAAAAGTAAAAAAAACAACTCAAAATTGAGTTGCTATTTATATAAATCGACTAAATCGAACACATTCACAATTGGTGGAGATGACGAGA
>CAMPBR010000018.1 GCA_946639185.1 uncultured Mycoplasmatota bacterium
TTATGATACGTAAAATTCTCTAAAAAAAGAAATATATCTAAAGATTAAGATATTATGAGTAAAAATAAAGTGGCATTTTTGATAAGATATACCATTGAAAGGATATAATCAGGTAATAAAGAATAATTGAAGGTATTATAACTTAAAGTTTTGTTTAATCCAAAGTTAAATTATTTATTGCCTTCTTTTGAAAATAGCTATACAAGCTGCAATTAAAGCAAAGAATAATAATTAATTAAACATATTAAAGACTAGAGTAAACTAGTCTTTTTTTGTTATTTATAAACAGTAATAATAATTAAATGGAAAAATGATATTAGAAAAATAAATTATTTTAGTGATATAATAATATAAGAGGTGAAATAAATGAAGACTGAAAAGAATATATTAATTGCTTTTATTTTAAATATAGTATTTTCTATATTTGAATTTTTTGGAGGAATTTTTACTAATTCGATATCAATTTTGTCAGATTCGATTCATGATTTTGGTGATGCTGTTTCAATAGGAATATCATATTTTATGGAAAAGAAAAGTAAAATGCATGCTGATAATAAATATACATACGGTTATATTAGATATTCTGTATTAGGTGGAGTAATTACCACTACTATTTTATTAGTTGGATCTATCTTAGTAATAATAGGTTCTATAAAAAGAATAATTAATCCAGTGGAAGTTAATTATAATGGTATGATTATTATAGCTATTATAGGCGTTTTATTAAATTTTATTGCAGCTTATGTAACTAGAGAAGGAGATTCTATTAATCAAAAAGCGGTTAACTTACATATGCTTGAAGATGTGTTAGGATGGGTAGTTGTATTAATTGGAGCTATTGTAATGAATTTTACTGATATTAGAATTATAGATTCTATTATGAGTATTGGAGTAGCTATATTTATTTTAATTAATTCTTTAAAGAATTTAAAAAAAGTGTTGGATTTATTTTTAGAAAAAACTCCTGATGATATAGACATAGAAGAATTGAAAGAACATTTGCTGAATATTAGTGGCATAGAAGATATCCATCATATTCATGTGTGGAGTATAGATGGGTATAATAATTATGCTACTATGCATATAGTATCTAAATCTAAAGATATAAATAAAATAAAAAAGGAAATTAGAAAAGAGTTAGAAGAACATAATATATGTCACGCTATATTAGAAACAGAAGATGAAGTATGTGATGATAAAGAATGTCATGTACATCTTAAAAATATAGAACATCATCATCACCATCATTAAAAATATATTAGAATAAGCTGTAACAAAAATAATTAAAAGACTAGATAGAACTAGTTTTTTTATGTGTATGATTGTTAACTATAAATTAAAAAAGTATCTTGATATAGTGATTGGGTTATGCTATTTTTATAGGTAGAGTGAGGTGGAAATATGGAATTATTTGATGTAGTTGATGAAAAAAGAGTAAAACTTGGTTATACAAAAGAACGTGGAAAAAAACTCGAAGAAAATGAATATAATGTGGGAATAGAGTTTTATATTTTTAATAATGGTAAATTATTAATAACTCAAAGAAGTTTAGAAAAATCGCATCCAGGACAATGGGAAGTACCAGGAGGATGTAGCCAAGCTGGTGAAAGTTCCATTGATACTTTAATAAGAGAAGCTAAAGAAGAAATTGGTCTTACAGTTAGTGGTAATTCTTTTGAATTAATTGGTACTCAAATGTATAAAAAACAATTTGTTGATATATATAAAATTAATATACCAATAGAATTAAGTAATATTGTTTGTCAAAAAGAAGAAGTATCAGATGTTAAATTTGTTTCAAAAAAAGAATTTTTAAAGATGGCTGATAATAATGAGATAGTTCCATCTGTTTTTAATAGATATCAAAATATAAAAGAAAAGTTAGAAAAAGATTGGTAGTTTTGATATATTATATTTATTTATAAATTATCTTATTATTTTTTTAAATTTTATTGTATTAAAAAAGTAGACAGTGTTTTTTTTACACTGTCTACTTTTAGTTTATCATTTCATAATTTAGAGTTTTATCTAGTTTTTTTTAATTCCTTTTCAATAACAAATTCATTTTTCATATTAAATATTTGATTGTATACATTGTGATATACTTCAAATCTTCCATAAGTAGTATATTTAAATAATTTCTCTTTTAATTCTTTATCTTCATAAATTACTCTAACAATATCAGGGTTATATCTTGTACCAGAACCTTCAACTAATTCATTTAGTACAGCATTAAAATTTTTACCACTTGCATAATTTCGACCTAACACGTCTGTTGCAGCATCAATTGAATCAGCTATCGAAATAAGATCTATGATAATTTTATAATCAGATTTGGTATTATCAAAATTAGCAGGGTAGCCAAACTTCCCATCATATGACTTATGATGACCAAGCATTACATCTAAATAAATTTGAAAATCTTTGTCATCACCTAATAATTCAACTGCTTTAGAAGGGTGTAGTTTTATTTCACCAAATTCTTCATCAAATAATGGTCTAATCTGCATATTTATAGTATGACTAATACTTGTTTTTCCAAGATCATGATAAAAGGCTGCCTTGCTTACATAATCTAATATTTCATTAGTAAATCCTTTTCGATAATTATCGTTTGTTAGTTTTTTATTCTTTAATGGCTCTAAAATAGCTTTATTATTAGAAATAATGGATTTAGTAATCATTAGTGATATTTCCTGAACCATTAAACTATGTATATATGTCATAGGTTGTCTTCTTAAAATAAGTTGTTTTAATAAATATTCTTTTTCTTTGAAATTGTTTGTGTATTTACTTTTATATTTATATATATCAATAATAATATTATCAAAGTTTCCAACTAATTTATAATTCTTATGAGATATATTAGATATATATTTAATAAGGTTAGATGTTACGCTATCAATTATTCTTTTTTTCTTAATAAACGCAATATCTGCTTTATCACATAGGACTAAAATAACCTTTGCTAAATGAATAACTTTTTCTTTAGAATCAGCATAATAATTAGATAATTCAATTGTTTCTATTATTGATAATTCATCTAAATGTAAATCAAATAACTCTTTAAGTTTTATTAAGATTTCTTCTTGTTTTTTTGGATTATAATAATATTCTTTTTCTAAATTATACATTTTATTAATATAATTATCATTATTTTTTTGTAATATTTCATCGATAAAATTAAAGTATTCTTCGGCTTTATCTTTATCATTAATCAATATTTGTGGATATAAACTACAAAGTTTCTTTTGAAAGAGTTTTTTATATAATTTTATTTCATCTATATTAAGATTTACTAGAGTATTTAATTTTAATTCAAAATATTCAAATATTTTATATCCTCTTTTTATAGAATCTACTTGTTTTAACATATGGTTAGAATAATCTGATATTAAATTAATAAGAATTATAAATATATTTTTTAATTCTTCAATTTGCCCTGTTTTATTAGCATAATCACATATTTTATCTAAATATTTATATGACATTTTTATATCTTTTTTAGCTATATTTATAATAATATCAGCTTTATTAGCATCGCTTTTAACATAGTATTCTTCGAATGTTTGCCAATATATTGGATATAAATGATTAAGCTTTATATAGTTGTTTTTTGTTTCATAATGTTCAATTGCTTTTTCTAGCAAGTATAAGTATACAGGTGGATCTATTAAAGATATGTTAAGGGAAATTTCCATTATAAAGTTATATAAATAATCAAAATCACTATCTAGTACTAATTGATCTACAGAATCTTTTAAGGTATCAATAGCTTTTTTATTTGCACTAAAGATATCTCTTATAATCATTGATCTAGATACTAAAGAGATTCCCCATTCTTTGTATGGAATTTTTTCAAATAATTTATCATTATAAAAACTATATGTCATAGGCACATTTCTTATATTATTATCATATAGTTTGATTGCTTCTTTAATATTCATCTAATCCACCTCCTTTAAAATTGCTGGTATATAATAGCATATTTTATTAAAAAAAGCAAATTTTGTTATTATAAAACTTTATTAATATACAAAGATAGAAGAATATTTTAAAAGTATTAATTGTGAATACATAGTAATTTATATTTTTGTTTAATTTGTTTTTTTGTTTTTTTGTTTATTGACAATAAATTATCTATGATATAACATTAAAAAGCGAAAAAACTGAAAAAAATCAAAAAATAATGTTGACACTAAGTTAAATTATTATATAATAAATCTCATAAGTTTAAGGAGGGGTTACAACAATGGATAAACCAGTTATTTATGTAGATGAAAAAGGATACCAAGAAATGGTAGAAAGACTTAAAAAATTAAATGCAGCTTTTTCTAGTGTTAATATGGAAAATGCTAAAGCACTTAGTGGTGATGCTAAAGATTTATGGCGTACTAGTTTAGCCTTTGATGATGCTAATAATCTTTCAGCAGAAATTAAAGAACTTTATGATCAACTAGAAAGAGTACAAATTGTTGATCATGAATTAGTAGAAAATTTAGTTAATCTAAATGATATTGTTACTGTAAATTATGCAGATTCTAATGAACCATTACAATTTAAATTAGTAGGAACTAGCGCAAAACCAACATATGATGTTCCAGAAATTACTATTAATAGTCCATTAGGAAATGCTGTTTATAGACAACCTGTAGGTGCTGAAAGATCATTTGAAGCAAATGGTAAATTATTTACAATTACTATCATTGATAAACAAGCTGATAATATAAAAGAAGAAAATTTTACAAAATAATAAAAAAGACTAGAGTAATCTAGTCTTTTTTTGTATAATAATTTTATTAATAATAAAGAAAAAATAATGGAGTTAGTATGAACGAATATATGGAAATAGCTAATCGCTTAGCTGGAGACAATTTAATTGATAATGATGGTGGACCATTTGGTGCTTGTATAGTTAAAGATGGTAAAGTTATTGGTAAGGGAGATAATAAAGTTTTAGTTAATCATGATCCTACTGCACATGCTGAAGTTATGGCTATACGAGATGCTTGTAAAAATTTAAATACACATGATTTGAAGGGATGTATTATTTATACTACTACTTATCCTTGTCCTATGTGCTTATCTGCAATTATTTGGGCTAATATCGATAAAGTATATTATGGTAATACAAGTAGTGATGCTGAAGCTATTGGCTTTAGAGATCAATATATATATGACATTATTTCTGATTTAAAAGATGGAAAAGATAGTTCATTGGATTTGAAATGTATTAATCGTGAAGAAACTATAAAAGTGTTTAATGAATATATAGAGAAAATGGATAAAACTATTTATTAAAAATATTGTGAATTAATAAAGACTAGGTAATTAGTCTTTTTACTTTGAAAAAAATTAAATATGTTGTATAATTAAGTTAACAAAAATAATATTTCACCGTAGATTTTTATTCATATATTTTAAAGGAGTAATATATTTTTATGATGAATAAACTAAATGAAATATTAGCTGAACTTGAAATAAAATACCCAAATTTTTATGAAAGACATACAAGATATGATTTTGAGGTATTTAAATATGGGTTATTAGCTAGAGTAGAAACGACAGATGAGGATGACTTAATGTATGTTGTTAATAGGTTAGTTCAATATGCATTGGGTTTTGATAATAAAGTAAATTATATTAATATTAGTGATGATAGTGTTATTTTTAATTGTCCTAATTATAATGATATAGAGAATTTTGATGTATTAAGTATAATTAATAAAATGCATAATGATATTAAAAATGCGAATATAAGTAAATTTATAATTGATTTAAGAAACACTAAACTTTTTGATTTAAAAATGTTAATTAGATATTTGGAAAATAGTGATTTTCAAGTTATAACTATAGCTGATAGAAGTAGTTATGTTTTTAATAAATCTGCTTTAGATTATTTAAAGAGAATTAATAGTATATTTATTGGCTCTGAATTTAACCATAAATTCTTTGATAACGAGGGTTTTAATATTGATATTTATGTTAATGATAGTATTAATGATATTATGGAACAAAATGATTTATGTATGATGGAAGCTTTAAAATTTAATAATAAAAATAAAAACATAAAAAAATAAAAATTTATCTTTAAAGATAAATTTTTTTGTTATATAATTGTATTATAGGAGGCTATAGAATGAAAGAAAAAAAGGAAAAAAGAACTAAGTCTAGAAGAAAAGTTGAAAAAACTGTAGGAATTAGTAAGACTAAGACTGGTTATAAAGCTAGTGGACCTTCTAAACTTAGAACATTTTTTAGAAATTTTAGTGATGATACTTCTAAATTAAATAGAACTGATGTAAAAGTAATTCTTTGTTTAGTTATTATTTATGCTATTTTTGCTTTATTTAATTTAGGGACTGCAAAAGCACCACAAACTTATTATAAGTTTGAATATAGTGGTGATGATGTAGGAATGGTACTTGATACACAAGCTCAAAATGTTTCAAAGATTGTTTATTACACTGGAGCTGAAACTGGTTCATTTATGGTAATGACTTCTTTAGATGGTATTGAGTATCATAATTTAACTACATTTAAAACAAATAGTGTATTTTCTTGGGAAGAATTGGCAATCGATAAAGATTTAAAATATATTAAGTTTGTTGCTGAAGATGTTGATTCTTATCTAGGGGATGTACAAGTTTATGATGCTTATGGTGATAAAATAGCTGTTAAGGCATTAGATGATCAAAGTTCTGTTATTGTTGATGAACTTAATACTGTTCCATCTCAAATAGGTTATAAAAATAGTGCTTATTTTGATGAGGTATATTTTGCTAGAAGTGCTTGGGAATATGTACATGGTGTTAATACTATGGAATGGACTCATCCACCTTTAGGTAAATTATTAATGGCTTTACCAGTATTATTATTTGGATTTAGTCCATTTACTTATCGTATAATGGGAGCTTTAGCTGGATTATTAATGATTCCTGTGATCTATATTTTAGCTAAACGTTTATTTAAAAATAGAAAATGGGCATTACTTGCTGGACTTTTAATGACATTTGATAATTTCCATTTAGCTCATACTAGAATGGGTACTGTTGATAGTTTCTTAGTATTATTTATTCTATTATCAGTATTATTTATGAAAGATTATATTGATTTAGATAGTGAAATTGGTTTAGATAATTCACTTAAAAAGAAATATAAACTATTATTATCTGGATTATTTATTGGTTGTGCTGTTACTACTAAATGGACTGCATTATATGCACTTTTAGGTATGGCAATTGTATTCTTTACTCATTTATTTAAAAAGTATGAAGATAAAAGAAAAACAAGAATTAATTATAATAAAGCATCTAAAATGACTTTGTTAGCGTTAGTTATATTATCTTTAATACCAATTATTGCTTATTATGGTGTATTAATGGTTAAGAGTAGTTTAGCTACTACTGTAATATTTGGTTATTATTTAGTTGTTTGTTTAGTAACTACTTTAATCTTATTAAGAAAATTAATCAAGAAAGATAAAAAATTAAAATCTACTTTTGTAGTATGTGGAGTAGCATTTATATTAATTCCAGCAATAATTTATATTTTATCTTATGAATTATTCCCTAATGTTTATGGGTATAGTGTTAATTCAATTAAGGGGATAATAAAACAAATTGGTGATATGTATCATTATCATTCAACTTTAACTGAAGGTCATCCTTTTGAATCTAGTTGGTATAATTGGCCTTTAATGATCAAACCAGTTTGGTATCATGTTGCTTACTATGGTGGTAATTTAAAATCTACTATTGTAGGTATTGGAAATCCAATCATTTGGTGGTTTGGTATTTTAGCTAGCTTATATGTATTTATGAGAACTATGATTAGACGTGAAAGTAATAATTTCTTTATTACAGTATTTATATTATGTACTTTTGTACCATATATATTTATTGGTAGAGCAATGTTTATGTATCACTTTTTCCCAACACTACCATTTATAATTTTAGCAATAGTTTCATTTATTAAATGGATTACAGAAAAGCTTGAGAGCAATAGTTTTTATATTTTCTATGTAGCTCTAGTTATTATAATATTCTTAGTATTTTATCCAGTTACTTCTGGATTAGTAACTACATCAGAATATGTTAATGCATTAAAATGGTTATCTAGTTGGAATTTCTAGAAAAAAATATAAGAATTGTCTTTTAAGATAATTCTTTTTTTGGTATAATTATGGAGTAGTAGTAAGAAAATCCGTTACTATTTTTGGAGTTGATAATATGTTTAATAATATTCCGAAGCTTGATTTACATGGTGAAACTCGTGATACTGCTAGGATATTAATAAACGAGTTCATCTCTGATAACATTAAACTCGGTAATTACAAAGTTTTAATTATTCATGGAATAGGTACTGGAATAATTAAAAAAGAAACGCATAATGTTTTAAGAAAAGATGCGCGAATAAAAAAATTCTATATTGATTTTTTCAATATCGGATGTACCGTTGTTGAAATAGACAAAAGGTAGAATTTTGTTGACAAAATATTTGTTTTGTGGTATTATATGAAGCACATAAACAAAGGGGGAGATTTTATGTATACAGAAGAAAGACCAAGAAGAGGAAGTCTTCTAAAAGAATTTATTATGAAACTTATTTTAATAATAGTATTCGTATTATTATTAATCTGGTTAGTACCATGGCCTAATATGGATTCTTATATTAATTCATTAAATCCATTAAAGGACCAAATATTTAATTCTAACTTACAAACTATGAAGGAAGCAGGTATTACATATTTCACTACTGAGAGATTACCTAAAGAAGTAGGGGATAAAACTACCTTATCACTTCAACAAATGTTAGATATGAAATTATTAATACCATTTACTGATAGAAATGGTAATTCATGTGATGTAACAAAATCATATGTTTCTCTTGAAAAGAAAGAAACAGAATATATTATGAAAGTTAACCTTAAATGTGGTGAAGAAGAAGATTACATTCTTGTACATTTAGGATGCTATTCATATTGTACTACTGATATTTGTGAAGCTAAACCACAACCTAGTGTTAAACCAACAACTAAACCAGTAGTAAAACCTACAGCAACAAGTACACCTACATATAAACCAAAATATACATGTAAATTTGTAAATGGTGAATATTGGGGCAAAGATTCTGTAGTTGTTGATCAATCTACTTATGAATCTCAATGTGTTAGTAAACCAACACCTACACCTGTAGTAAATAAAGAATATGAATATAAGAAAGAAACTTCAACACACTATGCTAAAGAGTATAGTAACTGGTCTAATTGGACAGAATATTCATTAGAAAAAGGTCAAAGCTTACCATCTTCTACTGAATTAAGAGAAGTTGTCGATTTAGGATTTGTTAAGGTTATGACTAAATCCGCTGTTATTGATACAGTATATTTCCAAAAGCCATATCAATATCAATATGGTAGTGTAGATGTTAAAGTATGTGCTGAGAAAGAATATGTTATTGAAACTATCGCTAAAGTAACTTATACTCAAACTACAACTACTGTTAATGAAACTACAGTAACTACTCCAGGTTATACAGTAACTGAAGAAGGACAACAAGTTGTTCAAATAAATGGAGACTGGTCATATCAAAATAATTGGTATCAAGGATCAACACCTCCACAAGATACTGCTTCAAGCCGTTGGATATTCCAAGGTGTAGATTTTTCTCAATGTGGATCTAATTGTACTAACCATCCTTATATGATATATAGAGAACAAACAAGACCTACAACTACTTATAAAATTGGAGGAACTACAACAACAACTGATAATGGTGGTTCAAGTTCAAGTTCAAGTTCAAACACTAGTACTTCTGCTTATACTGAAGTAAGTGAACGTATTATCTCTTCTGGATGTAGTAAAACAGAAGTTAAGTCTGTTCCTTTATATATAACAAGAATTAATTATGATAAAAAACAAGTTGTAGTTAAAGAAGCTGAATATAAAAATATTCATAAATATAAAGTAAGAACTCGTACTTTAGCAAGAGATGAAAGAACTGATGTTCAAATCGATTACAAATGGTCAAGTTACAATGATACATATTTACTTAATACCGGATATGTATATACTGGTAAAACAAGAACAGTTGGAAAATAAGGGGTGAATTATAATGATAAATGAAAATGATGTTATTAATCGTGAGTTAAAAATGGGTGAAGCAGACAATGATGTTAAACATATATATGTTCAAGCTTCTAAAAATGGAGAAATTGGCGATATCTATTTTGTATTTAACGATGGATATGTTGAACGTTTAGAAATGGTTGACCCTAATCTATCAAATGATGTTAAAAAACATAAATTAATGGGATTGTTTAAAGAAATGGGTGTTTCTAAGAACAAGGGTCAAGATTATACTATGGCACTTACAAGCGATAAAATTTTCAAAGAATTAGATAGAAAAGTAGAAGAACAAAGACGTGAAGAATCAGGTGAATATGATTTCGAAGTTAAATCTTCTAAACTTCCAAAAGTTTTAAATCTTCGTTTTAATAAAGATTTATTTAAGAAAAATAAAAAAGAAGAAGCTAAAGAAGAAGTAATTGGCGAAGTACCTGAATTTGAATTTGATGAAGATGACGATGCTAAATTAAGTCCTAAACATGCTGCTATTGCAGGTGGTATCGTTGCTTTAACTATAGCTATTGGTGCTTGTGGTATTATTAAAATGACTGATGCAAATGATAGTGTTATTGATGCTATTGGTGTTGAAGCTTCTGATGGTAAAGAAGATACTAATAGTAATACTACTACTGTTGTTAAACCTTCAATGGAAGGGCAAGATTGGAATTATTATGTAGAAAATGCACCTAAGAATTTCCAAAGTGAAGGATTAATTGATTTATATAATTTCCTTGATAAATTTGCTGGTAGTGAATCATGGATGAATCGTAAAATTACTGAAGAAGATAAAGCTGCTTTAAATGAATTAAATATTAAATTTGAGGGTGAAGAAGCTAAATTAACTTTTACTCCTGAAGAAGCATTTGCTTTTGTGTTAGTATATGGAAATCAATCAAAAGAAAACCTTACTACTTTAATGAATGGTAAGAATATTGAAATTGATAAAGTTTGGGAAAGCTCTGAAAGTTTATCTAACGCTTTTGTTAGAAAAATGTTCCTTTATTACTTGCTTAGTGATGAATGCCATACTGGTATTGAAGAGATAAAACTTCTTAATTGGAGTGAAGAAGATAAAAATGATTTTGTAAAATATGAAGATATGCTTAGAAATTGGAAGAGCCTTATTAAAGAAGAAAAATATTCTGAAGCTAAAAAAGAAATCGAAAAAATAAAAGAAGATTTTTGTGAATATGCATATCAACAAGATACAAATGAAAATTATTCTAAACCTGTAGTTTTAAGATTATTTGAAGTTTTAGCTCAAATTAGTAATAATGAAATGGGATTCCAATCTAATGTAACTACTACTTTCTATGATAGTAAAACAAATGAGTATGTTGATAAAACAGTTTATACTTATACAATTGATGAAAAAACTTTAGATGATATAATTTATGGATATAATCCTTGCTTAAATGCTCAAGGTATTGTTGTAAGAGAAGGATTTAATTCGATTGAATGGACTAAGTTATATAGCTTAGATTCTAACCGCTATACTCCAGTTATTCCAGATGATGGTGTAAGTATCGTTGATACATTTAATGGTGGAATAACTAGTAGAATGGAAAATGCTAATAAGTTCATGAATGAATTAGAAGAAAAGAATTTAACTTCTGATGCTGCTTATCTTGGTGGCGGTGGAGATGCTAATAATACAGCATACTTAAATAGTAATTCTGAATTTGATGAACTTACTAAATATAGTTATGATATTGAATTAGTTTTATCATTAATGAATGATAGCTTATTTAAAGAAGGTAAGTATTCTTTAAACACTGATGTTTTCTCTTATTTCTATTCTTTAAAAGTAATGGAAATTAAGGATAAACTTGAAGCTAAAACAACTACTGTTGGAAAAGGTTCTAGTGTAGCTAAAAAAGAAACTTTAAGTAAAATTGTTAAAACTATACCTGGTCAATCATATACAGTTCGTACAGTTAATACTAGTACAGTAACTTGGACAGAAGAAACTCATTCTTATAGAACAGAGACTCAAAAAGTATCTGAAGCTGATAAACAAGCAGAAGCTGAACGAAAAGCTGAAGATGCTAAAAAAGTAGAAGTAATTGATAAGAAAACTGGTGAAAAGAAAATAGTTTCTGATCAAGAATTACATGATTCATTTGAAAATGGCAATGATAATTTAGAACCTGTAGATAAGGAAAATAAGAATACTCAAGAACTTATTAGAACAGGTAAAGAAGATAAAGAGAAAAAGGAACAACAAGAAGCAGATAGGAAAAAAAGTGAAGAAGAAGCTAAAAGGACTTATACTGATGAACAAGGTAATACACATTATGAAACTGGTGGCGATCCTGTTTCTGGTAATGGTTATAAATCTGAAGAAGATAGCAATGGTAATATTATTGTTACAAACCCAGAAACTGGTAATGAGTTAGAAACTGCTACTGATGAGGAAGCTGAAAAATATAATCAACAACTTCAACAATCTCAAAATAGTAATGCTTCATCAAATACACCAGCACCTAGTGATAATGGAAATAGTAATGGAAATAATGAATATACAACCGAAGATCCTACAACTTCACCTTCATTTGCTCCAGCTTATGAAGAAGAAGTAGACGCAATTATTGAATCAATGGCTAATGAAGTTAATGAAGTTTCAGAAGCTTCTGAAGGAATGAGCAGATAATTGTTGACAAATTAAAAAAAATAATATATAATTTAATAGAAATTTATGAAAGAAAGAGATTTTAAATCCACCTGATCTGGCGAATAGCGATAGGTAAAAAGCTTAATTATAATATAATAGGGTAAGATTATATTATGCTTTAAAGGTGGATTTAATATCCACCTTTTTTAAGTTTTATGGAGGTGTTTTTTATAGCAAGTAACAAAAATGGTCAACCTATAAATGAGGAGATCAAGGCTAAAAACGTTCTAGTTATTGGGCCTAACGGAGAACAAGTTGGTGTTAAAGCAATTAATGATGCATTAACACTTGCAAACTATGCAGGGTTAGATTTAGTTTTACTAAATCCAAATAGTGATCCACCTGTATGTAAAGTAATGGATTACAATAAATATCGTTACGAAAAACAAAAACAACAAAAAGAAGCTTTAAAAAAACAAAGAGCTAGTCAATCTGAATTAAAAGAATTTAGATTATCACCAGTTATAGATATCGGTGACTTTGAAACTAAGTTAAAACAAGTTACTAAATATTTAGAAAAAGGTGATAAGATTAAATTAGTTATTAGATTTAAAGGTAGACAAATGGCTCATACTGAGTTAGGTAAAGATGTACTAGAAAAATTTGCAGCAAGACTTGAAAGTATTTCTATGATTGAACAAGAAGCTAAGTTAGATGGTAGAAGTATGACAATGTTATTAGCACCAATAAAAGATAGTAAATAATAGGAGGATATTATGGGAAAATTAAAAACACATAAAGGTATGAAAAAAGTTCTTAATGTAAGAAAAAGTGGTTCAATTACTATTGGACATCCAGGAACAAGACATAATACTGGTAGCAAAAGTGCTAACTTTAATAGAAAAGGTAGAGATAGAGCAGGTTTAAGCCAAGCTGATCAAAACAGATTTAAAAACATTATTTAATTAGTAATAAGTATAGGAGGAATTAGAAATGGCAAGAGTAAGAAATGGAGCTGTAACAAAAGCTCGTCATAAAAAAGTATTAAAAGCTGCTAAAGGTTACTTTGGTAGTAAACACAGATTATATAAAACAGCTAAAGAACAATTAATGCATTCAGGACAATATGCATTCAGAGATCGTAAACAAAAGAAAAGAGATTTTAGAAAATTATGGATAGCACGTATTAACGCTGCATGCCGTAACGAAGGAATTAGTTATTCTAGATTTATCGAAGGATTAACTAAGGCTGGAGTAGAAGTAAATAGAAAGATGTTATCAGAAATAGCTATTAATGATCCAAAAGCATTTGCTGAATTAATTAAAGTAGCTAAAGATGGTAAAGCTGGAAAAGTTACTAAAGCTGAAGTTAAAGAAACAGCTAAAAAAGAAGTTAAAGCTGAAAAGAAAGTAGCTAAGAAAGAAGAAGCTTTAGATGTTTCAAAATTAACTGTAGCTGAACTTAAAGCTATGGCTAAAGATAAAGGTATCGAAGGATACACTACTATGAAAAAAGCTGAATTAGTTGAAGCTTTATCTAAGTAAAAAATAAACATATTAATGAATTGATTAACCTAGTGCTCGAAAGAGTGGCTAATTTTAGAAATTAATAGAAGAAATAAAAAACGAAAAGGAGAATTATTATATGACAGTAGTTTCAATGAACTATTTATTAGAAGCAGGTGTACATTTCGGACACCAAAAAAGAAGATGGAATCCAAAAATGAAGGAATATATCTTCACTACAAGAGATGATATTTATATTATCGATTTACAAAAAACAGCTAAGAAGATTGAAGAAGCTTATGCTGCTATGAAAGAAATAGCTGAAAACGGAGGAAAAGTTTTATTTGTAGGTACAAAGAAACAAGCTCAAGAAGCTATGGAAGAAAATGCAACTCGTACTAACATGTATTTTGTTACTGAAAGATGGTTAGGTGGTACTTTAACTAACTTCAGAACAATTCATTCAAGAGTTAAGAGAATGGAAGATATCGAAAAAATGGAAGAAGATGGAACATTTGATTTACTTCCTAAAAAAGAAGTTATCGGTATCAAAAAAGAATACGAAAAATTATTTAAAAACTTAAGAGGAATTAGAAACATGAAATCTCTTCCTCAAGCATTAGTAATAGTTGATCCTCATAAAGAAGAAATTGCTATTAAAGAAGCACATATTTTAGGAATACCTGTATTTGGTGTAGTAGATACTAACTGTGATCCAGATTTAGTTGACTATGTAATTCCTGGTAACGATGATGCTGTAAGAAGTATTAAAGTTATGATCGGTGCTTTAACTAACGCTATCGCTGAAGTTAACGGAAATGAAATCGTTGATTTAGTTAGCGAAGATGAAAAGAAAGCTCCTAAAAAAGAAAAAGTAGAAAAAAAAGAAGCTAAAAAAGAAGAAGTAAAAGAAGAAGCTCCTAAAGCTAAGAAAGCTGCTCCTAAAAAAGAAGCTAAAGAAGATAAAATTGATTTTTCAAAATTAACTGTAGCTGAACTTAAAGCTATGGCTAAAGATAAAGGTATCGAAGGATACACAACACTTAAAAAAGCAGAATTAGTTGAAGTTTTAAGTAAATAATAGTAAAATAATTTTTATAAGATAAATTTTAGGAGGAATTATACATGTATAGTGCTAGTGATGTAAAAGAATTAAGAGAAAGAACTGGTGCGGGAATGATGGACTGTAAGAAAGCCCTAGATGCATCAGAAGGAAATATGGATAAAGCCATTGACTGGTTAAGAGAAAATGGTATTGCTAAAGCAGCTAAAAAAGAAGGAAGAATTGCTGCTGAAGGTATTACTAAAATGCTAGTTAATGGAAATAAAGCTATTGTTTTAGAAGTTAACTCTGAAACAGATTTCGTTGCTAAAAACGAAAAATTCGTTGCTTTCGTTGATAAAATCGCTGATTTAATCATGAATAGTGATGTTAAAACTATGGAAGAAACTGAAAAATTAGGTATTCCTACATTAGTTGCTGAAGCAGTTGCTCAAATTGGAGAAAAAATATCTTTCAGAAGATTTGTTAGATTTGATAAAACTGATAGTCAAGTATTTGGTACTTATTCACATATGGGTGGTAGAATTGCTTCATTAGTAATCCTTGAAGGAGCTAATGAAGAAGTAGCTAAAGAAGTAGCTATGCATAACGCAGCTATGAATCCTGCTTATGTTAGATCAAGTGAAGTACCTACTGAAGTACTTAATAGAGAAAAAGAAATAATGACTCAAGAGTTATTAAATGAAGGAAAACCTGCTGATAAAGTTGAATTTATCTTAAAAGGTAAAGTAGAAAAATACTATTCAGAAGTTTGTCTTGAAAATCAAGTATTCATTAAAGCTGAAAACAAAGAAT
>CAMPBR010000019.1 GCA_946639185.1 uncultured Mycoplasmatota bacterium
ATGTTTCTGATCCAGTCATTTTTGGCATCATATCATCCATTAAAATAATATCAAATTTTTTACCATTTTTAATAAGTTCAATACACTCAAATCCACTATCAACTGATGATATATCTAAATTATATTGAGCAAGTAATTTAGAACATACTTTTATGTTTAAGTTATTATCATCTACTATTAATACTTTTTTACCAGTGAATTTGATTACTGGAATATTCATAGTATTTTGCATTAGCTTAGCTTTTTCTTTTTCATCTTTCACAATTTTTTGTTTTAAGCAAATGGTAAATTTGGTACCTTCACCATATCTTGATTGTACAGTAATTGTACCACCTAGCATTTCAACGAAATTCTTAGTTATAGCAAGACCTAATCCTGTTCCTTCAATAGTTGTATTTTTATCTTCATCTAAACGTTCAAATTTTGTAAATAATTTATTCATTTGATCTGGCTTAATTCCTCTACCAGTATCTTGTACACTAATAATTAATTTAGATTCATCACTAGTATTAATGCATTTAACATCAAAATTAATATATCCATGCTCTGTATACTTAACTGCATTAGTTAATATATTAGTAGTAATTTGTTTTAACTTACCAGCATCTCCTTGTAATACATCCGGTAAATCTTCACTAATATGTACATTAAGCTCAATTGGTTTTTCACCTATTCTTGGTACTATTAATTTAGCTAAATTTTCAAATATTGGTTTCGGTCTATAGTTAGTTACAACTATTTCCATCTTATTAGCTTCAATCTTAGAAATATCAAGTATTCCATTAACTATTTCTAATAAGTTTTGACTAGCCATAATAATATCATCAGCATCATGATAACAAGAATCTATATCTTTTTCTTGTTTAATACATTCACTAAATCCAACTATTGCATTAAGTGGAGTCCTAATCTCATGAGACATACTTGATAAGAAATCAGTTTTAGCACGATTAGCACGATCAGCTTGATCCTTTAAAATATTTAGCTGATTAATCATCTTAATATCAGGATTTTCAATCGTGAAATACATTACAAATACTACAAAAGTTTCAAGTGCAGTAGTAAGTAATATCCAAGGGTACTCCTGTTGAATATATACAAAGATTGTTCCAAGTACAATTAACAAAAATACTGGAATATATCTCTTGTTCATTATTTTTTTATAGTTTAATATCAAATATCCTACTAGTAATGCCATATTAAGATAATATGATTTAAATATTAAATCAATAGCTGGTCCATATGTATAAAAATTATTAGATTTGTTATATGCATAAATCGGATTAAAGATAGTATATGCTGCTGCAGAAATCATTGCAAGTACCGTGACAACTAATACTATCTTAAAATGCTTTTCACCACTCGTCATTATAATGATATACAAAAAGAATATAATATACCAAAGTGTAAGAAAAATAATATAAGATTTTGTAACTATTTGATTTATTAAAGGAATCATATCAGAATATAAAATAGTATAATAACTTGTAATATGTAATATTAATACTACAACATTAATAAAAATAAGTGCTAAATAAAATTTAGTTTCAGTGTTTCTAATTCTAGGCTTACTAAAATAAACAATAATTAAAGATATAACAATTACTAAACAGTATGCATGAAATATAATACCATTTGTCATATTTTTTTAACTTCCTTGTCTCTATCTTCGTTCCATGATGAAGCAGTATTTTCATAGTAATTAACATCTTCCTTACCGGATTCTTTAACTTTAATTTCATTAACTATTTCATAATTTACTGGGATAGCACATTTATCTAATTCTAATTCGCATTTTTGCCTTACTTTTTGCATTACTTCATTAGAATCATATCCATCTTTAATTGAAACAAAAGCATATGGTACTAATATTCTATTATCATCAGGCGCTTTTACAACTATAGATTCCTCAACACCATCAACTTCATTAATAACATTTTTGATATAATTTGGATAAACCTTAAATGGAGAACCTGTATCACTATATGTAATAAATAAATTACGTTCTCTATCACATATATACAAAAATCCTTCTCTATCCATAAAACCAATAGCGTCAGATAAAATCCATTCTTTTCCATCCTCGGTTATTTTTACATCTGCCGTATTTTTTTCATCTCCGTCATATCCGAACATTACATTACCGCCTGTAAATCTTATGTTACCGATATGATCATATGGCAGCTCTTTACCATCTTTATCCACAATTTTAACAGTTATACCAGTTAAAGGTTTGCCTACACTCTCAAAATTATATTTACCAAATGTTTGGGCTGTAACACAGCCAGTACCTTCCGCACTTCCAAATCCATTCTTGATTTGTGCAGTACTATTATGTCTTTTAAATGCCTCATTTGCAGCTTTTACAGATTGTGAATCATAAAAATCACCACCACTAACTGCATGTTTAACAAATGATAAATCATCAACCTCTGAATCTTCAAACATATTTTTAAAGAAAGATGGAATTGCGTGTATATATGTTGGTTTATACATCTTAATAAATTTCAAATAATTGCTAGGTGTAATGTCTGGACATAATCCCGAAGTTTTTCCACCATATATTGTTAATAATGTTGATATTACAAATCCATATGGATATTTAAATGGAACAACTTGCATATTTATTCCTTGTGGTCCAAGTTCAAGATGAGTGGAACGCTTTAAGTACATCATTTCAGCCATAATATTTTTTCCAGTTAATCTAACTATTTTAGGATTACCTGTAGTACCACTTGTTGAAGTTAACAAGGCTAGATTATTATTATTTGCACATTTTTTTATTGTACCATTATATTCTTTTCCTTGATTAATGAAATCCATTTCACTAATAATAGTATCATCTCTCATATATGGTATATCTATCTTTTGTAAATATTCTTTTGAATATTCGCTTAAATCAGCTATTTTCTTTAACTCTTCTCCAGGTGTCAAAACTACTAATTTTTGAACATTTGTATCCTTTTTTGCTTCCTTAATACTATTTACATACTGTGGTGTTGTAAACAATACTTTAGAATTAAATGTATTTAAATATTTATTAATATTATGGATATTTGTGTTATCTGGATCAATATACATTGTAGCTGCACCTAATTTATATGCGGCAAAAAATAATGCTACAGGTTCTATTATCGATTGTGTGCATACTGCTATTTTATCACCTTCAGTAATGTTATTTGCAGCTAAAGCACGCATATAATCATTAACTTTTTCTTTAAATTTTGTCCAACTCATTTTTTGATCATAACATTGAAAAGCTTGTTCGCTAGATAATAATTTACTACGTCCAGCTTCAAAAAAATCCAATAAATCATTGTATTTAAATTCATAGTTTTCACTTTCGATTGCCCATGGCCTATCAAATGATGGCATTCCAGTTAGACTATGTCCTTTAATTAATTTATATTTAATACCTGGAACGACACTATATACTCTTAGATTTTTATATCCAATTCCGTTTTCTTTGAAAATGTCAGCAGTAATCTTTCTTTCACAGTTACTAGGAACAAAATATTCTTGTAATTGTTCTGGAGTTGAAAATGCTGGTGCAGTATATATATTATCATTTTCATCAGCATAGAATGAATAATTATCACTTAGATATTTAGCAAAGTAAACCTTTTGATAATCTCTTAAAAATTGTGGTTCTCTATTAAATAATTTAAAAATATGTTCTTCAACTCTACCTTTTGTCATTCTTGCAAGTTTCAATCTATCTAATAATGATAATTTTTCTTCATCAATAAATCCCCATTGTTTTAAATCTTCTTTTTTCATATCTATTTCCTACCTTTGTTTTTTTCATAATAAACAACTACATAAGTACATACAACAAAACATACGTAAATAACCATACAGTTGATAAGTACATGAATTATACCGTATTTTTCTATATTTAAAAATTCATATGCATAAGTATTATCAAAAAATACACCGCCTAATGTCACGTATATAAAATGAAAAATACCGTATAATAACATAGGAATACTCCAAATTAATGGGTAACTCCACTTCGTATCCTCTTTTTTGTCAAATACTATACTATCAATCAATACCAATATTGGCGTTATATAATGAACAAATAAACATTCTATTAGATGACCATCATATGAATGCATACTACCTGATAAAACAAGTAGTGTATATATAACCATCGTTAACGTAATACAAGAGGTAACCATACCTTTCCATAAATGATAATTCTTACATTCTATAGAATCGTTTCTTAATCTATGAATTAAGTCAAATACATAGAATAAAAAGCAAAATATATTACTTTGAATAGTAAAATACAATATTCCTGTTCTTACCGAAATAAATTTAAAGTTTAAATATAATCCAATACCCGTTACTATTATTATTAATAACCTATAATTTTTTTTTATTTTGTTTTTATCCATTAAGCATCACCTGCTATATTAGTAAAAAACGCACTGCAAATATCACGATGGGATTATGGTATTTATCGCTTTTAACCAATTCACCATTATTATAGCATTTTTTTGTTGGATAAGTATACATTTTTTGCATTTTTTCGCTTTTTTAACATAAAAAAAGTATCTATTTAAGATACTCTTCGTTAACTTTATCATCAATTTCTTTTTCTACTTCTTTTATTTCTTCTTCATCTTTTGAATCATTTAGACTATCCCAAGGATCCTCTTCATCATCATATGCTATTTTAACTTTAACATCTCCTACTATTTCAATTCCTAATTCTTTTTCTACTGTATATTCTATCTTTCCCTCTACAATATCACATCTAGTACATGTAGGTTGTTTTAGGCTTCTTATAATTACGTCTTCATTAGTTATATCTTCATCTTTAGTATGAGGAACATTAACTTCTTCTTTATACTTATTAGTATCTCTTACTACTTCTGTTTTAGTATCACCCTCACATGAATACCAGATATTTACATCATAACTTCCTTCTATATCTATTTTATTACCATTTTTAACTCCTTTAAAATTATGATTTATTACCCAACATCCTAAAATAGTACTTGGCTTAAATTCAGGAGTTACTGTTTTATTAGTAGTAAAGTTTTTCTTTCCTTTTCCTACTACTGCTTTAGTTACGATTTCACGAGTATTTGCCATAAAATCCCTCCTCTAGTTTAATCTATGCAAGTAAGATAAAAAGTTGCATGAAAAAAGGATAATATAATTATCCTAATTCATTTTATTATAAAAGTATTCATCTAATCTATTTTTTATAGTTTGATAATAATCATTTAATATTTCTTGTTTATCAATGAAATCTCTGTATAAAGGAATTTTATTTAATTCATCTAAATTAGCTTTTATTTTATTATCTAAGTCTTTAGTATCTTGTTTATTTACTTCTAATTTAACTATTTTCTTTTGAAGTAGTTTTATTTCATTTATTAGATTATTAGCTTCTTCGTGTTTAGATAGTTTATCTTTTAAGTAGATATAATCTTTATAATCATCTGATTCTTTTATGAATTCGATTATTTTATCTACTTCATTTAATATTTTATTATTCATCTATTTCTCCATCTAAACTCCATGTTTTAGCACTTGTTACTTTTACATTAATTATTTTACCAGTTAGATTACTACATCCATCGAAGTTAATTAATTTCATTGTATCAGTATAACCATACATTCCATCTTTACCGTTAGTATTAACACCTTCTACTAATACTTTAACAGTTTTACCAACTAATTTTTCATTATTTTCTAAGAAGTATTTATTAACTACTGCATTTAATCTATGAAGTCTATCTTCTTTTTCTTCTAGTGTGACATTATCTTCTAATTTAGCAGCTGGAGTGTTTTCTCTTGGTGAATATATAAATGTAAAGGCATTATCATATTTACATTCTTCTGCTAGTGATAATGTTTCTTCAAAATCTTCTTCAGTTTCACCAGGGAATCCAACAATAATATCAGTAGATATTGCTACATTCGGAATAGTATCTTTTATCTTATGGAATAGTTCTAAATAACTTTCTTTAGTATAACGTCTACCCATTAGTTTTAAGATTCTTGATGATCCTGATTGAACAGGTAAATGAATACTAGGCATAATATTTGGATATTTTGCAATAACTTCAATCATTTTATCTGTAAAGTCCCAAGGATGACTAGTCATAAAACGAACTCTAGGAATATTAGTTTTAGCTACATCTTCTAGTAAGTTTTCCATACTGTATGGATAATCAAAATCTTTTCCATAAGCATTTACATTTTGACCAAGTAAAGTAACTTCTTGATATCCATCTTTAACTAATTCTTCTACTTCTTTTAAGATATCTTCTTTAGATCTACTTCTTTGTTTTCCTCTAGTATAAGGAACTATACAGTATGTACAAAACTTGTCACATCCATAAATAATATTTACGTAAGCTTTATAATTATTTTGTCTTTTAACAGGCATTCCTTCTATTAAGTTACCTTCTTTTGAATATACTTCTATTGCTTGTTTATTTGTTTTTAAATTTTCATTTATTAAATATGGAAGTCTATGTAAGTTATGAGTACCAAATACAAAGTTTACATATTTATGTTTATGTAGTATTTCATCTACTACTCCCTCTTCTTGAGCCATACATCCGCAAACACCAATAATTAGATTTTTCTTTTCATCTTTTAAATGCTTAAGTCTTCCTAACATACCAAAGGCTTTATTATGAGCATTTTCTCTAATACTACATGTATTTAATAATACTAAATCAGCTTTTTCATAATCATCAACTTCAGTAAAACCTATTTCTTCTAACATAGCTTTTATATTTTCACTATCATGCTCATTCATTTGACATCCATAAGTTTTGACAAAATAAGTTTTTCCTTTACCTATTTGTTTAAATTCATTATCTAATTCATAATCTTCACGGATAACTTTTTCTTTTCCTCTTTTTTTTGCTTCTTTATAATCTGGTAATATCATACCTTCACTTCCTTTACTAGTAAATTATACTAAATTTTAGTATTTTAAACAATATAAAAGCAATGCTTTAGGCATTGCTTAATGTACTTTCTTCTAAGACATTTTGAATTATAGTATCAATTCTTGTAGATTTGTTACTATTTAAAACTTCTTCTTTTATTGCATTGAAATTATTCTTAATAAATTCTATTATTTCTTCTAAAGTTGGTAATAACTTTTTATTATCTAAGCTGTTAACTATTATTTCTAGATTATTAACTTTTGAATATTTCCCGTAATTGTTACTTTTTATATATGTATCATATAAGTTTTTAAATGATAATACATCAATGTTATTAAATCTAGAATCTTCTAATATTTTAATTGTTGTATAAATATAATTGTCATTAATAGATTTATCTAAGATAGTTTCACCTTTATTATTTTTAATATTTGGTAAAAAATCTTTATTTTTCTTTAATTTATTAATTATACCAATAACATTTACATAGTTGATAGATACTAAGTAGTGAGCAAAGGTATTACCATCCATATTTTGATGGTTAACATCCCAATTTTTATTAGTCATATGTTTTAATACTACATCATAGGCTCCTATTTTTAATAATCTAACAAGTATGTTGTTACCGAATTCATCACAAGTGTTGATATCTACTATTTTTTTCTTAAGTAGCATATCTACAAACTCAATATTATCTTCTTTAATAAGTTCAAACACCAGCGACGGGTCTTCGCTAACTAATTCAATTGTCTTTGTCTCTGAATAAAACATTTTTTAACACCTCTTATGCACGGGACAGTTATATATTCTACCACAAACCCCTAAAAATGTCAAATTTTAACACTAAAAGTAACTTTAGTATATATTTTTCTTGACATTTGATTATCATCATGTTCATATTTTTTCAAGGTACTTTCTATGCTAACATACCTATAATTTAATGTCAATATAGTTAGAAAAATAAAAAGCAGTTTATAAAACTGCTTTTATTTATTTTATTTTATAGTATATTGATAGATTTTTTATTAGGTTGTTTTTCTTCTTTTGGAACTACAATACTTAAAATTCCATCTTTAAACTCTGCTTTGATATCATTTGTGTCAATATCTCCAACGTAGAATTTTCTAGTAGTTTTGCCATAAAATCTTTCACGTTTAAGATATTTTTTATCTTCATCTCTTTCTTCGTTGTCAGTAGATTTTTCAGCGCTTATAGTTATATAACCATCTTCGCATTCAACAGAAATATCTTCTTTTTTAAAACCAGGAATATCTGCCTCTATGTGATAAGCACCATCTTTTTCATAGATATCACATTTCATAACATCCATTTGATCATTACGATCCATGAAATCATCAAATATACTATCTAAATAATACTTTCTCATTGGTAACATATACATTCCTCCTTTGTTACAATTATGTTATACTACCATTTTTAGCACTTGTCAAGTGCAAGTGCTAATTTTATAAAAATTTCTTTAATCCCTCAATAACTTCTTGTTGAAAGCTTAAAAACTTTTTAGCAAACTTTATTTCTTCTTTATCTGCTTCACCTCTATAATCTTTAATTTTCTTTTCCATATCTATACTTCCCATTGTTACTCCTTTAATTAACATATCAGCAATAGACGAATCACTATTATCATCTTTTACTTCTTTCATAATCCCCATCTTAGCTCCTGCTTTAGCCATCATACCATCGTATTCTAAATTGACATCATTTGCTTCTAGATACTTCCTACACTCTTCTAGATATCTTTCATATCCCTTTAAAATGTCTTCGATAGTTTTTTTTATTTTATTATCCTTATCTTTTAAACCATCTAATAGTTTCGTTAAACTAAATACAGACATATCTGCATCTTTTAAGATATGTTTATACAACTCAAAATTTTCTTCCATATTTTTGCCTCCTATTATATTAAGATATAGGATAATTTTTTTTATACAAAAAAAACTTTAAGATTATTTCTTAAAGTTTATATTTTTAATTATAGTTTTACCAGGAACTTCTTCTTGAAGTTTATCATTTAAATTATATAAAAATGTTGATAATTCATGACGTTTAGATAGTAATTCTAATTTTTTTATTTTTTGCTCAGCGGCAATTTTTTTTCTTTCTATCATTTCTTGTTCTAATTGTTTTTTATAATCTGTCTTATCTAGATAATCTTGAGCTAGTTTTTTATATTCTTTATATTCTTTTTTATTATGTGCTTTTCTTACTAGTTTATCTGCTACTATGTTGCGATAAGCATCAAAATCTTTATCGTAATAATCAAGTTTTCCATCATTATCCATAGTATAGATACGTAAAGCTTCAATAATTTCTGGTGTTACTTTAAAATTTAAATCTTCTACCATATTAAAAACAGTATTCTTATTATTGCTTCTAATACTAATTAGTCCAGGAAGAACCTCCTGTTTTTCGCTATCAGATAGTGTATTATAAATTATGTCAAAACTTGATTTAGTCGAAGAATTTGATATTAATTTTGATAATGTATCATATGCATTACCATATACTTGGCTAAAATCAACATAGCCCTTTTCTTGTAATTCACCTATAAGATAAGGTCTTTCTCTAATTAAACTATCAAATAGTTGACGCTTAAATCCAGGTTCCATTTTAATAAACAGACATATTACATAAATTAAATCTTTATAAGAATCTGCAAAAGTATTAGTAAAGTATTTGTCGTCATATTTTAAAGCATCAATATATATGCAACTACGATTTTTAAGGCTTAATCTTGAAGTTAAAAGAGTTGTAAACCAATCGGAGCTGTCTAAAGTCATAAAAGAAACTAAGTTGAATTTTTCTTTTTTATCATCTTCTTCTATTAGCCAATCTCTTTTATCAACCGCATAAATTCTTGATGTTTTTTTTGAATCACCTTTATACCTATCAATTAGATAATTTTTATAATCTTCTTTATACTTAACTAGTTGACCTATTGTTGCTTTATAAGGTATTGTTTGAATTTCTTCTAAATTCTTTAAAATTTTATGAGCAAAATAATCATCACCTAGTCTACCAGCATGACTTCTATTAGCAATAATAATCATTTCAACTGTTTCAACTATTTTCTCATACATAGCTATGTCTTTTTCAAATTTGTCTAAGTTTTCCATAAATTCTCCTTTGGTTACTATTATAAAGAGTTTTTTTAAAAATACAATAAAAAAAGCATATTTCTATGCTTTTGTTGGTTTAATTACTTCAATTCCACCCATATATGGTCTTAATGCTTCTGGAATTTTAATTGATCCATCTTTTTGAACATTATTTTCTAAGAAAGCTATTAATCCACGAGGTGAAGCAAGAACTGTATTATTTAAGGTATGTACTAAATAAGTTCCTTTTTCTCCTTTAGTTCTAATTCCTAGGCGTCTACTTTGAGCATCTCCTAATGTTGAACAAGATCCTACTTCAAAATATTTTTGTTGACGTGGGCTCCATGCTTCTACATCACATGATTTAACTTTTAAATCAGCTAAATCTCCACTACAACATTCTAGTGTTCTAACTGGAATATCTAAGCTTCTAAAGAATTCTACAGTATAAGACCACATTTTATTATACCAATCCATACTTTCTTCTGGTTTACATAATACTACCATTTCTTGTTTTTCAAATTGGTGTACGCGATATACACCTCTTTCTTCTATTCCATGAGCTCCAACTTCTTTTCTAAAACATGGTGAATAACTAGTTAAAGTAATTGGAAGTTTTGCTTCATCTACGATTTGTCCTTTAAATCTACCAATCATAGAATGTTCACTAGTTCCAATTAAGTATAAATCTTCTCCTTCAATCTTATACATCATAGCTTCCATTTCAGCAAATGACATAACACCATTAACTACATCACTTCTAATCATGAATGGAGGAATACAATAAGTAAATCCTTTATTAATCATGAAATCTCTTGCATAACTTAGCATAGCTGAATGAATTCTAGCAGCATCTCCCATTAAATAATAGAAACCATTTCCAGAAGTTCTACCTGCACTATCTTTATCTAAACCTGAAATACTATCTAAGATATCGGCATGATATGGTACTTCAAAATCAGGAACTACTGGTTCACCAAATTTTTCAATTTCAACATTTTCTGAATCATCCTTACCAACTGGTACTGAATCATCAATAATATTTGGAATAACCATCATTTTAGCTTTTAGAATTGCTCCCATTTCAGCTTCTTCTTTTTCTAAAACAGCTAATCTATCATTAATTTCTTTTACTCTTTCTTTAGCTTTTTCAGCTTCTTCTTTTTTACCTTCACGCATCATTAAACCAATATTTGATGAAGCAGTATTTTTTTCACTACGAAGTGTATCTCCTTCTAGTTTTAAGCTTCTTACTTTTTCATCTAATTCAATTACTTCATCTACTAATGGTAATTTTTGGTCTTGAAATTTCTTCTTAATATTTTCTTTTACCTTATCAGGGTTTTCTCTAACAAATTTAATATCTAACATATTATTCCTTCTTTCTATAAACCACTAACCTATTTCTAAAAAAAGAAAAAAGAATAGTACTCTTAAGGAGTCTTAAGACGGTACCATCCTTTATTTAACTTAATTCTTGATAACGGGAATTCCCGGGCTTTATTAGAGCCACAAAAGAAAGTAGATTAAATAGTTCTTAATATTAGTTTTCACCAGCCACTAACTCTCTATAAATAAGATACTATTATTGGTTTTCTTATTTGTTTTATAGTATATATTATAGACAAATTTTCTTTATTTATCAAGTATTTTTCCATATCTTTTATTAAATCTGTCTAATCCACTTTTTACTTTTACTTTATCATTTTCTTCTTTTAAATAATTAAGATCATAATAATCAAAATATTCTCCTTGTTGACAAGGTAACATATTAATTATTTCACTACTATCATGGAAAGTAAACACTTTAAAATAATCGGTATTCATTTTACCTATTTTTCCACATAAATCATATCTAAATACATAAGCATCTTCATATAAACCACTATATACTCTTTTTTCATTTGGACATTCTTCCATTATTGTTTCAATAACTCTATCTACTGGAAAATTATTATTAAATACAGCTTTGTCTTTTTCACTTTCGTCTAAAGTTGATAAATGTGGTTTAATATGTTCTAATAACTCTTCTTGTGAATAATTTAATAATTGTTTAATCGCATAATAATCAAAATCACTTATAGATTCCATATCAAAATAATCCATTTGTTTTTCACTAAAAACTCTTACAGCTTCAAGATACCTAGGATCTGTGTCAAATATTTCTAAATTATCAAGCAAATAATTATAAGCTTTAGAATATTTTTCTTGATACATTAATAGTTTTAGTTTACAAAAAGCTATACTCTTATTAATCTTTTCTATATCAGCTGCAGCTATTAATCTATCATATTCAATTTTAATTTCTTCTTCTAATTTTTTTAATTCTAACTCAGCTTCTTGTAAATTTTTAGCCGTAATTAATGTAGTTATAAAATATGCAGATGCAGAATAATCATATGGAAATTTTTCTAAATAATCTCTAAATTTATTTAAAGATAATTCAATACTTTGTTCTCTTAAGTTTAAAGCTGAAATAAATTCATAATGATCAAAGTATTTATTTTTAGGTTTATTCTTCTTTATTTTTAATTGATAACGTTCTTCAGAATACACGTTATCAAAACTCTTTATGTTATGTGCTTTTAGCATTCTATGATATTTATATCTTATTTTTTCTTTTGCCATAGTATCACCCAAATTAATTGTATTATAACACATTATCTTTTTATGTAAAGAAAAAGAAGCAATTAAATTGCTTCTACAATTAATTTAATAGCAGTTCGCTCTTCTCCATCGATATTTATATCAGTAAATGCTGGGATACATACTAGATTTTTTCCACTTGGTGCTACAAATCCTCTTGCTATTGCTATAGCTTTAATTGCTTGATTTAAAGCTCCTGCACCTACTGCTTGAATTTCTACTAATCCCTTTTCTCTAAATACATTAGCAAGTGCTCCTGCTACACTATTTGGATTAGACTTTGATGAAACTTTAAGTGTTTCCATATATATTAAATCATTCCTTTCTACAATTTACTATATGTTTGTAGAAAGAAAAAAAGAACTTTATAGTTCTTCTTTTGTTTCATTAACTTCTTGAATCTCAGGAATTGAGATAGTAGGCATTACATTAACTTTTGGTTCTTCTGCTACTGGTGCTGTAGTTGGTGCTGTAAAATTAAATGTATTTACAGGTTCAACTGCTGGAGTAACAGGTTCTAACGCTGGAGTACCCATATAAGGTTCATGAGTAACTGGTTCAGAAACTTGAGTATTTACAAGTGGATCATTTCCACCATAAATAGTTACTTCAGGTTGTACAGGTTTAATTTCTTCTACTACTGGCTCACTAACTGGAGTAGTATCTACAACTGGTGTAGGTTCAACAGTTGTATGCTCTTCTACTACAGGTATTTCAGTAGGAATGCTAAAATCATATACACTTGTATTTTCTGATACTGGTGCAGCCTCTACAGCAGGTGCTGTAAAGTTAAACGTATTTACAGGTTCAACTGTTTGAGTAATAGGTGTTACTTCTGGAGTAGTATCTACAACTGGTGTAGGTTCAACAGTTGTTTGTTCTTCTACTACAGGTATTTCAGCTGGAATGCTAAAATCATATACACTTGTATTTTCTGATACTGGTGCAGCCTCTACAGCAGGTGCTGTAAAATTAAATGTATTTACAGGTTCAACTGCTGGTTTTTCTTCTACAGTAGTTTCTGTTTTGCTTAGAGTAAAGTCTGCAATAGCAGGATTTGCTGGATTTACTCCTCCCATATTTATTTCTTTTGGTTCATCTATTATCATTGGAGCTTGTTCTTTTGTTACAACTTCATCATTAATTAATGGCTGATTCATAACTCCTGTATTCATTGCTAAATTGCTTGTTCTTTTGTCTTTTTTGTTTCCTAAAATAAATAATACGATGGCAATAAGTAATAAAATAACTCCACATGTAATTAAAATACCAGGTATTGTGGTAATCCAATCTAACATATATTCATCCTCCCTTATTTTATTCTATTAATATAATAGCAAAAAAAAACAATAAATGCAATTATTTTTAATCAAATAACTGCCAAATATCGTCTTTTTCAGGCATTCTTTCAAATTTTAATAATTCTTTTGTTGTTGGATGATAAAAAGATAATTGATAACTACATAAATATATATTTCTATTTTCACATTTACCATATCTATTATCTCCAACTAATGGATAACCACGTGATGCAAATTGTACTCTAATTTGATGGTGTCTTCCTGTGATTAATTTTATTCTAACTAAACTCATATTATTTTTTTCTGAAAGCACTTCATATTCTAGGATTGATTCTTTACCATGTTCTTTATCAGTAACTATGGTATTACCATCATCTTTCTTTAATAAATAATCACGAAATTCGCCTTTTTTTTCAGGTAAGATTCCATTAATAACGGCTAAATAGTGCTTTGATAACTCGTTTTTTCTTATTTGTTCAGATAAACGCGATGCTGCTTTACTAGTTCTAGCATAAACCATTACTCCTTGTACTGGTCTATCCAATCTATGAACTAAGCCCATAAATACATTACCTGGTTTATTATATTTTTCTTTAACATATTCTTTTAATAAAGTAAGCATATCTTTATCTTGAGTTATATCAGATTGACTTAAAATATTAGCTGGTTTATAAACAACTATTATATGATTATCTTCATATAGTATTTCTAAATCATTTTTAGTCATAAAATTCAACTCTTCCTGTCATACCACAAGGTAGGACTAAGTCGTCTTTAGTAATAGGAACACCTATTTCATCTATTTCAACATTAGCTTTATACTTAGTAGTTATACGAAGTTTAATTAAATTATTAATTACTTCTTTACTTAATCCTCCAGTATAAGAATTAATTATAAATAATAATGGATGATCACTTAATAGTTCTACACATAGTTTAATTAGGTTATCTAAATCTTTTTCAATATCCCAAACTTCACCATTAGCTCCTCTACCATAACTAGGTGGATCCATTATAATTACGTCATATTTATGACCACGTCTTATTTCGCGTGCAACAAACTTAACTACATCATCTACTAAATATCTAATTGGTTTATCCTCTAAACCACTTGCTTTAACATTTTCTTTTGCCCAATCAACCATTCCACGAGATGAATCAACATGAACAACATTTGCTCCTGCTTTTAATGCAGCAACACTTGCTCCTCCAGTATATGCAAATAAATTTAAGACATTTATTTCACGATTACTGTTTTTAATTTTATTCATCATATAATCCCAATTAACTGCTTGTTCTGGAAAAAGGCCTGTATGTTTAAAACCCATTTGTTTGATATTAAAAGTTAAATCTTTAAAAGATACTTGCCAACTTGCTGGAGTCTTTTTTAAATTTTCCCAATGACCTCCGCCTTTATTACTTCTATAATAAACAGCATTTATCATATTTTTATATTTTTCTAATAAATCACCATTATCCCATACTATTTGAGGATCTGGTCTAAGTAAATAAACATCTTTCCATCTTTCTAATTTCATTCCACGAGATGAATCTATTACTTCATAATCTTTGAAATTTTCTACTTTCCACATAATATCACCACTAATCATTAATATTTTATCATAAAACTATTATTTTTGATAGTGTTATTATGTCTTTATCATTACAACTATATCAATACTTTCATATATTAAATTAGAAAGGAGGATAATATGTTTAATAATAATTGTGATGATAGAGATAGATTTCCAAGATTTCCTAATGGTTGTTTCTTGATTGGTCCTACCGGTCCAACGGGACCTACTGGTCCTGCCGGTGGTCCCACAGGTCCTACTGGTCCTACTGGTGCAGATGGTGCTGATGGTGAAACTCCTATTATTACTATTGGTACTGTAACAACGGGAG
>CAMPBR010000020.1 GCA_946639185.1 uncultured Mycoplasmatota bacterium
TAGAAGCATTTAATAATAATATAATTACAACTAATATTACATCAAATCCAAATTTAAATTTCATTTCAAAAAAAGTAAATTTAGAACATACTATATCTAAAATTAATAATATAACCATAAGTAAAGAAAATAATAAATATATAATAAATAGTACTGATTCAGGAAAACTAGTTTTAGATTTAAATAAACCAATTATAAATAAAACATTAATAATTCGTTTTAGAATGAATAAAACTAATAGCTGTCCTAATGATTCAATAATAAGTATAAATGGAATTAAAAATGTATTAACATGTTCTGAATGGAAATATTTTAGTAATAACTATGATTTTGATTATGTTGTTAACTCTAATGAAGAAATGAATAATCTTGATATAAAGTTTAAAAAAGGAACATATGTTATCTCTGATATTTTAATTTATGAAATAGATAATAGTTTCTTTAGTAATAATGATATTATACCTTTAAAAACTGATAATAATAGTTATAAAGATAATAGTATTCATGGAACTATTAATCAATTAGAAGATGGATATTTTATATTTACTATTCCATATGATAAAGGATTTAGTATTTATTTAGATAATAAAAAAATAAGCTATGAAAAAGTAAATAATGGTTTTATTGGTTTTCCTATTAATAAAGGATATCATGATATAAAATTAGTATTTGAAGCCCCATATTATAAAGAAGGAAAAATAATATCTATAATTACTTTAGTTAGCTTAATACCACTAAGTATATATGAAAAGAAAAAGAATAAAGTAAATTAACTTTATTCTTTTTTTACATAAATTTTTGCATTGATTTCATCATTTGATTAACTTGTTTTTGACTTGGTGTTCTTCCCATTTGAGTCATTAAAGTTTTAATCATTTCTTCATTTATTGGTGGATTTTTCTTTAAATATTTTTCCATATATTTTCTAGCTATAAAAAACCCAATTACAACTCCAATAATCATTGGAATTAATAATCTTAATATATCTACAACTATTTGCATATTATCATCTCCTATACGTATATTTTACTAAAAATAAACTAATTAAACAAGTATTTTAATATCATTTATCCAAAAATAATCTTGATTAATAAAATCACATATAAAGTATTCATTTCCAAACATAGATATAACATTAAAAAAAGAAGAATAATTCTTATTAGTATTTATTAATATATATGCATATTTAATTGTTAATATACTAACTTCATCTTTATATAAATTATTAAACACATGATCATTACCATTTTTAGAATATATTAATTCTTTATGATATTTAATAAATATTTTCTTATCTAATTCACTCTTATTAATCTTTTCAGTTAATTGATTATATAGATTAAATCCAATAGAAACATCCTGTCTTTTCATCAAATATAAATGTCTTAAAACATTATATAAACTATTAGGATTATCTTTGTATAAATTAACAAATTCTTTACGCATTTTAAATATATAAAAAGTTCTCAATCTTATCACCCAAAAATATGATAAACGATTAAGAACTAATATTTTGTCGAAATATATTAATTTAATAATTTTTCTATTTTTTCTACCATCTTATTTTTAAAAGATTCATATTCATCATCAGATTTATACCATTTTACTTTATCTGGTGTTATTAAGTAGTTATCATTTTCTACATAATTATTCCAAGCATAAGATATAGAATTTTCAATAATAAATGTCTTAGTATTAGAAGGTATTAATTCATTTTTATTTGCCTCATATAAAGTAACAGAAGGCATACTAACTACCCTAATATTATATCCTTTTTCTTCTAAAGAATCACTTATATCAAGAGCTAAATTAATTTCTTTTCCGCTAGCTATAATAGCAGCATTAATATCTTTTCTTTCTTGTTTTATTATATAAGCCCCATCTTTAACATCATTAATACTACTATTTTCTTTTATATCAATAGCACTTTTATTTATAATAAGACAAGCTGGGTTATCTTTTTTGAAAGCTAATAATTTAAATACACCAATTAATTCATTTATATCATTAGGTCTATATATTTCTAAACCTTTAATGCTTCTTAAACTAATTAATTCAGTATTAGAGCTATTAGATAAACCATCAATAGTATTTACTTCATCTTCAACCAAAATATAAATACTTGGAAGCTTATAATCACATGCTATTTTAATAGCCGGAATCATTCTATTAACCGTCTTAATACTAGTAATAGAAAAATTCTTTAATCCAACCAAACCAATACCATTTTGAATAGATGCTATCGCACTATCCCTCAAACTATAATTAACAATTCTTCCCAAATAATTATCTTTAGTAAATATTCCTAAATTAGCTAAATGATCAATAATGTCATTGTCATAATTAGATGTTCCACCTATAAAGAATTGATTATTAGTAATAATAGAATTAATCATTTTATAACATGCTCTATTCATAGTATCATCATTGTTTATTTCATAATCAATATTATTATTTAATGAGAAATCTTTATTTTTAATTTTTTCTAATAAAACTTTTTGATCATCAGTTAAAGTATCATATAATTCATTCCAAGATTTAATTTCTTCATCCATTCTAGAATTAATTTCTTCAATCATCGCATCTCTTGCTTCACTACTAACAGTAAATGGAATATTTCTAACTCCTAATTCTTCTTTAACATCACTAGTTTCTTCTTCAGATAATACATAGTTATTATCAATATAATTATTTTCAAAACGTTCATGATCACTATCATGATTTAAAATAATTACAGTTGGTTTATCAGAAGATTTAGCTTTAGTAATAGCTGAATCTATATCATCTAAATTATTTTTATCTACTACAATAGTATTTAAATTAAATGACTCAAAATATTTAATAATATCTACATTAAAAATATTACTTTCATTAGTATCTAAAACATTCTTATTATTATCAAATAATATAATTAATTTATTTAATCTTAAAGCTCCAGCTAAAGTTAAAGCTTCAAAACTAGTACCCTTAATAATATCTAAATCAGTACAAATAACATAAGTATAAAAATTATATAAATTATTTACTTTAAAATATTCATGTAAATATTTTTCTCCAATAGAAATACCACAAGCACTAGCTATCCCCAAAGAAAAATCATCATTAATTATATCAACTCCAGGAAGAATAGCATCACTTTTTTTACTTCTTTTTAAACTATCAAGACTAATATCAAATCCAGACATAAATAGAATTGATGTAAGTAAGCTATAAGCACTAGTAGAAGATAATACTACTCTATCCCTATTTAACCAATTAGGATTAGTAGTATCGATTCTTAAATGTTTAGCATATAAAGTATATAATGTTTTTGTTAATCCTAAAGATATATCAAAATTACCATTATGTTTAGTATTAATAATATCTATATTCAATGCTTTAATATTATCAATAATTTTAGACTCAATATCATCTGTTTCTTTCTTATTAAATAACATAAACCCTCCTATAAAAACAAAGATGTTTTCACATCTTTATTTTATCAAACATTTTATATAAATTAAATATTATAGTTCTTCTATTTCTGTTTTTTTCTTTTCAGGCTTAGCTTCAACTATAGGACTTTCATCTATTTTTTCTTTATGTTTCATTATTTCTTTTTTCATCTTCTTAGGTGAAGTCTTACCATAGAAGTAAATTCCAATTACACCAATACTAAATAAAATAAGAGTTCCTAAAGTTATAATTATATAATTTACAAAACTATCAGGATTTTCAACATCAGGTATATCATAATCATCTGAAGTAGTTCTAGAAGTTATAATAGAAGTAGCTTTTTCTTCTAAAGTACTTTCTTCACTACGAGTAATAAATATTTTATATGTTTTAGAAGTATCTCCATTAGTAACCTTAATAGTTATAGTATTTTTAGTACTATTTCCAACTTGTAGATCATCTTTAGTAAATGATACACCAGGTGATACTTTACTATTAGAATCTTCTGGATTAGCATTAACTGTTACCGTAGTCACTTCATAAGGAATAGTAACAGTATAGATAGTAGTATCTTTATCAAATTTTTCATTAAAAGGATATCCTACTATTTCTAATTTAGATAAATTAGCATTAGCTGCTTCTTTAACTACTTTAAATGTATAAGTTAATGTTTTAGTTTTATCATTTTGATTTTGAATTACAATTTTAAACGTATTTTTACTATCAAGTTTACTAGTAATATGTCCTACAGCTTTATCAGTATTCTTATGTGTATATGTAACATACACTTTAGTAAGATCAAACTTAGCTTCATCAGTAATTTCTACTTCATATTCAAGTTTATCTCTATTAAATGCAGATGTTAATTTAGCGCCAGGAATACTAACAGACTCTAATGTCAATTCAACTTCTTTTACTTCTTCTTTCTTTTCTTTAACTGTAACACTGCAATTAGCTGTTTTTCCTTCAACGGTAGCTGTTATTTTAGTAGTACCAGCTTTTTTAGCAGTTACTTTACCATTTTCTACAGTAGCAACGTTAGTATCATCACTACTCCAAGTAACAGTCTTACTAGAATCAGATACTGTAGCTGTAATAGTTTTAGTATCCCCTACTTCTAATTCAATAGTAGATGGTTCTACTGTAACAGTTATTTCTGGAGATGTTGTTGGAGATGGACTTGGTTCAGGATCTTCAGCCCAAACAACCATTGGCATCATTAAAACTAATATGCTTAAAAATAATAATAATTTTTTCTTCATAATATAACTTCCTTTTACTCTTTAATATTATATTAAAATTATAGCACATATATTAAAAAATGAAAAGAAAATAAAAAAATTACTAATTTCTTAGTAATTTATTCACTGAAATTATGATATACATCTTGAACATCATCAATTTCTTCTAAAGCATCAATTAAATTATAGATTTTTTCTCTAGTTTCTTCGTCTGCTACTTCAACTTGATTTTGAGCTACGAATGTAATTTCACTAGTTAAAAATTCTTTAATACCAGCATTTTCCATTGCCTCTTTAACAGCTAAGAATGTATCAGGAGTAGTATAAACTTCAAATGTATCATCATTAACAATAAAATCATCAGCACCAGCATCTAAAACAGTCATCATTAATTCATCTTCATCAACTGTTTTTTCTACTACGATAACACCTTTTCTATCAAACATATAACTAACAGAACCATCAGTACCTAAGTTACCACCTTTCTTAGTAAAAGCAGTTCTAACTAACATAGCAGTACGATTTCTATTATCAGTTAAGCAATCAACCATAAATGCAGTACCAGCTGGACCATATCCTTCATATCTAACGCTTTCATAATTTTCATTAGCTCCAGCACCGCATGCTTTATCAATAGCCTTTTGAATATTGTCTTTAGGCATGTTTTGACTACGACATTTTTCAATAACCATTCTTAAAGATGGATTCATATCAGGATCTCCATTAGTCCCTTTAGCAGCTACATAAATTTCTTTAGCTAACTTTTGGAAAATTTTTCCACGTTCTGCATCTATTAAACCTTTTTTTCTATGAATTGTTGCCCATTTTGAATGTCCACTCATTATGATTCCTCCTCTTTTTTTACCAATAAATATATTACCATAATTCTATTTAAAATAAAAGAAAATATTAACCAAAATATTCCAAAATAATTGGAGATAATATTAATAATAACATAAGTGGTATTAATAAAAATACTGAAATAGCGCTAATCTTTATAGGTAATTTATTAATATATGTCTTAATATTATAAATTCTCTTATTATTTAATAAAACAATATCTTTTTCTAATGAACTAATCATATCTCTACCACTAACATAGCTTTCAGTTAAATCAGTAATAATATCTTTAATTTCATCAGAAGATATCTTATCTTTAAAATCAATTAAAGCTTCATGTAAAGTTTTACCATATTTAGTTTCATTTATCACTACTCTAAAATAATCAGATAAAGTATTATCTACATTATTTACAGTTAATTCTAAAGCCTGATTTAAGTTTTTTCCAGATTTTAAAGTAATTAATAATACTTCAAAAAATAAATTACTATCACGTTCCAATAATTTTTCTTTTTCTTTTATCTTACTATCATATTTAAAATAAACTAATATGTAATTAAATAAAATTGTAGTTAATAATGCAATAGATATATGTCTATTTAATAATATAAAACTAATTACAAATACTAGAATATTACTAAATATTCTATAAAATAAAAATTTAGTTGATACATCTTCGCTATTACATAAATATATATCTTTTTCTTTATACTTAGTAATAGTTTTTGTACGATATATTCTTTTAACTATTTCTTCTTTAAGATGCATATTATCACTCCTAATATTTTTCTACTATCATTATCTTCTTTACTACAATTACATATACAAAATATAATACCAATTGACTAACACCAAGTAAATTACCTAAAGATGTTGTAACAAACATAGTTATATAATTATCATAGATCATAACCATACCACCAAATACAATAATAGGAAGTATAGATAAAATTATATATACAAGTTTAGATGAAGCTATAGTTGCATCTAATTCTTGACTAAGTTTCTTTCTTGTTTCAAATAATTCTTCTAAATAATTAAATACTTCTTTAGTATTGCCACCCGTTTTACTAAGAATAGATAAAGTTGTAGTAAGATAAGCTACATCATCTACTCCACATCTATCCATCATTCTTCGAAAAGATACTTCTAAACTCAAACCATGATTTAAATCATTAACAACTTCTGTAAATTCATTCTTTAAATCACCATCTATTTTATCCTTAGTATCTATTAAAGCTTCTTTTATGCTCCTATTAGCTTGAAGATTATTATTAATAATAGTTATTGCCTTTAATAAGTTTTTTTCTATATTATTCTTTTTAATTTTATCAATAACTAAATTATATATACCTGGTAAAACAAACCCAAGAATAAATGCAGCTAAGCTTGATATAAAAGTTATTTTTTGAAGATGGAAAATTGATAATAATATATATAAAATAACAAAGCTAAAAGCACATACAAATGAATCTATTACATTAAATATTTCTTTTTCTTTTCTTCTTTTATCTAAATCTTTATCTTTACTTAATATTAAAATACTTAAAGCTATTTCTTCTTTTTTAGCTTTATACCAATTAAGGAGCTTATCTGGAATTGAAAGATTAGTATCATCAGTTTGTTTTAAAGTATGACCATTAATACGATTAGAAAGTTTAATTCCATGAATTACACATACTAACCAAACTATAAAGGCAATAAACAAAATAAACAATACTGATATTTCAATTATGTCTTTAAGTCCCATAATATCACTCCTTTTAATTATTCTTATCTTCTTTATCTTTCTTATCTTTTTTATTTTTAGTAGCTAGTGGTTTAAATATATCATCAATATCTAAAATACCACGACTATTAATTTTATTATAAACTAATGGTACATAATTATGTAAAATGAATTCTCCTAATACATTACCATTTGTATCCATTCCTTCTTGAAGAAATTCAAATATAGGTTCCAAATGAATTTCATCATTAGTAAATCCTACTACTTCACTAATATTAGTTATTTTTCTTCTACCATCTGATAAACGTTTTACTTCAATTACTAAATCAATAGCGCTTTCAATATATTCACGAATTGCTTTAACAGGAAGCCCTACTTCATTCATTAATACCATTGATTCTATTCTATATAACGCATCACTTGGGCTATTAGCATGTAGTGTAGTTAAACTTCCTTCATGACCTGTATTCATAGCTTGTAACATATCAAATGCTTCAGCCCCACGTACTTCTCCAACAATAATTCTATCTGGTCTCATACGAAGTGAATTTCTTACTAAATCACGAATAGTAACTAAATTACCATTTTGATAATTATCATCTCTTGTTTCAAGTGAAATAACATGTTCCCCACTAAGTCTTAATTCAGCTGCATCTTCAATAGTAATAATTCTTTCTTTTTTACCTATAAAATTAGATAAAACATTAAGAAGTGTAGTCTTACCTGATCCAGTACCACCACAAACTAAAATATTTAATTTAGCTTTAACAGCCGCATCTAAGAACCTAGCCATATAAGGAGTTAATGTTCCATTACCTATTAAATCTTCTATTTCATCTATTTCTTTCTTAAATTTACGAATAGTAAGAACAGGTCCATTTAAACTAAGAGGTGGAATAATAGCATTCAATCTAGAACCATCTTCAAGTCTTGCATCTACCATTGGATTAGATTGATCAATAGTTTTACCAACACTACTAATTAATCTATCGATAGTTCTTAGTATATGGTCATTATTAATAAATGAAACAGAATCATCTTTTATTAAATTACCTTCCATTTCAACATATATCTCATCAGGTCCATTAACCATAATTTCAGTAACATTATCATCCTCTAATAATTCAGTTATAGGTCCATACCCATTAATTTCATTATCAATTAAATTATAAATATGTGTTCTTTCTAAAGTAGTTAAATCATGTCCCTCAAGTACATTATCTACAAAATAACTAATTTTTTCTTTAGTTGAATTAAATTCTAAATCTTTTTCATCTATAATCTTTTCAATTATTTTTCTTCTTAAATCATCCAATAATTCTTTATCTTTAAAAACAGCATAATCACTTATGAAAGTAGCACTTTTATTTTCCTTTATTTCGAATTCTTCTATTAATGTCTTTTTCATAACTACTCCTCCTTTAATAAGTCTAAAGCCATAGCTTGCATCTTATAAAAATCTCTTTTTTCTTTAAAAGTTAAACTTTTATTTAAAGTAAATATTTCTCCTTCTAATAAGAAAGAAGTTATATTTTTTATATATAAAGTTTTATCAAGTGTATAATCTATGTTTTTATTAATAGTTTTCTTTATTTCATAATTAGAAAAATAATTTAAATTAATATCTCTAGAATTATTTAATATAATTTTAAAATTACTAATATCAGTATTAGCCACTATATCTAAATAATTTTTAGAATTTTTTATATCCATTAAATCATTAGTAAGCATATATAAAACAATATCACTTTTATCAAGTATTTTAATATTATTTACATTTAAACCATGAGTAGTATCAATAAGTACAACATCATAATCATTCTTAGCTTCATTTATAAAAGCTAAAACATTATCTACATCTATTTTTATTGAATCTCTAGGATCTTTACAAGAACCAACTATATCAATACTAGGTAAATATGGGGTAACATAATTCTTATATGTTTCATAATTATTACCAAACATATCATCTGAAATATTAAAAACAGTTTTATTACAAGTAGTATTTAAATTTAAACTAATAGCCCCACCTAAAAAATCACAATCTACTATTAATACTTTTTTATCTAACTTAGACATAATTCCAGCTAGATTTAATAGAAAGATTGTTTTTCCTACTCCACCTTTAGATGATGTAATTGTGATAACTTTATTTTGTTTTTTCATAAATACCCCTTATTTACAAATTATTTCTGTTTTTACTTTACTCTTTTTATTTAATAAACTATCTATTTGCTTAACTAATACTATTTTAACTTTATTATTTTTATCAGTTATTTTAACCATTTGATCATTATCATTTTCTAATATAATATCTTTAATTTTAATTATGCTTTTACCATCTTTATAGTAATTACAAGCACTTTTAGCCAAATCTTCTTGACGCTTCTTTTCACCATATAAATATACTTTTCCAATAACCATTCCAAATATAAATATAACTAATGGTAAAATAATAATAAATAATACTAATACTTGTCCTTTTTTATTCAAGAGGAATCACCCTCTTAATAGATATAGTATAGTTTTTTAATATTAATTCAGTAACAGGACTAATCCATTTAATTTCTTTTTTAGCTATAACAGTAACTGATTTAGTATTTTCTTTAAAAGTTATATCAATATTATCACGTTCTAAACTTTTTTCTAAATCTATCATATTTTCTTTTTTATTTTCAAATAAATTTATATGATCATTTAACATAGTACTCAATTCATTCTTTTTAAGTATTAAATTAAGTACATCAATACTTGAAAATATCAGAATAATTATTATTGGTAATAGTAATACAAATTCAACAAGTGCTTGACCTTTTTTAGTTAACATTAATATCACTTCCCAACTTTCCCTATTCTACGTTTAAGTATATCATAAAAAATAATAAAATAAAAGAAGATTTATTCATCTTCTTTCGTTTCTTCTTCCTCTTCTTCATTTAAAATATCACCAGTGTCATCACCACAAGACCCTGTACCTGGTTTATCGCCTTTTATATATTCTAGTCCTGCGATACTGCAAGAAGTTTTAGTAAGAGAATCCTTTACATATCCTCCAAAAAACTTAACTAAGCTAATGATCAAAATTGACATTAAAGCAACGATTAATATGTACTCAACTAAAGCTTGGCCTTTATTATTTTTCATATAATCACCTAAAAATAGTTTAAGATAATATTAGAAATTTGTCAAACTTTAATTTGTTTGTTATAATTTGAATGGTGAAGAATATGTATATTATATGTAAAGATAATACTATTAAATTATATATATTAAAAAATCCTTTTAAAAGATTTATGGGATTTATGTTTAAAAAAAATATTAATTACGCTTTATGTTTTCCAAGATGTAATAGTATACATACATTCTTTATGAAAGAAAACATTGATGTTTATATGACAGATAAAAATAATAAAATATTATATATTTATAAGAATTTAAATAAAAATAAAATTATATTACCTAAAAAGAATATTTATAATACATATGAATTACCAGTAAATATTATAGATTTAAAAATAAATGATTATATAAAAATAAAAGACAATCAATAGATTGTCTTTTTTATTATTTACGATATTCAAATTCAAAATCAAGAATTCTAACTATATCTCCTTCAACTACACCAAGTTCTTCTAATTTATCATCGACTCCCATTTTGCGAAGTCTTTTAGTAAATCTAGCTATACCTTCATCAGTTTGGAAATTAGCCATTCTAAATAATCTTTCAAGTTCGCGTCCAGCGATAACCCAAGTACCATTATCTTCTCTAGTAATTGTATATGGTTCTTCTTTTTGGAATTTATAAAGCACATGTCCTTCCATTTGATCTTCTTCATATAAAGGAGTATCTTCAACTGTTTCTAATAAATCTGCTAAAGCTACTAACACTTTATCTAATCCTTGGTTATTCATAGCGCTAATTTCATATATAGGATCTTTAACTTTTTCCTTAAATTTTTCTAAGTTTTCTTTAGATGATTCTAAATCCATTTTATTAGCTATTATTATTTGTGGTTTAGTTAAAAGTTTTTCACTAAAACTTTTTAATTCATTATTAATAATTTGATAATCGCTATAAGGATCTCTTCCTTCACTACCAGACATATCAATAACATGAGCTATAACTTTAGTTCTTTCAATATGACGTAAAAATCTATCTCCTAAGCCTTCACCTTCACTAGCACCTTCAATTAACCCTGGTAAATCAGCCATAACAAAGCTTCTTCCATTATTGTCTTTACATACACCTAAATTAGGAGTTAATGTTGTAAAATGATAAGCAGCAATTTTAGGTTTAGCTTGAGATACCATAGAAATTAAAGTAGATTTACCAACACTTGGAAGTCCAACTAATCCAACATCAGCTAACATTTTAAGTTCAACCTTCAAATATTTAACTTCACCAGGTTCACCATTTTCACTAAAGTTTGGAGCAGGATTTGCTTGAGTTTTAAAAGCAGTATTTCCTCTACCACCTCTTCCACCATGAGCAACAATTACTTCATCATCTTTATTCTTTAAATCCGCAACTATTAAACCAGAATCTAAATCAGTAATAACAGTTCCTTGTGGCACTTTAATAACGATGTCTTCGCTATTTTTACCATTTTGATTCTTTCCAGAACCATTCTCACCTTTTTTTCCTTTAATTATACGATTATATCTAAGATCAAGTAATGTTCTTAATCCTTCATCTACTTTAAATACGATATTAGAACCTCTTCCACCATTACCACCAAATGGACCACCCATTGGCATAAACTTTTCACGACGGAAAGCTAAGCAACCATCTCCACCGTTACCGGCATGAACTTCTATAGTTACTTCATCTATAAACATAAAGCCACCTCTTTTCTACTTGCATTTTTCTTTTTTATTTTCTTCTTGAGTATTAATCTTTTTGATTATTCTATTTAAGTCATCGATAAAAGCATTGTTGTCAATAAAATCAAAAATCATTTCTTGCTCATCTCTATCATAATTATTAAATAGAGACTTTTCCTCTTCGGTTAAAGGAATATTCATTTTAACTTTAACAAATACTTCTAAACCATCAAGTCTATTAAATTCATTTTTCATTTTTTTCCTTTATCAGATACCTGAAATTCCTTTCATTAATAAGATACCTCTTTTTTTAATAAAAGTCAAAGAAAAAAAGGAGTTTCACTCCTTTTAATTCATAACTAAATATGTAAAATAATATTTAACTCCATTAATCAATTCATTATCCCAAATACGTTCAGAATTTTCTTCTATCTCCGTAATATTATCATTTTCTATAGAATGAAGTCGACCTTTAATAGTGCCATCATAAAAATTAAATATACCATTATTTCTAACTCCATAAGTACCGCCTTGTAAGATTGGAGTAGTTTTATCAATTATTCCATCCTTAGAACCTATCGTTAGGGTACCACCATCTATTCTAATTGCTTCCTGTCTTTGAGAAATAATAGTTCCACCTGTAATATAAACTTCTGGTACCAATACATCATTATTAAGTGATTGAATTGCTGGCCTATTAGGAGCAGAACTATATAAATATGCAGTGCCAGATACTCTAGTAATGCCACCCAAATTATATACAGCTTGTCTTTCACCAGCAGCAATTATACTACCGCCAAGTATTTCAAAATCTCCACCTTCATTTTGAACAGCAGCAGTATTAGTTGATAATGAAACAATAGTACCACTTTTTATTTTTAGTGTTCCAAAATTAATAACTGCAGCTCTATTATCTGGACTAGTTAATGTATAATCTGTAAAATCAAATGTTATATGCTTGCCAGCCGGTACTGTAACACTTTCATAAGCATCAGCCAACAACTTAACAACTACCTTATATTCTGTTGAAGCATTATCTAATGCATCTTGAAGTGTATTATAAGTAGTAGTACCAATTTTAGCCACCATCATTTCCGAAGCTTTTTTCCATTTAGCAATAAGTTCTACATTATGTGTAATAATAGTATCCTTAGTTACTTTTTCTCCGTCAATATCATCTTTTAGATACCATCCTACAAAAGCGTAATCATCCATTTTAGGAACAGGAAGCACACCAATTTTTGTATTTCTAACAACATAACGTAAATTTTCATTTACCGTTCCATTATTAGGATCAAATGTAACTTCTAATGGAAGTTCAAGTGACATCGTCTTATATATATCGCTACCAATTTTTTCTGTATTATTTATTAGATAAAAGTCATCTTCTTTAGTAGTTATTCTAAAATCATCATTAATTGCAGCAGTTATCCCTTTAATTATTCCATCAAAGAACGAAATATTTCTAGTAGTATTAATACCATAAGTATATCCTTGGAAAACAGGAGAAGATATATCAACAGAACCATCTTTCGTTCCAATAACTAAAGTAGCCTTATTTTGAACTGCCGCATTAGCTTCAGAAACAAAAGTACCACTTAAAATTGTTAATATACCTCCATCATTTTGAACAGCAGCGCGCTCATTAGTAGTATTCCTAATATAAGTATTACCACCTATTTCTACAGTACCACCTTTTATATAAACACCTTGTCTTGTACCAGTAGCAATGATATTACTATCATATAATTTTAGACTTGCATCACTATAATTATTTATAGCTCCCTGAGTTGAATCTGAATTAAATATACCATTAATTATTTCCAATGTTCCTCTATTTTCAATAATAGGCCTATTAGCTATATTACTAATAGCATGATTATCAAAATCAAATTTAACATTTTGACCAGCTTTTATTTCAACTAATTCCTGAATATCTTTTAACATTTTGATATTCTTTTTAGTACCATCTGTTGGTACAAGATTTAAAGCTTCGCCAATGGTATCATAATATTTATTATCCATTTCAACAGCTTTATTAAGTGGATTAAACAAAAAATTTAATTCAAATGGATAATCTATAGTATTACCATCATAGCCATTATTTTTATACTTAATTACTATATCTAACTCAATAACAGCACCATTACTACACTCATTATTAGTATTACACAAAACATCACCAATTTTATAATTAGTAAGCTCATAAGATAAATTAGAATTTGATATCGTTAACTCATCAAGTTGCATTTCAGAGTGTAAAACCATTATTTCAACCCTATAAGTTACATTAGAATCACTATTTGGTAAAGAAATATTACCATACACTTTATTAGTATTATAATCAACCATATTACTAATGCCAGAATTATCACCGCTTATAAAAGAAGCACCTATTATTCTAACATCACTAATTGGTGAAACTAATACACTTGTATTGTCAATTGCTATATCAGTAGACAATGATGCATAGCCCAATGATATAATACAAACAGTACAAAGCAATAAAATAGCAATCGTTTTACATTTAATGATATTTTTCTTTATTTTATGAAGTACATCGCAAATATGTTGTTTTAAATCACAATTTTTTTTCATGCAAATACTCCTTTATTTATTATTAAACCACACAGTTGGATATCCAACATATGGTATTTTTAATTTAACTTTTCCTAATATCATATCATCTTTAACAGTAATATCATCATTCTTTTTGTTATTATCCCCTTTTGTATAATAATTAATAACACTGCCATCTTTTTCAATTTTATTAATTCTATGAATTATTATTTTTGTTCCTTTTTTATACGCAATAATATCACTTTTAGCTAAATCATGACATTTTTGATCAATAACAATCAAGTCACCTTTATTTAAAGATGGCTTCATACTTTCACTAGCAACCACTATAGCATAATACTTAAAATAGCCACTAAACAAATAAGCAAAAATAAGTATTAAAACAGTAGGCACAAAAAAATCACTAACTTTTTTTCTATAGTACTCATTTCTATTTAGACCTTTGTTAGTTATTTCTAAAAAACTTTCAATTCTAAACACAAGTAATACTGGAACAATCATATTAATAATAGATATGATATACTGATTAGGATTAGGAACAAATGGTAATACATACGGATATAAAGTAAATATTATTTCAAATAAAACAATAGGTTTATATCCTGAATCTTTTATAATATGTGAATATACAATATTTTTAGATATAATAGGAACTAATGTCATAGTTATATATTTAAGAGTTGTACTTTTTGAATATAAATCAGAGCCGGTAACACTACCTGTTAAATCAAGCAAAATAAAAAATGTACAACATAAAAACGTACGTATTTTATTATCATCAATAGAATTAAACACATTCCATCTTAATAATTCTCT
>CAMPBR010000021.1 GCA_946639185.1 uncultured Mycoplasmatota bacterium
TACTAAGTTATTTTATTATAAAGAATATATTACTATTAGTATTTCCTATTACATTTCCATTAAGTAATTGTTGTATTATAACTATAACTACTAATTAGTCAAGACTGCATTCCGTCAAGGTTAATTAGAATAAACAATATAGAAGTTATCTAGGCTTTGTTCTTAATACTCTATTTTTTTTTATTTAAAAAGAAAAGTCTATGACTTTTAGTAGACATTTGTCGACTAAGGTCGATAAATGTCGATTTTTGTATGTTTTTATATGCAGATTTTTTGCTCTCTTCCCCCTGGCGAGACAAAGATTTCGCTGGAAAACCTTTATCTATAAGGGAGTATTGAATTTATAAAAGTGCGTCTGCACAACAGTTGCACAGTTAATCACCATTATTTTGGTGATTTTTTTGCTTATTTTCCTCATATATTTTATCAAAATAATCAGTTACACCTTCAAGTGATTCTTCGAACATATGAGAATAAGTATCTAATGTTTCAGTTGGAGTAGAGTGACCAACTAGTGCTGAAATTGTTGGAACTGGACTTTTAGCATTAATAAGTGCTGATACACAACTATGTCTAAAGTCATGTAATCTTATTTGCTTAATACCAGCTTTCTTACAATATGCATTTTTCCAATTATTCATTTTATGAGTTCCAATAGGATTCTTATCTCCAAATACAAACCATGTATCTCTATATGCTTTGTATTTTTTTAATTGTCTTTTAAATTCTGTAAGTTCTTCAAATAGATCTTCTGGTATTGGTACAGTTCTATGTGATGTATTAGTTTTACAAGCACATATATACCAATCTTTATCATTATTAGTTTCTACATTGTTTTGAACTTGATGTTTAATATATAATCTTCTATTATCTAGATCTACATTCTTCCACTGAAGACCTCTAGCTTCACCTCTACGAAGTCCACAATAGTATAATGCTTTATATAAACATCTCATTTGAATATCATCGACCACTGAAATGAATTTATAAAACTCTTCTGGTTTATATACATCCATTTCTTTTTTTATTGCACCAGGAGTTTTAAAAGGCTCTAATTTGTTATAAAACTTTCTTAAATTAAAATCCCATTGTTTCTCTGCATAATTACATATTGTTTTAATTAACTTTTGAATATCAGTTTTATATCTATCAGATAAATCAGTTTTATTCATCTGATTTCTCCAACGTTGATATATATCAGCATCTAAATCTACTAACTCTACATCCCAAAACAATTTCATAAAGTGAATTCTATCTCTATAAGTTTTAAGAGTAGTTGCTCTAATCTTATCTTTCTTATAATCATATACTTTTAAATATGCTTGATAGAATGTTATATGTGGATTGACATCAATATCTTTATATTTGTTTAAATATGCTTGTTCAGCTCTAAATGCTTCATCGTAAGTCATATATGCTTTTGATTGATGTTGATGTCTTTTACCATCTAGACCATATTCAGTTACTATAAATGCATATGATCTACCATCTTTAGTTATTCTATTTTTTGGTATTTTTCTAACAGACATTTATTAAATTTCCTCCTTTTCTAATGTCCCCAGAAAAATCAACGTCATATATATTTTATCATAATTCATAATCATCGGATTTATCCTTTGTTGATTTATTGTATCTAGGTTCATGTTTTTGATTAATATCTTGAACTTTATAATCCATCAGATCATGATTAACATTATCTTTATTAACATTTTTAAATCCGAGTAGGTGAGCAACAGCTAAATAAGCACTATTAAGTTTTTCGTGAAATACATTTAATAATCTATTTAGTTTTGCTTTTAAAGATTGAACTTCTTCTGTAAGACTTTCTATAATACCTTTTTGTTCATTTATAATTCTTTCTTGATTAGCAATTACTTTTTCTTTATCGGAATAAGTTTTACCAGATTTAAATTGACTAATTTGATTCTCTAATTTTTCTATTTTTAATTCTTTCTTTTCTAATTCATTTTTAGACATTATATTTTCTTTTTTAATTTCTTTACTATAATCAATTAGTTTCTCTACATCTTTATCTTTATACTTCTTAAAAATGTCTTTAGAAGGGTTTAAAAGTTCTTCTTCGTTTATATTATTAATTTCTTTATTAGTTTTTAGTTCAACCTCATTTATTCTTTTATTCATTTCTAATTCTTTATTTAATTTATCTATTTTATCTTCTAATACTTTTATATTGTGCTCAGCTTTATCTTGGTGGTGTTTATTGGCTCCAACTTGACCTCTGTCTAATTCGAATCCTTTAGATGTTATATACTCATTATATTGATCTTGTAGTTTAGCAAATGATGCTTTCCCTCCAAGTTGTTTCCAAAATTCATCAGAGTTTAAGAATTTACCATACTCAATTTCATATACACTTTTACCATTAGCATCTTTCTTTTGAACGGGAACATTCTTAATAGTATTATCTTTAGTATATATTTGTTTAGTAATCCTTTTACCATTCTCATCGGTTTCAAATACTTTTCTTTTTACTTGATTTACTATAGGTAAAAAGTAGAAGTGCATATGTGGAGTATCTTCATCAAAATGTACTCCTGCATAAACTACATTTTCTTTCCCGACAATATTCGACATAAATCGATATGATTCGTCAAAATACTCCAAAATTTTTTCTGGAATATCTTCCTTAGTTTTTATATCAGGACAGAAGATTGGTTCACCAATATGATTACCTTCAACATGAACTCTTCCTGTATCTTTCATAGGCAATCCTAACTTGCGGAAGAATTCTGGACCAGATGTAATAATACATCCATTTAATATGTTTGTATTATCACCTTTATTAAAGTGTATATTATTTGAATATATTGTTTCATATACTTTACTAGATAGAGTAGGATGATTATCTAATCCAACATACTCTATATTAAATTGAGTTCTTTCTTTAGCATAATTACCAGATCCTTTTCTTTGATCTAGTTCTACACCAAGACCACCAATATCTTTCGGTTTTATTTGATTTTTAAAAGTGAGCACTTGATAATCCACATTCATTTGTACTCCTTTCATAAATATTGGCATTTTTATTTATAAGTGTGCCATATCTCACTAGGGCACAGCCCGTGAGTTTAAGGCGATCCTTAAAAATCCCTAATGCTTGTTACAAAGTCAGAAGCCAATGAATAAATCAAAGGCTCCACTTGTGTAACAAGTGTTTTATCGAATTTATCAATTCTCTAAAACATGAAAATGTTTCACTATCGCCACTTTCATTTCTTCGAAACAAAACGTGCCACGTTACTCATTTTCTAAAGAAGGTTCTTCATATTTAATATGATACATTCTACCTTCAGTAGTTCTATATTTAGTTATATGAAGACCTTCTTTTTCTAGCAAATCTAAATTGCTATTGATTAGTTTACCCAATTGAGTAGGGGTACACATTAGATTTGCTTTATTTATGATTTCACTTACATTGAAATCAAAATCCTTTTCTCTAATAGCATATTTGATAAAACCGATAATGTTAGGATTAACATAATCCAGAGAAGTATCTTGTGTTATTGAGAAAACTTGATTCTTATCTTTATGAAGATATTCTTCATCATCTGGAAAATCTCTATTGATAATTTCCATCTTTATAGTACTGTCATCAAAACAGTTTTTACTTAATCTAATTATTCCATCAACTACGGCATCAAAACCAGTTGATCCTAATGTTTTACCTAGCTTGTTCAAATGATGAACAAATAATATTGTCAAATTATACTTGTCAGCATAACTTCTAATTTGTGGCATAAGTTTTTGTGCTATATCTTGATAGCTATTAATGTCATAACCTATATCAAAACTTATATCTTTTAACATATCTAATATAAGTACTTTTCCATTATATTCTTCAGCAAATTCTTTTACTTCATATTCTATATCTCTGAAGTAAATAGATTGCTTATCAGATCTATCTATAGCGAAGAATGAATTCTTCTTAAAACTTATTCCAAGTAGGTTACACCTGTCCTTCAATTGACTATCTGATAGTTCTGTAGTAATATATAAGACAGGTGAAGGCTTTAGAATCTCATGACCTAGAAATGGTTTTCCATTTGCGATTGAGTTGGCAAGTTGTAGTGCGAATAGTGACTTACCAACCTTTGGTTTAGATACTAATAAGTAAACACCTTTAGACCTCATTAATCCATCGATTATGATGTCTTTTTTTGTGCTCTCTTTTAGATCTTCAAAAGCCTTCATATCTTTATGCCTCCTTTATTTGATTAGCTCTTGCTTCTAAGTATGGTATATCTATATTTAGATATTTAACAACTTCTTGCATAGGTACTGCATTATTAGGAACATAATAGTTTTCACTTTCAAGTCTTTTCTTAATAGTGCTTTTAATAAATAAAGCATTATTTCTTCCAACACCTGCAAGTTTCATTAAATCGGCTAGATTACACCATTGTTTTGCTATTATTTTTAAAGTTTCACTTGCTGTCATACATCATCACTTCCTTTCTATAAATCTAATAAGTCTTTGACTTTATCCCATTTTTCGTATGGCATAGCATTTGCTTCTAAAGTATTATCTTTTTCGTTATATCTTAGATAATGATTAATTCTTAATTCTAATATAATATCTTTAATATCTTCTTTGGTATCAGTGCAGTAGTTTTCTACTTCAAAACCAGTAGTAATATTATTAGTTAATACCATTGTAAGAAAACCTTTAGCTCTTAATGATAAATTAGGATCTTTTAAGAATTCATCAAATGATCTATATACTTTAAAGTTACCCATATTATCACCTCCTTCTAAGTGTTCGGTATACCGTTCACTAAAACCAATATAGTACAATTAAATTTAATTGTCAAGTATTCCGAACAAAAATGTTTTGTAAAACTGACAAAATGTGATATAATGGATATGGAAGAGAATAAGAAGACTTTTAAGGGAGTGAAAATATGAACAATAGTGAAGCATTAACTACATTAATTGTTGGAGGAAGAACTGCAAAAGAGTATTCTCAAAGAGAACTTGCAAGAAGAGTTGGAATAAGTAATTCTTCTTTAAATGATATAGAAAACGGTAGAGTAGCTAAACCAGATCCTGAGATTTTAAAAAGAATAGCAGAAGAATTAGATTTATCTTTGCAACAACTTTTAAAAGCGGCTGGTTATAATGAAGTTATGAGTTGGTTTTCTCATGATGAGTTTAAAAATAAATCTACAAAAGATTTAAAGAATACTATAGAAGAATGTAGATTATTTAAATACGATATTTTAGATTGGGATGCTAATAAAAGAAAAAAAGCATTAAAGATAATGCAAAACTTAAATGAAATAAAATTAGGCTTAAGATTAATAAAAGAGGACGCAGAAACTGATTATACATTAGATAAAGCATTAGAAGATATTGATAAAGAAATACAAGAATTAAAAGAGATAGCAACTAAATATGATTACAGTAAGTTGCCTAAAGATATATAGGAGTTGTGTATGAAAAAGATTGAGTTAGATCAAAAAGAAAAGGAAGCAATACTTGAAGAATTATATAAATCGTTTGAAACTGGATATGATTTTGAAGATTTTTTAAAACCACTATTGGAATGTCTTGGATTAGATGAAGTAAGAGTTACAAAACGTTCTGGAGATGGTGGAGTTGATTTGGAAGGCATAAGATATGGTGTTATCAATAATAATGATGATTCTGTAAAATATATCGTACAAGCTAAAAGATTTAAACCATCCGAAAAAATAGCTGTTGATATTATAGATAAGCTAAGAGGTAATATGGCATCTGGTGAAAAAGGAATTGTTATTACTACTGCTATGTTCTCTAGCCCAGCCAGATTAAAAGCAGAAACAAGTGATGACAGACCAATTGTATTAATTGACGGAAAAATGCTAGTTGATATTTGTATTGAAAATAATATTGGATTTGTATATAAACCAGTATTTAGTTATGATGAATTAAATAAATTTTATAAAAAGAATTCTGTTGTTGAAAATATTGTTGATGATAATGCTAATGAATATATTGTCAGTGATATTGAAAAAGATATTACAGCAAATGATATAAGAGCTAGAATTATTAGTATTCCTCGTGCAATATTTGATGAATTGCCTTCTGACTGTGATAAATTCGATTTATGTTTTAATGGAAATGATATTAAAGATGTAAGGATAAGTTCAGATAGAAGATATTTTTCACAAGGAATAACTGAAATGTACAGAAAATATGGATTATTAACCAAAGATAATGTATTTAATCCATCTAAGTCTGTTTGGAAATACGATGGTAAAACTATATATATAGATTTAATAAATTAAGATCGGGGGATATTGTATGCAAAATAGAAAGACGTTTATTAAGTGGGCAGGTGGTAAAGAAAAAGAACTGCCAATAATTTTAAAAAACTTGCCTAAAAATTTTAATAGATATGTTGAACCATTTGTAGGTGGAGGAGCAGTATATCTAAATATAAATTGTGAAAATTCGGTTATTAATGATAAATCTGACGAATTAATGTTACTTTATAAAATGATAAAAAAACATGATAAAGGTTTTATTGATAGCTTAAATCAAATAAATAAGAATTGGATTTCGCTTCAACATTTGGTTGAAGATAATACAAATGAATTATCTGATATTTATGATAAAGTTAAAAGTAACAAAAATAGCGCTGATGAATTAGTGGAAAAGTTTGTTGAAAAACATACTAAAGAATTAAATAGTCTATTGGAAGAAGATTTTGATATTAATTTATATAATTTTATTAAAGAAGTTAAGAAGAATTTAATATCAAAATTAAACAGAATGAAAAAAATTGAGCTTGAACGAAATGAAATGAATGTAAGCGATATAATGAGTAATATTGAGTGTGCCTTTAAAAGCGCTTACTATATGTATTTTAGATACCTTTATAATAATAAGAAAAAATTGAAGTTAAGTGATGAATTCTATTGCGCAGTATTTTATTTTGTTAGAGATTTTTGCTATGCATCTATGTTTAGATATAATGCTAATGGTGAATTTAATGTACCTTATGGTGGAATTAGTTATAACAGAAAAGACTTTTCTAAAAAGATAGATTACGTATCTTCTGATGAATTAAATAAATATATGAGTAAAACAAAAATTTGTAATTATGATTTTGAAGTTTTTTGTAACAAAGTAGAATTAACAGAGAATGATTTCATGTTTTTAGATCCTCCATACGATACTGAATTTTCTACATATGCAAAAAATGATTTTGATAAAGATGATCAAATAAGATTAGCAAATTACTTATCAAAAACAAAAGCTAAGTTTATGTTAATTATAAAAAATACAGATTTTATATATGACTTATATAAAGATAGAGGATTTAATATAGAATCGTTTGATAAAAAATATTTAGTAAGTTTTATGAATAGAAATGATAAAGATGTTGAACATTTATTGATCACTAATTATGATCTTTAGGAGGTTTATATGAGTTGGGGATGGAGAAATAAACCACGAAGTGTAATTAAAACAGTTCAATGGTTTAAATATTTTTCAAATTTAGAAAATGAAAATTGGGATTATACAGCTAATAAGCTTGCTGCAAATAATATAAAGATTCACCCAATTAGAAGAAAGTATTATTTTGATGCACAACTAGAGGAAGAGGATTCTCCTATTAATGGTTTATCTTATGAAGATTATCTAAATGGTACTAAAGATGGTAAAGCAGATTCTGAAAGTAATGCTAGAAATGATCTTGCTACATATAAATTTTATGGATTTGGATATATTGATAATGAAGGATTAATTAGAGTTACTAAAGCAGGAAAACTAATTTCAGAAGGTAAATTTGATAGTGAATTATTTTTAAAACAACTTTTAAAAATGAATTTTCCTTCTGTATGTACTAATTACGGACGTGATATAAAAGATGGAAATAGAGTTTTTCCATTACAAATAATAATCAAATTATTACTAGATCTTGAATACTTAAATGGATATGAATTGGCATATATTTTCTTATGTAATGATATATCTCAGTATGATTCTTTGGCAAATTCTATAAAAAAATTTAGAGCAGACTATAATGCGCTAGATAATAAAATGAAATCTAGTGAATGTGAAGAAATCTTCAATAAGTATGCAAAAGAATATTTTGATTATGTGAAAGAACCTAATAAAGGTGATCCTTTGTCATATATAGATTCTATTATGAGAGCACTTGATTTTACTAGATTATTTGATATTTCTGGTAGAGGGCTATATAAAAAGGTTAGAATTGCTGAACATTCTAAGAAAAAGGTTGAATTAATTAATAGCAAATATTCATTTATAACTATCAATAATGATAATCTTGACGCTTATATGGAATGGTATGGTAATCCGGATAATATAATTCTTCCTTGGGAAAATAAGGATGATCGAAAATCATTATTAGTTGATAAGATTAATTTATTAGATAAAACTATTCATATAGTTAATGAAAAATATGAATTGGAGATTGAATTAGATTCTGCAGAATTATATTCTAAAGTCAATTCAATGGATAGTTCAACAGAATTAAAATTATTTGAAGAAGAATTAATTACTAAATTAACTACATTGAATGAAGAAATCTTTATTAAATATACTTCTAAAAATGAAGATACTAGGAAAGAAATTACTGATAGATTCGATTCTATTAAATCAAGAGAGAGCGAAGATATGGCTGCATTATGGCTTGAATGTAATACATGGAAGTCTTTAGTAGCTATAGATGGTAATCAAAATGTTGTTAGAAATTTTGATGTAGAAGAAGATTTAACTCCTAAAAGTTTTGCCCCAGGTAAAAATAATACACCTGATATGGAACTTTATTATAATGACACTATTTTAATACCAGAGGTATCACTTATGAGTGGAGTACAACAATGGGAACACGAAGGCTCTAGTGTTATTGATCATGTTATGAAATTCATAGATCAAGATGCTGGTAAAGAAGTGTACGGATTATTTATTTCTAATTCTATAAATAAAAGAACAGATTGGCAATTTTTCCTTTTAAACAAGGAAAGTTGGATGGGTAATCCAGTTCCTGTAATACCACTTACTATAGAACAGTATAGTGATGTTATTAGTTATATTTATACTAAAAATATTCATATAAAATATTTTATTGAATTAATTAAAAATATCCATTTAAATACTTTAGAATTAGATTCATATAAAGAATGGAATGAATGCATTGATAATACAATTAAAATCTGGAAAGAAACTTATGAGTAAAGAGACTATAACAAGTCTCTTTTTTACTACATATTGAAAATATAGTAAATATATGCTTGACATATATTTGAAATGTGTGTAATATATAGCTAACAAAAAGAGGTGATTTTATGGAAAATGATAAGAAAAAGGAAGAAAGATTTTTAAAAATTGCTGAAAATAGGACAAATACGATATTGCAAACATTACGACTTTTAGGTAATTGTTCTAATACTAATAATTATAAATATACTGATCAGCAAGTGAAACAAATCTTTAGCGCAATTGAAAATGAATTAAAAATTACTAAAATGAAATTTGAAAAAAAAGAAAACAAATTTATTTTAAGGGGGAAATAGTATGAAAAAATGGAATTTTCCAAGTGCAGAAAGAATTAGTATCAATGGTTTTAACAATATTGGTGAAGAGTTTAAAGATAATCCAGTGCCTGCATTAGCTAAAGAAATTTGTCAAAATTCACTTGATACAAAATTTATAAAAGAATATTCAAATGGTGGTAAAACAATAAGAGTTTCTTTTGATGAATTTTGGATTGATAGTAAATCTATTCCTGGATATGATGAATTTGTTGAAGTATTTGAAAAAGAATATAAATTTAATAATGATTTTTATAAAAATGATAAAGAAGTTCCAAATTTTTACAAAAATGGATTAGATGTATTAAAAAATGATAAAATTAGATGTTTAAGAATTGCTGATTATAATACAACTGGACTTATTGGATCTAACGAGAAACAATCATCTCCTTGGTGTAATTTAACTAAAAATGCCGGTGTATCTGATAAACCTGAGGGATCTGGTGGTAGTAAGGGTAAAGGTAAGTTTGCATCATTTATTTGTTCTTCTTTATATACTGTTTTTTATAGTACTTACGCAAAGGATGGCTTAAAAGCTTCGTGTGGAATAGCTAGATTATCTGGATATGATTTAGCGGATGGAACTACAGCATTAGGGGAAGGCTATTATGAATCTGATGAAGAGTTATTTAGAATACCAGAATTATTAAATTTAGAAGAAAAATATCCGAGAACGGAATATGGAACAGATATCTATATAATTGGATTTAAAGAGGATACTGAGAATTGGAAGAAAAAAATTATTGCCTCTGTTATAGATAATTTCTTTTTAGCTGTTTTTAATAATGATCTGGAAATAGATATATGCCATGGAGAATATGTTTTGAATCAGTCAAATATCGAAGATTATATGCAAGATGAGGAAATAAATAACTTTCTTTCTCAAGAAACTTCATATTATTATGAAATTTTAAAAAATGATAAAGAAGATGTTATTTCAGAATCATTTTCATTATTTAACGAAAATGATTTAATACTAAGATTAAGAGTTGATGATACAACTGATAAATATACTTCAATAAATACAGTAGCGGCTGTTAGGTCTACAGGAATGAAAATATTAGATATTAAATATTTACCTCGATTAGGTTGTTATCACGGTGTTTTAGAAATGATCGGACCTAAGGTTAATGATTATTTTAGGAAATTAGAAAATGCAACTCATAATAAATGGTCAGCTAGTAGAAGTACAAATCCTGATGAAGCTCAAGCAATGATTGATAAATTAAATGGTTTTGTACGTGATACAATTAGAAAAAAACTTACATCTTCGATTAAAGATGAAATTGATGCTGAAGGAATGAGTGAATTATTACCAGATGATGAATTATTTGGTGATAATAATAATGAAAAAGAGGAATCATTAAGTGATGATGTTATTTCTAAAATTGAGATAAGAGAAACTCCAATTAAACAAAATAATGATTTAAAAACTAAATCTGTCGATGGTGAGGATGATTTAGAATTAGACGAAAATGGTGAAATAATTAAGAAGAAAAAGCCTATTCATCCAGGGCCTGGTCCAGGACCACATCCTAATCCAAATCCAAGACCTGAAGAAAGATATTCTAAAGTAAAAAGAAGAATTATTCCAAGTAAGATGCGTATGAAAAATAATGAAATATTATTTTCATCATCTATCGATGAGGAAATTGTTAAAATTGAATTAAATATTTCTGGTGAAGGATATAAAGAAAAAACAAATTTGACAAATGTAAGGGTACTAAAGAATAATAATCCAACTAACACAGGTTTAAAATATGATTTTATAGATAACTCAATATTTATTGAGAATGTTACAGCAAAAGATGTTTATTCTATTACTTATGATATGGATAATTATGAAAATTGGACAATGGAGGTAGATGTATATGGCAATGAACAAGAATAGATTATTTGCTTATCCTGTATTGACTAATTATAATGATGACTATGTAAATGTTAATTTAGTTTTAGAATCTACTAAGACTTTAGAAAAAACAAAAAAATGTTCAAAACTTAATTATATATTTCAAGTAGATGATTTTAATATTATTAAATTGCTTAGAGAAAGAAAAGCAAAAGCAATACTTAAAATATATTGCCCAACTACAAAATTTAGAAGAATTGTTGACCTAACACTGGGTGTAAATAACATTATTCTTAATAATATTGATGTTAATAATCGTGTTGAATTAGAATCTTTTATTATATTAACAGATAACATTCAAAACTTTTGTAGTGTGAATTTTAACGAAGATTATCATGGAGATAGTTTTAGTCTTGAAAAAGGAAGTATTATAGCTGTTGGAAAACAAGAGAGTGTCTTTATTGAAAAAGATATATATGAATTTACTAAAGTTACTTCAGTTATTAAGGTTAGTAAGAGTCAAACAGATGATAAAGGTATGACTGTGGATTATTCAGATCAAAATATATATGTATATTTACCAGAAGATGAATTTATTATTTATTCTCAATATGCTAAACATTGTCTTGAAGTAGCTAATTCAATGGTTATTTTACCTGCTTTAACATTTGTATTCGATGAGTTGTCCAGAGATGATGATATTTTTGAAGAATATGAAGATAACAAATGGTTTAGGGTTATTAAAAGAAAAATTCAAGATTTATTTGATCAAGAATTAAGTTCTACTTTTATTAAATCTGCAGGATCACTATTGATTGCACAAAAAATATTAGATTATCCTTTAGCACCAGGGTTTGAATGGATTAAAGGAAAAATAGATTAGGAGGTAAAATAGATGCAATTGTTATACTTTAAAGAAAATGCGGTAGATCTTTTAAAGAAACAAGATCTTACTGCTAATGCTAAATATTATTGTGGTGATAATACTTGGATAGAACAAAAATATCCTAATCGAAAGCTTTTATTACCTTTTACCAAAGTTGAAGTTCCTGATTTTGAATTAAAAATGGATAATGGGATTAATGATGATTTTGATAATATGGTAACTTTGTATGAAAATTTAAAATTTTTAACAGATTCTCAAGCAAGTGATGAAAGATTATGGTCTGGTATGGCTCATACAATATTTTGGAAATATATGCAACATAGATGGCCTTTGCCAGCTGATAAAGAAAAGAGAAATAATCATATTTTGAATAACTATTTCTTCTGGAATAGTACTAAAGCTGTTTTTTTGAATGGTTTATCAAGACTATGGTGGTATGCGAGATTTACATATGATGAGTCATTAGATGATCATTATGAATTAACTAAATATATATGTGAAAATGATATTAATGGAAAGATATTTCCACTTCTTTCCTGCACATTTGTAAATAATAAAGATGTATTTAAGAATATTATTAAAGCTGTAAAAAAATACGAGGAAGATAATAATATTAAATTATCGCGTGATCAATTTGGAGAATTAAAAAAATATTTGAATAGATTGAGTGGTAAAGTATTCATTGATGAATTGAACCCAAATGATATATATAATAAGATATGTGAACGATTAACAATAATTCAAGAAAGTACAGGTTGGAAAAATGATGTAAAAAACATTATTAAAAGTATTCCTGGCGATGAATTTTCTTTGGATGACATATACTTATATGAGGAACAATTACAGCAACTTCATCCAGAAAATTCTCATGTTAGAGAAAAAATAAGACAACAATTACAGTTTTTAAGAAATGATGGGTTTCTTGAATTTATTGATAAAGGTTTGTTTAGAAAAAAATAACATTTTGTCACTTGTGTCACTTAAATATGTGGGTGTATACCTAAAAACAAGTGTCGCAAGTGTCATTATATGCTAGTATTTAAAATATTAAAGAAAGGGGGATGATTTAATGAAAAATAAAAAAGATGTTATTATTAATCTATATAAAGAAAGTATAAATGATATTATTTGGACACATAAAATTCAAGCTACTGTTCTTGATAAATTACGTTTAAAAAATAAAGTATATAAAATTATAAAGGAACTGTTAGTTGGTATTGCAAGTTTTATATCTGTAATATTTCTATATTGTGAAGTTTATATAGGAGCATTGATCACAAGCGCTATAACTACAATTTCTGTTATTGTAGACAACGTGTTTAATTTTTCTAATTATGAAAATAGAATTAGAATATCTAATGATAATGTAAATGATTTATGGTATATGAAAAAGTTACTAACTATGAAACTAGAATATTTAAAAAATGATATTATTGATTGGGAAGAAGCTAAAAAATATTTAGAGACTAATTTAGAATATAGAAAAACTATTTATTCAAAATTAGAGTCTCCTTCTAAAAAAGAAATGAAACAGGCTGAATATAAATTAAAAAATAGAAAAGATGAAGAAATAAATAATGAATTCTTTAATGAAAGAGATAAATAAAATGAGCAACGAGTTTAATGAATTTTTGCAAAACTTACAAGTTGATAATATAGACGAGATTATTACGTCTTTGGAGAATATTGCAAAAAAACTGAATCAAAAATATTATAAGAATTCTTCATCTGACAATTATTTGATTGTTGGATCTATGGGGCGAAAAACATCAATAAAGGGAGAAAGTGATATTGATGTAATTTACGAACTACCTGACGAGATTTATGAAAGATTTGATGATTATGATTCCAATGGTCAATCACAACTCCTAAATGAGATTAGGGATGAATTAAAAGAACAATACCCATTAACTGATATCAAAGGAGATGGGCAAGTAGTAGTAATATCATTTAAAAAATATCAAATTGAATTAGTTCCAGGTTTTAAACAATCGGATAATTCCTATAAATTTCCTGATACTCATGATGGAGGAAGTTGGAAAACTACCAAGCCGATTCAAGAAATAAATGAAACTAATAATATGATAAATACAACTACAACGTATAGAGATATCTGCCAAATGATAAGGGAATGGAAAGCTAATAATGGGGTTTCAATTTGTGGATTACTAATTGATACATTAGTAAAAAATTTTCTAGATGAAAATATCACATATAGATGGTTTAGCAAGTCTGAATACTGTGATTTGATAACAAATGTATTTAAATATTTTAGTGAGCAAAGTGAAGAACAAAAGCAGTGGTATGCTCTAGGTAGTAACCAATTGATATTAAATAAAAATTTTAATTTCGTGAAAAAAAGTAAAAAATCTTACAATGAATTATTTAATGCTGATGATAAACTGTCTAAATTACGTGAAATTTTTGGTAATAGATTTCCTATTAGTGAAAAAGCAGCAAATGAATATGGATTTTCTAATAATGAACAGTTTATTGAAGAATTATATCCTATTTATATAACATCAGATTTAAAAATTGATTGTGAAATAACTCAAAGTGGATTTAGACCTGCAATGTTAAGCGAATTTATAAGAAACCATTATAAGATAAAACAAAATAGGAAATTAAAATTTATTATTACAAATTGTAACGTCTTAAAACCATATGATATTTATTGGAAAGTGAGAAACGTTGGAAGTGAAGCTGTAAAAAGAAGTTGCATAAGAGGGCAAATAATAAAGGGAACTGAAACACAAAATGAAACTGCAAATTTTTTTGGACCTCACTATGTAGAATGCTTCATAGTTAAAAACGGCATTTGTGTGGCTAGAGACAAGATTATTGTAAATATAGACTATAATTAAAAAAGCATATATAGCTACGTAACCTATATATGCTTTTTATTTGCTCTGCACAGTTTCTGCACAACAATTTGGTTAAATTTTGCTGTGCAAGATTAAATA
>CAMPBR010000022.1 GCA_946639185.1 uncultured Mycoplasmatota bacterium
ATCCAACAATAGTAATAATAGTCTTAATATTATCTAATACTTCAATAGTTGTCTTTTTATTAGTATTATCTAAATTTATAAATAATTCTTTATATTTAAAAAAAATATTAGTATTAAAATCAAATATATTTTTATTATCTACTAATATTTTATTCATGATTAATTTCTCCATCTATTACACTAAACCCTTTTTCTTCAATTAATTTAGCTAAACTAAAGTCTCCTGTTTTAACGATAGTTCCCTTATTTAATATATGTACATAATTTGGATTAATATAATCTAAGATCTTTGTATAATGAGTAATTATTAAAACAGATGCATCTTTATTAGCTTTAAGATATTCATTTATATTATCGCAAGTTATTTTTAAGCTATCTACATCAAGTCCTGAATCAAGTTCATCTAGAATTATTAGTTTTGGTTCTAATACTTTCATTTGAAGTATTTCATTTTTCTTTCTTTCTCCACCTGAAAAGTCTTGGTTTAGTGATCTATGCATCATAGAATGATCCATGTGTAAGTCATCCATTCCTTTTTCCATTTTCTTAATAAATTCATAGATACCAACTTGTTTACCAGATACACTAGATAAAGCGCATCTTAAAAATTCACTATTAGTAACACCTTCAATACTTAGTGGTGATTGCATAGCTAAAAATATTCCAAGTCTTGCACGATTAGTTGTATCTAAATCTAAAATACTTTTACCATCAACTAAAATATCTCCACTTTTAACATTATAATCATTACTTCCTAAAATAACTTTAGATAAAGTAGATTTACCAGTTCCGTTTGGTCCCATAATAACATGAATTTCACCCGGTTTTATATCTAAATTTAAATTTTTTAATATTTCTTTTCCATCTATACTATTTGCGTATAAGTCTTTAATTAAAAAATTCATAATATCACTCTTTTCCTGTCATTATTTTAGCACTTTTTAGCATATTTTTAAAGAAAAAATATTTAAATATAATATATTTTACTTTTTATGTTAAAATAATATTGGAGATGATAAAATGGATTGTTTATTTTGTAGAATTATCAAAGGAGAAATTCCCTCAAATAAGGTATATGAAGATGATAAAGTTTTAGTATTTTTAGATATAAATCCTAATACTAATGGTCATATGTTAATAATTCCAAAAGAACATATAGTAACTGTTGATGAAGTTAGTAGTAGTTTAGCTAGTCATATTTTAGAAGTAGAAAAGAAAATGCATAAGCTTCTTACTGAAAAATTAAATTGTAAAGGATTAACTATTGTTCAAAATAATAATTATGGTCAAGAAGTTAAACATTATCATGTACATTTAATTCCAAGATACACTGATGATTGTTGGAAAATGGCTTTTAGGCAAGATAATTTATTAGATGTTAAAGAAGTATTAGATAAACTAAATAATTAATAAAAGATATCAACAAAAGTGTTGATATCTTTTTAAATAAAAAGAGGATATTCCCCTTTTACTAGTAGCCTATACATGTACCTAAAATAATAGCAAGTAAAATATATAAAACGATTATAAATACAAAACCACTACCAGTATTACGTCCACAGTTAGATTCTTGTTGACACATATTTCCACCTCCTAAATATTAAATCCATGCGCCAAGAATAATTACTAATAAAATAAATAATACTAAAATAATAGCGGAACTTGATACATAATTACCCATAAGTCAATTCCTCCTTTTTTTGATTACTCACTTTATCATATGGAAAAAATAAAAATTGGTTCATTATTTTCTTAAATTATTGTATTTTACTTGATAATTTGCTATGATAATACTTGTATTAGGAGGATAAACATGAAAAAGAATACAATTAAATTATTTGGTCTTTCTGCCGCAGCTCTACTTTTAGTAACTGGATGTGGAAAAGTACCAAAATTAGAAAATGGACAAGATGCTGTAGTTACATTAAAAGGAAATGATATTTCTGTTGATACTTTATATAATGAAGTAAAAGAAAGATATGCACTTGATGCATTACTTAAATTAGTTGATACTGAAATATTAAACAAAAAGTATAAGGATACTAAAGATTCAAAAGCTGAAGTACAAGAACAAATTGAATTATTAATTAAGCAATATGGTAATGGTAGTGAAGCAACTTTATTACAACAAACTTATCAAGCTTGGGGAATCGATACTATGGATGAATTAACTAAGTATTTAACTCTTCAATATAAAAGAAATAAAGCTGTAGAAGACTATTCAAAATCATTAGTATCTGATAATGAAATTGAAAAGTATTATAATGATGAAATATTTGGTGAGCTTACTGTTAAACATATTTTAATTACACCAGATGTTAGTAATACTGCTACTGATGCTGAAAAAGAAGAGGCTGAAAAGAATGCTTTAAAAGAAGCTAAAGAAATCATTTCTAAATTAAATAATGGTGAAGATTGGAATACTTTAGCTAAAGAACATTCTGATGATTCATCAAATGCTTCTAAAGGTGGTTTACTTCATGCATTTGGTAATGGTGAGATGGATGATGCTTTCGAAAAAGCTAGTTTAAATCTAGAAGATGGTAAATATACAACTGAACCTGTTAAGACTTCTTATGGATATCATATTATTTATAGAGTTAAACAAGCTAAAAAGCCAAAATTAAAAACTGTTAAATCTGAAATTATTGAAACTTTAGCTAATCAAAAATTAACTAATGATCCAACTATTCAAGTTACAGCATTAGAAAAATTAAGAAAAGAATATAAGGTTAATATTCAAGATGATAGTTTAAAAGATCAATATGAAAGATATCTTAATAATCAAAAGAAAAGCTTAACATCTAGTAACCAATAATAAAAAGGACTTCAACTGAAGTCCTTTTCTTATTCATAATCATTTATATTAAAACCTTTTTGATATAGTTTTTGCTTTAACTTATACTCTAATTTCTTACCAGAATATTTCTTACTTAAAGTTTTATATAATTTATCATATTCCTTTTTATATAAATCTTTATCTGATATCTTTATACTATTTAAAACATTATTTATTAAATCATAATTATAACCTAGATTAATTAAATACATATTAATCTTTTTCTTTAATAGATTTGAACCTTTATTCTTATTAAGTTTTACTTGCTTGTTAACTATTTTTTCTATTCTTTCAAGTTCTATATCTTTAGTATATTCTTCTAAAGCTTCTTCAATAATTGAATTATCTATTTTATTATCAGATAATTCTTTTTTTATTTTATTTGGACCATCCATGGATAATACAATTCGATCATGTACTAATGATTTGGCATATATTTTATCATTTAAATATCCTTCTTTATATAATAATTCTATTACATTATCTATTAATTCATTAGGATATTCCTTTTTTATTAAATATTTTATTAATTCTTTACTACTTCTTAATTTTTTATTTATATATGAAAGAGCTACTTCATATATTTCATATTTTTTATTTTCTTCTAATAATTTTTCTTTTAAGCTATCAGAAATATTTTTAGATATTAATATATCATATTTTAATATTAAGTTTTCATGAATAGTTAATTTAGTTTTATCTTCTAAAGTAACTATATACATTCCATTTCTACTTTTAGTAAATTTATTTACTTGCATATCATCACCTACTTATATTATACATGAAAAAAAGATTAATTTCTTAATCTTTTTTAACTACTAATAAATTACTTTCTATTTCTTCTAATGCTCTACCTAAATTTTTCTTTGACATATATTTATATTCAGGCATTTGATAATGACCAGTTCTAGCCATTTCTTTACTTCTAGCACTAATAATATGTACTAATTCATATTTAGAATTAATGACATTAAGTATTTTATCTATTGATGGATATATCACACTATCACCTTCCCTAATTATAATATAAACTGTATTCTAAACTTAAACAAGTAATTTACATTAATTAGACATCATTTTACATTAAAACAATTTTATAATATCGTTAAATGTAATATAAATCATTAATACAAGTAATAATATAAATCCTATTGTATGAATCTTATTTTCAAGTTCAGGAGATACTGGACTTCCTTTGATTTTCTCTATTATTAAGAAAAGAATTCTACCACCATCAAATGCTGGTAATGGTAATAAATTAATGAATCCTACATTTACACTTAATAAAGCAATTAAGTATAAAATATTTTGTATTCCTGCTTCTCTTTGAGTACCAACTACATTATAAATACCTACAGGTCCTGATAATTGCTTTACAGATAATCCACCTGTAAATAAACCTCTAAGTGTTATGATCATTTGTCTAAATAAGGAAAACATTTTAGTAAAAGAATATTTAACAGAAGCTATAATTCCATGTTCTACTTTTCCACCAGACATAATACCTACACGATAAACAGTAGTTCCTTCTACTTCTTCTTTTTCAGGTTTTACTTTTATATCTTTACTAATACCATCTCTATCAACTGTAAAGGTAATTGGCTTATCTTTACTTTCAATTTGAATATAAATAGCTACATCATCATTAGATTTAACTATATGACCGTTAATTTTTTTAATCTTATCTCCAACTAAGATACCAGCTTTTTCTGCAGGTCCATCTTTAACTAATTCACTAACTATCGCATCATTAGATACAGCTCCCCAACCTAAACCTACTATAAATAGTATTAATAGAGCTAAAATAAAGTTATTTCCAGCTCCAAAGAACATTACTAAAAATCTTTGCCAAGCTGGTTTAGCATTTAATCTTCTATCTTTAGCAATTTTAGCTTCATCATCAGCTTCTACATCTTCTCCAGCTAATGAACAAAATCCACCAATTGGAATAGCTCTAATTGAATATTCTGTTTCACCTTTTTTCTTACTAAAGATTTTAGGCCCCATACCAATTGCAAATTCATATACATAAATTCCAAACAATTTAGAGAAGAAGAAATGTCCAAACTCATGGACTAAAACAATTAATCCTAATATAAGTATAAAATAAATTAATGTTACTAACATATATGCCTCCTATATAATATTAATAAATAATAATACAGCTACTATAATAAATATAAAGCTATCAAACATATCTAACATTCCTCCATGACCTGGAATAATATTAGAAAAATCTTTTTGTTCATAATATCTTTTTATTTGTGAGAAAACTAAATCACCAATTTCACCTATCATTGAAAGAGTTAATGTAACTATAAACAAATTAATAAAAGGAATACTTGAATTTATTACGGTTAGATAATACATAATACCAATTATTGTTCCTATTATTGTACCAACAACAAAACCTTCAACTGTTTTATTGGGCGAAATAGTTGGGGCTAATTTATTTTTACCAATTAATTTGCCTCCTACTAAAGCAAATGTATCAGTAAATACTGCTATAACTAAATAATAAATAAAATAAGTTAAAGAATAGTTTCTAAGTATAATCATTAAGTTAAATGAAAAGCCAATAAATAATGTACACCCTATTAAATATAAAGCATCCAATAAATTATATTTTTTATTATCACCAATTATAACTAATGGTACTAAAAATGCTAATAACATAAATGTAAGAATACGATAATCTAGTGTAACAGTTAATTCTTTTCCTTGATAATTATTTAGGATTAAGAACCCTACTGCTAAATAAGCAAGTATTGATATTAACCAAGATAATTTTTTTTCCTTTAATCTTAGATCATATAATTCTTTAAAGCATAATACTCCAACAATTAATACTAATCCTGCAAAATATTCACCACCTTTTATAAGTAATGGTACACAGATTAGTAATAAAATAATAGCACTTAATATTCTATTCTTCATATTATCACCTAATATAATTATACTCTAATTCTTTATTATAAACAATTAAAAAAATCAATATTGATTAAAAACTATCAATATTGATTTTAACTTTTTTATTATCTTTAATATAGCTACTAGCTTGAACTAAAGTTCTTATAGAGTTAGCAAGTTTTCCACCTTTTCCGATAACTCTTCCTATATCACTACTATCAACTAAAACTTGAATAAGAATAGTGTTTTCTTCATCAGTATCAAATTCTTTTACTGATACATTTTCTTTATTAGTAACTAATGTTTTTACTAGAAACTCTGTTAATTCTACTAAATTCATAATTATTTACCTTTTTTTTCATCAGCAAATTTTTTCATAACACCAGCTTTAGATAATAAATTTCTAACTGTGTCTGAAGGTTGAGCACCAGTTCTTAACCATTTTAATGCAACTTCTTCATTAATTTTAGTTTCATTAGCGATTGGATTATAAGTTCCAACTAATTCTAAGTATTCTCCGTCTCTTTTAGTTCTAGAATCACTAGCAACGATACGGTATGTAGGTCTCTTAGTTGCTCCCATTCTTGTTAATCTTAATTTAACTGCCATAATAACACTTCCTTTCTAAATCTAGTAGTATTATATAATACAATTTTGCTTCTGTCAACTATTTTTTGTTAACACCATTATATTTTTTTAAAATTTTAACATATCTATATATTTCTTTTAAAAATTCATCAAAGTGTTCATCTATATATTTAACACTTCCATCTCTACTTTTTAATTCTTGATTAAATGCCATATCAACCAGTTTATTAATACCTAAATTACGACATTTTTTTCTTAAATTATTAACTTCTACTGCATAATTAGCCAAATCATGAGATGTTTTATATTGAGTAATTTTAACTGCTTGAGCAGCAATACTATCTAAAAATTCTTGTACAGCATTATCATAGTTATCCATAGTTTTTAGATATTCTAGTCCATCTTCAACCATTATTCCATGTTGTTTTAAAAATTCTTTAGTATGCATTGACTTAATATCTACTTGCTTGTTTGTACTATTTTCTTTATCAAAAATATTCTTTTTTAAAATATCTAATAATTTTTCTCTATCAATTGGTTTAGATAGATAATCATCAAATCCAGCAGTTAAATAGTTTTCTTTTGCTCCATCAATAGCATTTGCTGTTAAAACAATAATTGGTGTATTAAATGATTTATTTTTTCTTAAAAGTTGCATAGTTTCTATACCAGATAATTGTGGCATCATATCATCCAATAAAATTAAATCATATTTTTCTGTTTTAGTACGCATTAAGCATTCTTTTCCACTATTAACTGTTTCAACTATTGGCTTATATGGTTTAATAAAGTTCTCTGCAACTTTTAAATTCAAGTTATTATCATCAACTATTAATATTTTTTTACCTGTTAAATCTATTTCTTCTGATGCTGCTACTTGATTATCAGTTTCTTTTTCTTTAATATTTTGTTTATTTTCATCTAATCCTAAATATTTTACTAAAACTCTATTTAGCTGTGTTTTTTCAATTGGCTTACCTAAGCAATCAATAAATCCTGAATTTAAATATTCTTCTCTTTTTTCAACAACATTATTTGCTGTTAAAACAACAGTTGGAATGCTGAAATTAGTAAATTCTTTTTTTAAATTAGCCAAAGTTTCAGTACCTGTCATATTAGGCATTAAATCATCCATTAATATAAGATTAAATTTTGCCCCGCTTTTTAATAATTGTAGGCATTCTAATCCACTTTCTACTGCTGAAATATCAAGATTATATGCATTAAGTAATTTTGTGCATACTTTTATATTTAATTTATTATCATCAACTATTAATACTTTTTTATTATCTAAATTAATTGATTTTACTTCGTAATCTTCTTTTTTTAGTCTAGCTAATTCATGTTCATCATTAACTATTTTTTGGTTTATATAAATTGTATATCTAGTACCTTCTCCATATTTTGATTGTACTTTGATATTTCCATCCATCATTTCAACGTATTTTTTAATTAAAATAAGATCTGCTGTTACTTTATCGACTAATTGATTTTTATCTTCTAAAAATAGTTCACTATTATTAAATATTTTATCGATTTGTTCTTGCTTAAATCCTCTACCTGTATCTTGAATACTAATAATTAATTTTGATGTTTCTTTATTATTTACAGATGTAACATCAAGATTAATATATCCATGTTCAGTATAATTAATAGCATTAATTAATATATTGTTAATAATTTGTTTTAACTTTCCAATATCTCCTTGTAGTACAGATGGTATATCATCACTAATATTATAATTAAACTCTATTTTTTTATCAGATATTTTTTTCATTACTGATTTAGCTGATTTTTCAAATACTTCTCTAGAGTTATAATTTGTAATAGCTAAATTCATTCTATTACTATCTAATATTCCATTTATTATTTCTAGTAAATTTTGACTAGCTACAATAATATCATCAGCATCTTTATAACAAGAATTAATATCTTTTTCTTGTTTAATACACTCACTAAAACCTACTATGGCATTTAATGGAGTTTTTATTTCATGACTCATACTAGATATAAAATTTCTTTTATCTTTATTAGCTTTTTCAACTTGATTCTTTGCTAAATTTAATTGTTTTATTAACTTAACATCTGGGTTTTCAATTGTATGATACATAACTAAATAGCTTAAAGTAAAAATGAATGTTTCCATAATTACTTGTGGATAATAATTACGAATAATAATATCAACTATAAATAAAGCAAATAGAATTATAAAAGGTAATAATTTAATTTTTCCATTTTTATTTTTTTTGTAAAATATTAAACTAAAAAATATAATTAGTAATGTATTTAATACTACATCAAGCAAAGCTACATTATAAGCTGGTCCATTAAATTTAACTATTTCACCAGTAATAATAGTATCAATAGGTAATACCATTATAAAAACTGCTATGATAGCTGTAATAGCTTTAAAGAAAATATTTATTTTCTTTTTATTTTTTATTTTATTTATTTCAATTAAATATTTTAATAGTAATAATAACATTAAAGTCATTATTATTAAATATAAAGATTGTAATAAACCCGTAAAATATGGATTTCCTGCTTTCATTGCAAATATATAAGTACAAACTGCAAGCACAGAATGTAATAAATTAAAAAGAATTAATTTTTTATATATTATAGTTTCTGGATTCCTTACTGAACCCCTTATAAAAAACAATACTACTATGTAGATTGCTAATACTAATGCACCAATTGGTAACCATATTCCACTCATCTTGCCACTTCCTTATTGTTAATCTAATTGTATCAAAAAAAAGACTTTTGTTAAAGTCTTTTTAGTATAAATTTAAGATTATCCTCTATATTTCTTTAATACTGTAACTACTCTATTTATTTCTAGCATTAGCTCGTTGAAATTATCATCAATAAATCTTAAATTATTATCTTTTGCATTTAATTCATGAGTTGTTGCCATTGCATACAATTTATATATTCCTAAACATTTTGCATCATTAGCCAATGTATGCATTTCCATAATATAATTATTCATGTTCTTAGATAAGCGATATTGATTAATTCTAATAACCTTATTAGGCATATCCCTTAAGAAATCTTTAATTTCGTCATTATAGGCATCCATTGTCTTTAAATATCTTAATCCTTCTTCAACACTAATATTATTTTCCTCTAAGAAATTTCTAGTATGATAATGATTTTCATCTATTATTTCTATTGGTTTAGGAGTTTTAATATCATTTACTATAAATTTTTTTAATACTCTTTCTAATTCTTTTTTATCAATAGGTTTAGCTAAGTAATCATCAAAACCTTCTTTTAAATAGTTTTCTCGTGCACCCTCAATAGCATTAGCTGTTAATACTACTACTGGTGTAGTAAATGATTCATTTCCTTTTAAAATTTTCATAGTTTCTGTACCAGTCATTTCTGGCATCATATCATCCATCAATATAAGATCATAGTTATTTTTAGCTAATATATCTAAACATTCTTTCCCACTATTTGATGTTTCAATAATTGGATTATATATTTTTAAAACATTTTCAGCTACTCTCAAATTTAACTTATTATCATCTACTAATAATATTTTTTTATTAGTTAAATTCAATGTTTCTTCTACATTATTCTCTTTAACAGTTGTTGTTTCTTCTTTCTTATTTAAATAATGTGTTAATATTTTGTTTAATTCAGTTTTTTCAATTGGTTTAGCTAAACAATCATCAAAACCATCAGCTAAATATTGTCCTCTTTTTTCTATTATGTTATTAGCTGTTAACACAACAGTTGGAATATTAAATTCAGGAAACATTTTCTTTAAATTAGCTAATGTTTCTGATCCAGTCATTTTTGGCATCATATCATCCATTAAAATAATATCAAA
>CAMPBR010000023.1 GCA_946639185.1 uncultured Mycoplasmatota bacterium
GGCGTTAGTACGGGGTAACTCGTAGCGAGGGTTCAAATCCCTCTCACTCCGCCATATAAAAATCAAACTCTATCATTAGAGTTTTTTTTATTTATATATATAAAAAAAAATAAAAATATGTTATAATAACTTTAAGAATAAAATAGGGAGGAATTATTATGAATCAAGATGAGCAATTTGGGAATTCTCCACGCAGATTTATTTTCTCGGATGAATTCTATAATAATTTAGATAAACAAAATCAACAAGATAATAATTCACAAGTACTTCCTCAACAGGATAACAGTACAGCATTAAATTCTTATGAGGAATTAATAAAACCTCAAACATTTTTAGAAATAGAAAAAAATAAAGCCAAAGATAAATATTCTGAAAATAATTATTCAGATAGCGAAAATAAATTCTTTAGTAATCAAATGATTGAAACTACTACTGTATATGATAATGTAGGTAACACTATCTCTAAAACAATCTATGATAGTAGTAAACCTGATGAATTAATTGAAGAAGTAAAAGCTCCAGTAGTTGAAGAAAAACCTAAAGAAGAAAATATTTTAGGTATACCAACTAAAGATGATATGCCTGAATTAACAGAAATTAAATTACCTTCAATAGAAGAAACAATGCCTGAAATAATTGAAACAAAAGAAAAAAATAATGATATAAATTTAAATGTTGAAACTGGTATAAATAAATCATTAGAAAAGGAATTAATTGATACAACATCCGTATATACTCCAAAAATTGATCCAGATCAAGAATATTATGATAGATATAAACCACACCAACCAACTGTAGAAAAATATCGTGCTGTTAGAAGAACAATTAATCCTATAACATTTGATGATGAATCAGATAAAAAGGATAATACATATAATTATGATTTAGAAAATGTAAAAATTTCAACACCAACTGAAACTTGGCATCCAGAAAAAGTTATTTCTCCAATTGAAATAACAGAAGAAATTAATTATGATGAGCCAGTAAAAGAAGAAACAGTAATTAAATCTGATTTATTAGATAAATTAAGAGTAAAAGAACAGGAAACAGGAAAGATTAGTATTTTAGCTAGATATGGTGATGATTTTTGTAGTCGTGATTATATAACTAATCCTGCTATAGGAAGAGATAGAGAAATAAAAGAATTAGGTTTAATACTATTAACACCTGAAAAATCAGCTATTTTAGTAGGAAAACCTGGTATAGGTAAAACAAGTATAGTTGAAGGTCTTGCTTATCAACTACAAAGAAATAATGTTCCTGATGCTTTAAAAGGATATACGATTATTAGTGTTAAAACAACATCATTACTTGGAAGTTTAACTAATGGTGAAACTAGACTTCAAACATTAATTGATGAATTAAAAGAATTAGATAAAATTATATTATTTGTAGATGAAGTACATATGCTTATGGGAGCTACTAATGAATCAAGTTTGGACTTTGCTAATATGTTTAAGGAAAGCCTAGGTAGAGGTTCAATTAAAATGATAGGTGCAACTACTTCAGATGAATATGAAAGATATGTTTTAAGAGATAAGGCTTTTGTTAGGCGTTTCCAAAGAGTAGATGTTAAAGAACCTAATAGAGAAGAAACTATTGAAATACTTATGGGTACTTTACCAAAAATAGAAAAAACAACAGGAGCTAAATTAAAATATACACATTATATTAAAACAGAAATTATGTCATTTATTGTAGATATAACAACTGAATACAAAAGAGTATATGGAATTGGTTCTAGATATCCGGATATATGTATAACATTATTAAATCAAGCTTTTTCAGAAGCAGTATTTGATAATAGAGATGAAGTTAATATATTTGATATAAGAAGTGCAATTGAACACTCTAAAAATATATATCCAGATGTAATTAGAAAAGAATTAGTAAACTTTGATAATAAATTTAAAGCTACAATTCAAGATGAAAGAAATAGTCAATAAATTGACTATTTTTTTTATGCTTTTGCCTATACAAATAACTTACTATCTCATAGATTAAATTAGAGGAGAGATTTTATGGATAATAGACTAGATTTTGATAATTATAATTATCAAGATATGAATTATATTAATGAACTTTTATTAAATAATAGTTATGATAATAAAAACAAATTGGCTGGACCATATGATGGTTATATAAAAGGTAATATGTTTAATAATTTGTATGATCAATATAAGAATTATAAACCTGCCAGATTAATACCTAGTAGTGAGGAAGAAGAACTACTATTAAACTTAAATCAACTATGCTTTGCTGCATATGATATAAGATTATATTTAGATAATCACCCAGACGATAAAAGAATGTTAGATTTATTTAATAAATATCAAATGCAAGCTAAAGAGATTGAAAAAGAATATGAAAATATGTATGGACCAATTTCCATGAGTGATATGAAAGAAAATAATCAGTTTAATTGGGCAATATATAATTTTCCGTGGATGGATAGGGGTGATAAATAATATGTGGCAATATGAAAAGAAATTACAGTATCCTGTAAATATAAAGAATAAAAATTTAAAGTTTGCAAAGCAATTAGTAACACAGTATGGTGGTTTTGGTGGAGAATTAGGAGCAGCGCTTCGTTATTTAAATCAAAGATATACTATGCCAGATAATAGAGGTAAAGCTTTACTTACTGATATTGGTACAGAAGAATTAGCTCATATTGAAATAATTAGTACCATGTTATATCAATTAATGAAAGATGCTACTGTAGAGGAGATGGAAAAAGCAGGATTAGCTAGTCATTATGCTGAACACAAAAATGCTATTTATCCAACAGATGCTAATGGAGTTCCATTTACTGTAACATACTTTGCAACTACTGGAGACCCACTAGCTGATTTATCAGAAGATATGGCAGCCGAAGAAAAGGCAAGATCAGTATATGAAAGTCTAATTGACTTAACAGATGATCCAGATATATTAGGACCATTATTATGGCTAAGACAAAGAGAAATAGTCCATTTTGCTAGGTTTAAAGAATTATATGATTATTATAAGTTTAATAATATAAAATAGAAGGATTTGTCCTTCTTTTTCTATTGTAAGTAAAAGAAAAGTTTGATATAATTTAGATGTTAGGAGAGTTATTATGAGAGAGTCAGAAAAAAAGAAATTATTAAAAATAGCTATTGGCATCATAGTTGCTGTTGTAGTAATAGTTATAGCTTTATTAATATTTCATGCAATTACAGGAAATAAGCATAGTTATAAAGATATTGAAAACAAACTATTAAAATCAGCTCAAAAATATTATAAAGATAATAGTAATTTGTTACCACAAAATGAAAGCGAACAAATTTCAATTGATGATGTTAGCTTAACTTCATTAGGATATTTTGATAATATGGCTGATTTATTAAAAGATAAAGAAGGAGTAACTTGTAGTGCTAAAGTTATAATCACATATAATAATGGAGAATATCGTTATACACCATTATTAGATTGTGGTGAAGCATATAAATCAGAAACTATAGCTTCACATATTGAAAATAATGAACAAAGAGTAGTTAGTGGAGCAGGTTTATATGATTTAAATGGAGATTATGTATATCGTGGAGAAAATCCAAATAATTATGTTAAGTTTTCTTCTCATATGTATAGAATAGTAAAAATTAGCAATGGACACTTAATATTAATTTTAAATGATAAATTCCAAAGAAGTGTTTGGGATAATCGTTATAATGCTATTCGTAATAGAAATGATGGTATCAATGATTATTCAGTAAGTAGAGCAAAAGAAGCTTTAGAATTAGCATATACAGAGAATAGTTTTGTAAGTGCTAAAAATAAATCATTATTATCAGCATATACTTTATCAGTAGGAAAAAGAAATGAAGCAGATAATTATAATGATGGTTCAATTGAACAATCTGAAATAATTGAAAAACAATATGTTGGATTATTACCACTATATGATTATTTAAATGCTAGTATTGATAATGGATGTAATTCAGCTTTAACTGATAGTTGTTCAAATTATAATTATTTAAATTATTTTGATTATAACTGGTGGACAATTACTGCAGATTCATCAAATACATATAGAGTATATCGTATAATGGTTGATGGAGAAGTAGAAAATGCTAGAGCATCTTCAAATGGATATTTAAGACCTGTTATTGCGTTAGTTGATGATGCTTTATATGTAAGTGGAAATGGTACTGTTGATAATCCATATATAGTAAAATAAAAAAATAAAAAAAATACTTGTCAAAATACATTTTTATTGATAAAATAAGAATGTATTTTTGATACATGGCGGTATTGGTGAAGTGGTTAACACGCCGGATTGTGGCTCCGGTATGCGTGGGTTCGATCCCCACATTCCGCCCCAAATTGGTAAGAGAAAAGATTTACTTAATTGTAAATCTTTTTTATTTGTTTTTTTAATAATTTACATAAATAAGATTTCATGTTATACTTAATACATAATAAAGAATAGAGGGATGAGTATGGTAAATTTTTTTAGAGATGTACTAAATGGACCACTATACATAGTAGTAGTTATCTTATCAATTATCTTCATTATGGCAATAATTGGTTTTATAATGGAACGTAAACAAAAAGAAAAAGAAGCTAAAGGAAAAGTAGCTTTTGTTTCTAGAAATCAACAACCAGCCCAAGAAAAAGTTAATAAAGAAATACCAGTAAATAATGGAGAAAATATTCAATAGTAAAAAAAACATGGTATTTGCATACTATGTTTTAATTTGATATAATAAAATAGTTTGAAAGGAAAAGATATATGACATTTGATAGTATTATAGATATATTTAAAAACATATTAGACATTTCATTAGTATGGTTTGCACTATACTATATTTTAAAAAATATAAGAAACAACGTAAAGCTTACTTTATTATTTAAAGGAGTAGCTATTATAATTTTATTAAAGATAGCTAGTGAATGGATTGGTTTACCAACCATAGGTTTATTACTTGAATATGTAATTATGTGGGGACCACTTGCTTTAATAATTATTTTCCAACCTGAAATTAGAAATGTATTAGAGCAAATTGGAAAAACTCATTTACTTGGAAGACATAAAGTATTAACTGTTGATGAAAGAGAAAGATTAGTATATGAAATAGTTAATGCTGTTGATTATTTAAGAAAAGCTAGAATTGGAGCTTTAATCGTATTAGAAAGAGATATTAGTTTAGCTAATTATATAGATAAAGCTAAAAAAATATATGCTGATTTATCTAGTGATTTATTAATATCAATATTCTTCCCAAATAATCCACTTCATGATGGAGGAGTTATTATTCAAGGAGATAGAATCAGTTGTGCTGGTGCTGTATTCCCTACAAGCAATTCAAGTAAAGTAAATAAAAAGTTTGGTACACGCCATAGAGCAGCACTTGGTATATCTGAAGAAAGTGATGCAATTAGTGTAGTAGTTTCAGAAGAAACTGGTAGAGTATCAATTGGTGTTAAAGGTGAGTTATTCTATAATTTGTCATTAGATGATTTAAGAATGATGTTAATAGATGAATTAAGACCAAAACAAGAAGAAGATTATTTAGATGAATTAGATGAGGAAGATATATATGAAGAAAACAATTAGAAAAATAGTTCTCTTTTTTGACAAATGGTTAATAACACCAATTACTAAATTATTATTATTAATTGGCAATACTATTAAGAATAATGGAAGAGAAATAGAAAAATTTATTAATAGAAAACAAACACTAATAGTTTTATCATTAATATTTGCATTTTTAGTATTCTTCTGGGTAGATAAAAACTCAGATACTATTATAAATAAAAGTGCTCAAGTTCTATATGATAGACCAGTAGTAGCTGAATATAATGAAGAAGCCTATGTTATTGAAGGACTTCCTGAAAGTGTAGATGTAACTTTAATCGGTAGAACATCAGATTTATATTTAGCTAAACAATATACTTCAAATTTAAGTATATCAGTTGATTTAAGAGGATTAACTCCTGGAAGTCATAAAGTTAAATTAAATTATAATAAATCTCAAACTTTATCAACAATTGATTATAAATTAGATCCATCTACTGCTAGTATAGTGGTATATGAAAAAATGTCAGAAACTAGAGAATTAGATTATGATATCTTACATAAAGATAATCTTGATTCTAAATTAATTTTATCTAAAGTAGAATTAAATAGAAATGATGTTATTATAAAAGGACCAAGTTATAAATTAAAACAAGTATCTACAGTAAAAGCTTTAGTTGATATTGATAAAATAAGTAATCCACAAGCTGGAGATTATACTTTAAAGGATATTAAATTGATAGCTTATGATAGTGAAGGAAATCCAATAGATGTAGAAATAGTACCTGGTAAAGTAGATGCATCAATAACTATTTCATCTCCATCTAAAGAAGTACCAATCCAAGTAGTACCAAAAGGTGATGTAGCATTTGGTAAAGCTATTAAGACACTTACACCATCAATTAGTAAGGTAACTATTTATGGAAATGATGAGGTATTAAGTGGTATTTCAGTAATACCTGTTGAAATAGATGTTAAAGATTTATCAAGTGATAAAACATATAATGTTAATATTACTAAACCATCTGGTGTTAGAGCAATTAGTAATAGAACTATTTCAATAAAAGTTACATTAAGTGATGAAACAACTAAAGAAATAAAAGGTGTTAAAATATCAGCAATTAACTTAGATTCTAAATACAAAGCTCAAGCTGTATCTGAAGAAGATAGTACAGTAACAGTTATTGTAAAAGGAAGTAGTGAAGCAGTAAGTGCACTTGATACTAATACAATTAAAGCTACTGTTGATTTATCTGGATATGCTGCTGGTGATCATGAAGTAGAAGTAAAAGTAACGGGTGATGACTTAAAACTAAGTTATGAATCTAAAACAAAGAAAGTTCATATTCGTATAGAAGAACAAAAATAATAAATAAAAAATACTGAGTAATCAGTATTTTTTTTAGTCATGATCATGAAAATCATCAAATAGTAGAGTAATATCAATAATACCGGAAATACCAACTAAAATATATACAATCTTAGTTAATATAGTATCTATACCAAATAAAGTTTCAACTAAGTTGAATTCAAATAGACCAATTAATCCCCAATTAATAGCACCAATAATTATTAAAACTAATGCTATCTTTTTTAATAATTGCATATTCTTCCTCCTTTTCTAATCTACTATTAGGATAATCAAAATTAAAAAAAATATTCATACAAATAATAAAAAAAATGATATACTTAATATACGTAATAAAAATGGAGGAGTAATATGTTTTTACAAGTAATTATATTAATAGTAGGTTTTATTGTTTTAATAAAAGGAGCAGATATCTTTGTAGATGGAGCAAGTAGTATTGCTGGAAACTTTAAAGTATCAAAAATGTTAATTGGTTTAACAATAGTAGCATTTGGAACAAGTGCTCCAGAATTTGCTGTAAGTATTAAATCGATTATATCTAATAATCATGATATAGTATTAGGTAACGTAATAGGTAGTAATATTATAAATATTGTATTAATTTTAGGAGTTAGTGCTTTATTTCATTCTTTAAATGTTAAAAATAATACTGTTAGAAAAGAATTACCAATTACTATGTTAATAACAACTTTGTTTGTAGTATTATTATCAGATAATTTGTTTGATAAAAACATGGTAAATGCTTTTACTAGAAGTGATGGTGTTGTATTAGTACTTTTCTTTTCAGTATTCATTTATTATTTAATATCTATTGCTAGAAATAAAATAGATGAAGATCAAAAAGAAGAATATATGCCAATTTTAAAGTCATTTATTTATACAATAGGTGGAATTATCGCTATAGTAATAGGAAGTAATCTAGTTGTAGATTCAGCATCAAGTATAGCTACTACGTTAGGTGTTAGTGCTAAAATGATAAGTTTAACTATTATTGCATTAGGTACATCACTTCCTGAACTTGTTACTTCAGTAACAGCCACTAGAAAAGGTGAGTATGATATAGCCATAGGTAATGTAGTAGGAAGTAATATATTTAACATTGGTTTAGTTATAGGTATACCAATATCAATATTTGGTGGTATTAATCAAATAAGTTTCCATTTAGTAGATTTAATTGTAATGTTAATAAGTTCAATATTATTATTTATATTCTCATATAATGATAGAAAGATAACTAGAAAGGAAGGAATAGCTTTCTTAGTTTTATTTGTAATATATTATAGTTATGTAATAATGATGGGTTAGAGAACACTTTTATAAGTGCTCTTTTTCTTTCTTTTATGAATACTTAAAAAACTAATTCATAGTATTTATTAGAAAGAAGAGGAGTGAAATGAAAAAGAAATATCTAATTTTAATAATTTTATGTTGTACACTAGTAACAGGATGCTTTTCTAAAAAGAATGATGTATTAAAAGAAATAGAAAAGAAATATGATAATTTAAAATCTTATTCTTTAACAGGTGACTTACAAATAAATAATAATGATGATGTATATAACTATGATGTAAAAGTTGTTTTTCAAAAAAAAGATAAATTTTATGTAAGTTTAAAGAATCAAAATAATAATCATGAACAAGTTATTTTAAAAAATGAAGATGGTGTCTATGTTATAACTCCATCACTTAATAAGAGTTTTAAATTTCAAAGTGATTGGCCTTATAATAATTCTCAAAGTTATTTGATTCAATCTATTATTGAAGATATTAAGAAAGATAAAGAAAGAAGCTTAGTATCCAATGATTCTAATTACATTTATACATCTACTGTTAATTATCCTAATAATAGAAAGTTAGTTAGACAAATTGTAACATTTGATAAAAACTATAATTTAAAGAGTGTAAGCATAGTAGATGAAAATGATGTTAGTAGTATGAAAATGACTTTTAAGACTATAAACTTAAAGCCTAATATAGATTCTTCTATGTTTGATTTAAATAAAATTGTTGACTCTAGTGATAATTCAAATAAAACAGAAACAACAACTTCTAAATTAGATGATATTATATATCCATTATATTTACCTACAGGTACTGTTTTAGCTAATTCTGAAAAGGTAAATAAAGACGATGGTGAAAGAATTATTATGACTTTTGAAGGAGAAAAACCATTCTTATTAGTAGAAGAAACAGTTAGTACTAGTGATGATTTCTCAGTTATTCCAACTTATGGCGAACCATATTTATTAATAGATACAGTTGGTGCTTTAACAGATAGTAGTATTACTTGGAATAGTAATGGAGTAGAATATTATTTAGTAAGTGATGTACTAAGTCAGCAAGAATTAGTAGATATAGCTAGAAGTGTTAATGTTATTCCTGTTATGAAGTAGAACTTTCCTTATTTTACTTTACTTTTTAAAATAAAACGTGATACAATTAATACGTGGTGATAAACATGAAAAGAAATAAAAGACATTATAAAACAACAACATCTACAGAATTAGATTATAAAAGAGTAATTAAGATTGGTGTAGGTGTAGTATTAGTATTAGTAATTGTTTATTTAGTAACAGCTATCGCATCTGGAGAAATTAAATTAAATAACAAAAAAGTAGAAGAAAAAACTACTATTCAATATGAAGAAATATTTGCTGGGGAAGCATTTAATAGAAATGCAAGTGAGTATTATGTTTTATTTTGTAATTCATCAGATAGTTATGCAAGCTATTATTTAAATTTAATTAAATCATATAGATCTCAAGAAAATAGCTTACCATTCTATACAGTAGATATAGAAAAGAAGATGAATAATGATTATGTTACTAATGAATTAAAAATAGAAAATCCAACTATTTTAAAAATTAAGGATTCTAAAATAGTAGATACTATTACAGGAAAAGATAATGTTTCAAACTTTTTTAAATAGTAAATAAGCAAATTCCATATATAGAATTTGCTTTTTTTATTATATTTATACAAAAAAATCAATTTTTTTTAATAAAAAGCTTGCTTATTAAATAAAAATATAGTAATATTATGTTGTTGCTTATAAATGGGCTTGTAGCTCAGGTGGTTAGAGCGCGCGTCTGATAAGCGCGAGGTCGAA
>CAMPBR010000024.1 GCA_946639185.1 uncultured Mycoplasmatota bacterium
TGGAATATAGCTAGAAATGAAAATTTATATGCAAAATGGAACCCAATAACATATAAAATTAAATTTAATGCTAATGGTGGCGAAGGAAGTATAAGCAATCAAACATTTACATATGATGTAGAACAAGCTTTAACTGAGAATAGCTTCACAAAAAGTATTTATATTTTTGCTGGTTGGGCAACAAGTCCTGATGCAATAGAAATAACATATACTGATAAACAAAAAGTATCTAATTTAACTACAACTAACAATAAAATAATTAACTTATATGCAGTTTGGTTAAAACCAGAACCATATGAATTTGCCTATAATGGTACTAATGGTACAGATGGTTCTATTCAAACTTTTACTGCTCCAATAGCAGGATATTATAAACTAGAAGCATGGGGGGCACAACGTGGTGGTTATTCTACTGGTGTTGTTAAGTTAACAAACAGCCAAAATCTATATATAGCAGTTGGCGGTCAGGGAACTGGTGGCGCTGGCTATATATATAATGTAGCAACTACTAGTTCTGGAGGGACTGGAGGATATAACGGTGGTGGAAATGGAGGTAGTGGTGGTTGGTTTAGCGGCGGTGGCTATACATGTACTGGTGGCCAAGCTGGTGGAGGAGCCACTCATATCGCTACTGTCAATCTTGGTGTCTTAGCTAACTACGCATCAAATAAGAGTGAAGTACTAATAGTAGCTGGTGGTGGTGGAACAGATGGATGGAATAACAATGTAGGTGGATATGGTGGAGGATATCAAAGTTCAACACCATATAGTGGCGTAGGTATAGCTACACAAACTAGTGGCTGTGATTTTGGTAGAGGCTGCAATGGATCAAATAGTCAAACTGAAGGTGGACCAGGTGGCGGAGGTGGCTGGTATGGTGGTTATGGAAGTGGCCATGCTAATACTGGTGCTAGTGGTGGTTCTGGATATATTGGATCTTCCAAGTTGCTATCATCTTACAATGTTACAAAACACATGTATTGCTATAATTGTGGTAGTAACCAAACTGCTGAAAGTATTAGAACGATAGTAGGAACTTGTATTAAAGATGCAGCTACAGCAGACTGTGCAAAATCTGGACATGGTTATGCTAGAATTACCTATTTAGGACAATAAAAGCAAGATTATTTATCTTGCTTTTTGTTGTCAATAAATCTTATATAATATTCATCAAAAGTTATATCATTATCATGAATATATTTAGCTATTTTTTTACCAACATAACGATAATGCCATGCTTCATAATCATATCCTGTAATATTGCTTTTGCCATCAGGATATCTAAGTATAAAACCATATTTGTATGAGTTTTTATTCATCCATTCGAATTCATCAGTACTTTCAAATTGCTCATATCTAAGAACAATATTATCTAAATCAACAACTAACCCAGTTTGATGTTCAGAAAAACCCGCTCTTGCAGAATAAGTATCAGCAATTTTTACTCCATCAATACTTGCATATTTATCATATAATTCTTTTTGATAATCATAAGATCTATAAGCCGATATAGCTCTAATATGTAAATTTTCTTTTAAAGCAGCACTTGCTAACTCTTCAAAAGCTATTCTTGCATCAACAACTAGTAGCTTATTACCATCACTATATTTACCACTAATATTTTCTAAATTATCAGGAATATAATCAGCAGGTAAATAAATATATTTATTAACTAAAATATATTTTTTATTTAAATCTTTGCTAACCTTTGTATTTTCATAAAATGGATAATCTAAATTTAAATTAACTCTAGTAACAATATCTTCATCATTTAAATCCGGATATATCTTCTTATAATTAATATACCTATCAATATTACTTTTTTTAAAATAATTAATTTTTTTATAAGTATTAACAAAAGTGCTAAGTTTATTATTAGAATTATTATTAATTAATTTAAATGATAAAATAACTAAAATAAAAAAAACAATTAGAGTATATATAAATATTTTTTTCACATAATCACCTTTATTAAACTTTATTTACATAAAAATATCTTTATTACATATTTTTTATTAGAGGTGAATTATGAAAAAAATATGTGTTTTCTTTTTAATAATATTGTTAATATGTCCATATTTTGTTAATGCTGAAGATGAACTTGCTAAAAATGCTAAAAGTGCAATACTAGTAGAAGTATCCACAGGTAATATCTTATTTGAAAAAAATAAAGATGAAAAATTATCAGTTGCATCTTTAACTAAAATGATGGCACAATTATTAATATTAGAAGCAGTAGAAAAAGGTAATTTAAATTGGGATGAAAAAATCACCACTTCAGCTAATGCTTCTGGATATGGTGGTACACAGATATATTTGAAAACTGGCGAAGTAATGACAGCAAGAGACTTGATGAAAGGAATATCTATGGCATCAGCTAATGATGCAACTGTGGTACTTGCAGAAAGAATAGCTGGAAGTGAAGAAAAGTTTGTTGAAATGATGAATAAAAAAGCACAAGAATTAGGATTAAAAAACACTAATTTTGTAAATCCTACAGGTTTAGACGAAGATAACCATTACTCAAGTAGTTATGACCTAGCCAAAATAGCCATAGAACTTATGAAGCATGAAGAAATATTTAAGTTTTCTTCTCTTTATGAAGATTATTTAAGACAAGATAGCCAAAATAAATTTTGGCTAGTTAATACAAATAAATTAGTAAGGCTATATGAAGGATGTGATGGTTTAAAAACAGGATTTACAGATAATGCAGGTTATACTATGGCAGTTACAGCAAAACGAAATAATATGCGACTTTTATCTATAGTTCTAGGAGAAAGTGTAAGTAAAGTAAGAAATAAAGAAATAGAAGAATTGTTAGATTATGGATTTAATCTATATAAAGTAGACATAATTAGAAAAAAAGGTGAAGTAATAGATAAATTAAAACTAAAAAAGGCCAGTTTAAATAATGTTAATATTGTTTTAGAAAATGATATAACAATTCTTTTAAAGAAAAGTGAACAAAATAAACCATATAAAGAAAAAATTAAATTAGATAATATAAACCTACCTTTAAAGAAAAATAGTAAAGTTGGTACCTTAGAATTATATGATAATGAGATTAAAATAGGAAGTTATAATTTGGTAGTAGATAAGGATATTAAAAAGAAAAGTATAATTAATATTTATTTAGATAATTTGAAAGATATAATTAATGGTAATTATATATAAAAATTATCTTTTTTTCTTGCATTTATAAAAATATGTAGTATAATCAATATGAAAATCATTTTCAAATTGGAGCTGATTATATGTCATATAATACTAAGCAAAAAGATATTATTTTAGATATTATAAAAAAAGAAAGAAAAGAATTTACTGTTAAAGATATTTATGAAAAGGTAAAAGAAAAGTCTGGATTAACTACTATTTATCGTTTAATTGATAAATTAGTTAGAGAAGGAAGACTAAGTAAAAATATTAGTAAAGATAATATTACGTATTATCAATATTTAGAAGAATGTAATCATGAAAATCATTTTTATCTAAAATGTGAAGATTGTGGCAATATGACTCATGTTGATTGTGATTGCATAGAGGGATTAACTAAGCATATTTATAAGGAACATAAATTTCAACCTAGTCATGATCATATTATAATTAATGGAATCTGTAATGAATGCAGTAAGAAAGGAAGTAAATAAAATGAAAGATTGTTTAATGGATGGTTTAATAGATACAGTTAAATTATTGCCATATTTATTAATTACATTTATAATTCTAGAACTATTAGAACATAAATTAAGCCATAAGAATGAAAAACTATTAAAACATAATAATAAAAAAATAGGTCCTTTTGTTGGAGGAATACTAGGAGCATTACCACAATGTGGATTTAGTGCTATGGCATCTAATTTATTCTCTGGTAGAGTAATAACTATAGGTACATTAATAGCTATCTTTTTATCAACAAGTGATGAAATGTTACCAATAATGCTAAGTGAAAAAACAGATATATCTATTCTTCTAAAAATTATTGGATTTAAAATTTTAGTTGGCATACTAGTTGGATTTATAGTTGATTTAATTATAAAAAGAAAAGAAGAAACAAATGACCAAGAACATCATATCCACGATATGTGTGAAGAAGAACATTGTCATTGTGAAAAAGATGGAATTATTTTATCTAGTGTTAAACATACATTAAAAATAGGAGTATTTATTTTAATAGCTAATCTTGGTATTAATTTAATAATCAATTATATAGGTGAGGATAACTTAAAAGAATTATTACTACATAAAAATATATTTACATATTTTATAGCTAGTTTAATAGGCTTAATTCCTAACTGTGCCGCTAGTGTTGTTATAACTGAATTATACTTATCTAATTTAATTACTACAGGTACTTTACTTGCTGGATTACTTACAGGAAGTGGACTTGGTATATTACTATTATTTAAAACTAATAAAGATTTAAAAGAAAATATTGAAGTTTTATCAATAATCTATTTTATAGGAGTTTTGATAGGAATTATTACTGATTTAGTTATTTAAAAAAACAACAAATTTACACATTTTGTCTATAAAAATGGTACTTATAAAGAAATAAAAAAATAAATTAAAAATTTTAAAAAAAACTGTTGACATTAGTCTAAATATATCATAAAATGTACATGGATAAATTAAAAAAGCAGATAGATGTAAACGACCGCTTTGAGTACACCTAGAATGCACTTGTATGTAGGGGAGGTCGTTTTATTGTGGCCAGACAGTGGCCAAACTAGAAACCAACTTATGCTTTTACAATATTATTATTAGCAATAGCATTATAATACATGATGGTAACAACAAGAAAATGCAGATTAATTTTCAACTTAGATACAGCAAGATTTATCAACATGACACACCGAAGAAAATAGGCAACAAGATAGCATCAATGAAAAGGCAGTTTGGAAAATGCTATACCAATAACTTATGACCAAAAGCACGCGCAGGTAATTAACAACTTAGAATTATCTACATCAAGCAGTTCGATGATGTCATACAATAGAACCAAAAAAAGTACAGATGTTATAAATTCAGAAGGTATCAGCCTGATTAAAATGACGTCATCATTTTATCCAAGATATATAGAGAAACACTTTGTGTTTCTCTTTTTTTGTCGAAAAATTAGAAGTTTTGATATGTTTGGTCGAAAGTGTATAAATTAAATTGTTTTTGAGCTATATTAAATAAAACTAATAAAGAGGTGGATAATGCTAACAATTAATTTAGAATTTATTAGAGGTATGCTTTTTGTAAGATTAAGAGGAAAATTAGATCAGGAAACTTGTAAAAAATTTGAAAGTTGTTTAGATGATATGTTAAATAATAAAGGCTTGAAGTACTTTGTTATTAACATAGAAGAATTAAACTATATTGATGATAATGGAATTAATACAATCATGAATAAATATAGCGATGTAATTAAAAAAAATGGTAAATTAATAATTTGTGGATATAATATCGATATAAAACTAAATGAAATTGAACATACAAATAATGAGTTAAATGCTTTAAAACTAATAAGTATTTAAGGAGAAAATATGGAAAATATATTAGAATATGAAAAATTAGTAAATAAAGTAGCACATAAATATAGTAGTTTTTCTAACTTTGAAGATCTATGTCAACAAGGAATGATAGGTTTAATAAAAGCAGTTAATAACTATAAGCCAAATGAAAAAACTAAATTTTCTAGTTATGCATATTTGTGGATAAAAGGTGAAATATTAGATTACATAAGATGTGATAAAAATATAAAAATAAGTAAAGATATAATCTCACTAAACAAAGAAATAACACTAGCTACTGAAATATTGAGAAATAGGCTAGATAGAGAACCTACAATTAGTGAACTAGCCTTCTTTTTAGAAAAGGATGAACATGAAATAGAAAAAGCTATTCTTTCTAGAGAAATTGTATTATCTTGTGACTATAGTTTAAATAATGAAGATGAAAATAAAAATGTTAGTTTATATGATACTATTCCATATTATGAAAAGATGTATGATGCTGCTTATTTAGATTTATATAATGAACTTGAAAAACTTCCTCAGGAAGAACAAGAAATAATTAAAATGCATTATTTTGAAGATATGACACAATCTGAAATTTCTAAAAAATTAGGAACAAATCAAGTAAACATATCACGTAAAGAAGAAAAAATTTTAACTAAGTTAAATAAAAGTTTAGCAGCATAAGCTTTAAGTATGGTATAATTATCTAAGAAGGTGATAGTATGCCAAAAAAACAAATCTTTGGAAGTGTTATAGTGTTAGTAATGTTATCATTAATATGTATGTATATTTATGATAATTATTATGTAGAAAAAGAAACTAGATTAATAGTAGAAAGTGGTAATAATAATAAAACTATTGTTAATTATTTAAGTACTAAAAAAGCTGACTATTACTTATATAATATTGACAACATAATAGTTGATGATACTAATAGAAAATTAGAGTTGGATAAAGCTTTAGAATTAAATCAAATTACAATGGATGAAGTATTAAAATATTTAGAAGAAAAGGTTAATATTAATAATGGTAATGTAATTTTATATCAAAATGATGATTTTTCACTATTAAAATGTAGTCTACCTAGTGGTAAAGTTAATTACATATTTGGTAATAAATCAATGGTGTATACTGAGAGTTTTTGCGTTGAGACACCATATTTTTGTACTTTTACTAAAACATACCATGTACTTGATATAAGTGAAAAAAAAGATGGATACGTATATCTTACTTTAAAAAACGATGTAGAAGAAGAAGTTGCAACTATTGAAATATTAAAAGATGAAATTGATAATGTTGAAATAGGTAATTACTATAGCTTTAATTTTGCATCTACAAATGATCAAATCGATGGTGATATTAAGAGTATTTTTGATAATAATAGAATCTTAAGTATAAAGCTTATTGAGGTAGAAGAGGACAAAATTAATGAAAATGTCTGCAAATAGCAGATATTTTTCTTTTATACTTGAGTTTTAAAGGCCTATTTGTTATAATAAATTATATATAATAGGAGGCTGGTAGTATGGTTAAAGACTACATTATTGACGACAACGATGGATACAACTGGGTTAGTCTTTCTAAACCTTTGTCTAATTATACTCAAGAAGAGTTGGCTCTTCACTTAATTAGTAACAAACAAGAATATGGTACTACTCAGAAAATAAGAATAGGTGGAAAAATTGGTGCCACTTTAAATACAGATGGCTGTGAAACTCCTGAAGATTTCATAAATAAATATCAAAATATTTTAGATAGAGCTGGATTCAAGAAAGGAAATAACAAGATGAAAGAAGAAATCAAAGAAAATGATACATTAACTATTAAACCAAAAGCTCTAAGTAAAGTTTCATTTATGGACTATACTCAAGAGGAACTAGCACACTTAATAATGGATGATAAAATCAAAAATAATGATGGAAGCGAATACGGAGTATATGAACATCGTGATACAGTATTTGATTCAACAGGGTGTTATTCTATTAAAGACTTCATAGATAAATATCAAGAAGAATTTAATAAAAGACGTATTAAGTCTGAAAATCCAGTGTTAGAAGAAAATAATAATAAAGAAGATGGTAAAATGAAAATTATAGAAGTTCCATTTGGAATGTTTAATTACACTCAAGAAGATTTGGCTCACTTAGTTATGGATAATAAAAATAGTGATGAAGTAGTAGGGATTAGAATTAGTGATGGAACTATTCTAGATTCTGAAGGATGTAATACCGTAGAAGAATTTATTAAGAAAAATGAAAATGTTCTTACTAATGCAGGTATAAATCATGATTTTAGTGAACAAATTAAACAAGCTAATCTGGTAGAAGATAAAAATCATTCAATTGATTTTGACCCAGTAATTCCAAAAGTTGAAGTTAATACTGAACCAGAAGAATTAATAGTTAATAATAAAAATGAAAAATCTCATTCACTTGATTTTGATCCAGTTATACCAAAAGTTGAAGTTAATGGACCTATAAATAAAGTAGAAAGCAATAATGAACAATCTGAAATAGTTGAAGAAAATATTACTAAAGCGGATGCTTTAGAAGATTCCAAATTAAGTTATGAAGAAACATTAGACGCTTTATTAAAAGAAAGAAATATCCAAATAGCAGTAAGTTTATTTAAGATTGCTAGAGGTAATTATTATAATGGTACTGCAGATACTGAACAAGTTAAACTAGATACTATTCAAAAGATGAATAATGAATATGTTGCGTTATTTAATGAAAAAGAAAATATTAACTTTAATAATGAAAGTGAAGTTTCAGAATGGTTAAATAAATTAGTACCATATATTAATACACATGCATTAAACCTAAATTTAGGTATTAATGTAACTCTAGAATCTGCTGATAAGTATTTATTAGAAGTTATGGAAGAAAAAGGGTATACTGATGATATTAACAGTGCAGTTAGTCCTGAACAAAAGAAGATTGCTAGAAAATTAAAAGAATTAAAAGAATATCATTTCTTTGTAAGTGATTATAAAAACTTACCTGAAGAAAACAAAAATTTAAATTCAAAAAAGACTATGGCAATGGCTGAAATTAATCATTTAGACCATTACTTATCTGAAGGAAATCGTGCTTTAGAATTAATCAATAAAGATTTAACTAGAATTAAAGAAAATACAGATAAAGAAATTGCCCATCTAGAGGCAAAAATGATTGAGTGTGATACTAAAATCATGCAAGATGGCAAAACTGAGTTTTCTGATATGGTAGAAACTGAAGCAGAAAAAAATGCTAATGATTTATATTTATTTGCTACAAAAACGCATGAAATTGGTGATATTAATGATGCAGTAAAACTAGCACAAGCATTACCAGATGATAGTAAAATAAAAGAGAAATTATTATCTTCTACAGAAAAATTATTTGAAAACAATACTTATTATGAAGAAAAATTTGATGATGAAACAGCTATTGAAAGAAGAAATTATAGTAATCAAATAAAAAAATTAAAAGAGAATTATGAAAATATAGAAAATAAATATGCATCAGCTACTGTTAAAATTAATAAAAATATAGAATCAGTAACTGAAAAATTAAATTATCTTCGTACTACTTATAAATTAGAAGATTATAAATTTAAAACATCACAAAATAATAGAATCGACGAGCCTAAAGTAGAAGAAACTGGTATAGAATACAATTTAGAGCCAGAAAAGAAAGTTGGAATAGTAGATAAAATAAAAGATAAATTTACTAATAAAAAAGAAGTAAATCATATTGATAATGAATATTTGAATAAACTAGAATCAATTGAGAAAGTATTTACTGATACTGATAGTATTGATAAAAATCATGAATATTTATCTGCTTCTAATGCAAGCAATTTAGGATATATTGATACAATTACAGAAGGACCTAAAGAAGAAGTTGTTTCTACAATTGAAATGGAAGAAGAGCCAATAAAAGAAGAAA
>CAMPBR010000025.1 GCA_946639185.1 uncultured Mycoplasmatota bacterium
GAAGAGAATAATAAAATTGAGTATACATTAAATCAAGAAATAAATCATAAAACTGTAAATAATATTTATGATGGAGTATTAGTAATACCTAAAATAAATTTAAAAAAAGGAATATATAAGATAGATGATAAGAAAAATAATATAGAAGAAAATATTATGATTCATAGAAAAACAACTTATCCTAATACTAATAATTCTAATTTAATATTAATTGCGCATTCTGGTAGTGGAGATAAAGCTTTTTTTAAAGACTTAGATAAACTTGATAATGATAGTTTAATTGATTATTACTATGATCATATAAAGTATACTTATAAAATTGATAATATTTATAAAGTTGATAAAATAGGAAAAGTAAAAATAAAACGAGATAAAGAAAAAAAGACTATTACTTTAATTACTTGTGATGAAAAAGATAAATCAAAGCAAATAGTCTACATTGGTTATATAATAGATGAAATAAAGTATTAAAAAAAGAGTAATTTCTTACTCTTCAATAATATCATTATCTTTAAACTTAGAAATAAGTTTTTCTTCAGATACATTACCTTTAATTCTAGAATAAACACTTTCTTCTTCACCATCAGTATAGAATAAAATAGTAGGAGTACCACTAATACCAGTTTCATCATAAAGTTTATCAACATCTTCTTTAGACATATTAGCCGTATTAAGAACTTTAATTTCAATTCCATACTTACTAGCAACTTCTTCAAGTTTAGGTTTTAAATTCTTACAGTGTGGGCAATCAGTTTTCATAATTTCTAGGATAAAAGATTCTTTATTATCTAATAATTCATGATATTCTTTATAACTAATTTCTTTTAAGTATTTATTTCCACAACCTGTAGTCATTAATACTAACATAATAATTAAAAATAATTTTCCAAATCTTTTCATATATATACACCTCTATTTACAAGTATAACACACTTTATATAATAAAGGTAGTTTGATTTTTTTAATAAAATATGTTATAATACAAGCCCATATAGAAAGAAAGGGTGGTAGTATGTCTAATATACTTAAATATATAAAAAAATATAAAAATGTTACTTTTGAAGAAGAAAAATTTAATGAAGTAGATAATATTATTTTAAGTGAATTAACATATTTAAACCTTGATGGAATAATACCTGCTGATAAGAATACTATAACATTAGATATAGCAATTAAAGAATATTTAAAACAATATACTTATAGAGAAACAAAAAAAGAAGGTATTGCTCAAAAAGATACATATAAAATTATAGGATTATTAAAGAACAGTGAAAGATATAAAAATATTTTAATATCTAATTATAAATATATTGGTAATAAAAAAATGCAGTTTAGTGCTATGAAATATAGATATAAAAAGAAATTTACATATATAGCTTTTGAAGGAACTGATGATTTATTAAGTGGATGGAAAGAAAACTTTAATATAGCGTATATGTTTCCAACTATATCTCAAAAGTGTGCAATCAAGTATCTAAATGAAACATTAAACTTATTTGACACAAATGTAATGATAGGTGGGCATTCTAAAGGTGGAAACTTCGCGCTTATTTCTAGTATGTATTGTAACCCATTAAAAAGATTAAAAATAAAGAAAATATATAATAATGATGGACCAGGTTTAAGATTAAAAGAAATAAATTCTAAAGAATATAGAAAAATAAAAGATAGATATATTCATATAGTGCCAAATTATAGCTATATAGGAATTCTTTTAAGAAATGATGAATACAGAGTAGTAAAATCATCTAGAAAAGATATATTATCTCATTCTGTATTATCATGGCAAATTAATGATAAACAGTTAGATACTACTAACTTAAGTAGATTTAGTAAGAATCTAGAAAAAGGATTATTGTTATGGCTAGATAATCATAATGATAATCAAAGAAAGAAAGTAATAAATACAATTTTTAAAGCATTAGAAGATGTAGGAATAGATAAGTTAAGTAGTGTTACTAAACTAACGAATTTATTTAAAATTATTAATAGTTTAAAGAATATCGATGAAGAGAGTAAAGCATTAGCTATTGATTTAATTAAGTTTAATACAAGCTATATAATTGAGAACCGTAAGGGTGAATAATGCATATAATAAAGCGTAGTTTGACTAAATAAAAAGTTTACTTTATAATGTTATAGGGTAAACTTTTTTTATATGTAAAAGTAAAAAAACTTGACTTTTATAAATAAATTGCGTACAATTGAATTGCAATAAACCAAATGGAGGAGTTATGATAAAATTATTTAGAAATATGAGTAGAAAACAGATACTTTCTGTTTTGTTATGTATAGTGATAATGATATTTCAAGTTTGGATTGAATTAAAATTACCAGATTTTATGAGTGAAATCACTAAACTAATCCAAACACCTAATAGTAATATAAATGATATCTTGATACAAGGTGGATTTATGCTGTTATGTGCATTTGGAAGTATGGTATCAGCTATAATTATTGGCTTTTTTGCATCAAGATTATCAGCATCTTTTTCTTTAAGATTAAGGGAAAAAATATTCAAGAAAGTTCAAAAATTAGCTATAGCTGAAATAAAAGAGTTTAAAACTAGTAGTTTAATAACTCGTACTACGAATGATGTATCTCAATTAGAATTATTAATAGCTATGGGATTACAAGCACTTATAAAAGCTCCAATCATGGCTATTTGGGCAGTAACTAAAATAATTAACAAGAGTATGACACTAAGTGCTATTGTAGGTGCAGGATTACTAATTCTTTTAGTAAATGTGTTTATAATAATGATAATAGTTATTCCAAGATTTAAAAAGATGCAGAAATTAACAGATGGAATAAATAATATAACTAGAGAAAATTTAATGGGAATTAGAGTAGTTAGAGCATTTAATGCTGAGAAATTTCAAGAAGAAAGATTTGACGAAGTTAATACTGATCTAACTAAAACTAATTTAAAGATTCAAAAAACATTTGCTCAGATGTTTCCAGTTATGACGTTAGTAATGCAATTTTTAACATTAGGAATTTACTTTGTAGGAAGTATATTGATAGTAAATGCAACTATGTCTGGAAAAATAGAATTATTTAGTGACATGGTAGTATTTACTAGTTATGGTATGCAAGTAATTTTTTCATTTTTAATGCTAACATTTATTTTCATGATACTTCCACGTGCTGCGGTTTCAGCTCGTCGTATTAATGAAGTTTTAGATAGTGAAATATCAATTAAAGATGGAAATATTGAAACAACTAAAGAGGAAGGTACTGTTGAATTTAAAAATGTTAGTTTCAAGTATCCAGATGCTGATGAATATTTGTTAAAAAATATTTCATTTAAGGCTAAAAAAGGTGAAACAGTAGCGTTTATTGGTTCAACTGGTTCTGGTAAATCAACATTAATAAATCTAATACCAAGATTCTATGATGCTACTGATGGTGAAATATTAGTTGATGGTGTAAATGTTAGAGATTATAAACTTGCTAAACTTCATGATATAATTGGATATATTTCCCAAAAAGCATTTATGTTTACAGGTACAATAAGATCAAATGTAATGTTTGGTACTAATGGTAAAGATAAAACAGAAAAAGATTTAGAAAATGCTATTAAGGTAGCTCAAGCAGAAGAATTTGTATCAAAGATGGAAGAAAAATATGATAGCCATATCGCTAGAGGTGGTACAAATGTATCAGGTGGTCAAAAGCAAAGATTATCAATAGCCAGAGCTATTGCTAGAAATCCTGAAATATATATATTTGATGATACATTCTCAGCCCTAGACTATAAAACTGATTTAACATTAAGAAAAGAATTAAAAGAGTACACTAAAGACTCTACTTGTTTAATAGTAGCTCAAAGAATTGGTACTATTATGAATGCAGATAAAATAATTGTTCTTGATAAAGGTGAATGTGTAGGAGTAGGTACTCATAAAGAATTATTAAAAAATTGTGATGTATATAGAGAAATAGCACTATCACAATTATCAAAGGAGGAGTTAGAAGATGCCTAGACGTGGACAAACGATAGAAAAATCTAAGGACTTTAGTGGTTCTATTAAAAAAGTATTTTTAAGTCTAAAACCATGGTACATAGTAATTACTATATCGATAATATTAGCAATGTCTAGCGCTATTATTTCACTGATTGCTCCTAATAAATTATCAGATTTAACTAACTATGTAACAGAAGGGTTACAACCAAATATAAATGAAAAAACTATTAATAATATAATGACAGACTTAACTATTAGTTCTAAAGATAAAATAGAATTTAGTATGTTATTACAAAATAGTAAAGATATGACACAAGACGAATTATTAGAAAAAATGGATAACCTGCCAAAACCTATTTATAAAAAAATAGAGCCAACTATGAATACTAAAGCTATTAATAATTTAGCTATTATTTTATCAATATTATATATAGTAAGTGCAATATTTAGCTATATCCAACAACGAGTAATGGCTAGAGTAACTAATGAATATGCTAAAAAATTAAGAACTGATATAACCGAAAAAACAGCTAGATTACCACTTAAGTATTTTGATAATCATGAAACTGGTGATCTATTATCAAGGGTAACCAATGATGTTGATACTGTATCTCAAAACTTAAATCAAAGTTTGGCATCACTTGTTTCAAATTTAACTTTATTTTTAGGCTCAATTATCATGATGTTTGCAACAAACTGGATAATGGCTATCACAGGTATTGTAGCTAGCTTTATTGGTTTTATTTTTATGTTTATCATATTAAGCAAGTCACAAAAATATTTTGTTCTTCGTCAACAACAGTTAGGAGATTTAAATGGATATATAGAAGAAATGTATTCTGGTCATAATGTTATAACTACTTATAATGGTGTTGAAGAAACAAATAAAGGTTTTGATGAATTAAATAATAAATTATATGATAGTAGCCGTAAAAGTCAATTCCTATCTGGGGTTATGCAACCAATGATGGGCTTTATTGGTAACTTAGGATATGTAGCTGTATGTGTAGTTGGGGCATTACTAGTAATAAATGATAAAATAGAGTTCGGAACAATAGTAGCCTTCATAATTTATATTAGATTATTTACTAATCCATTATCACAAATAGCACAATCTGCAACATCACTTCAATCTACTGCAGCAGCATCTGAAAGAGTATTTGAATTTTTAGATGAAGAAGAATTAAAAAATGAAGATAATTTTACTAAGCATTTAAGTGTAGATGAAGTAAAAGGAGAAATAGTATTTGATCATGTTAAATTTGGATATAATGAAAATAGAATGATTATTAAAGACTTTAGTGCAAAAGTAAAACCAGGACAAAAAGTAGCTATAGTTGGCCCAACAGGAGCTGGTAAAACTACTATGGTTAATTTACTTATGAAATTTTATGATATAAATGAAGGTAATATTTATATTGATGGAGTTTCAACAAAAGAACTAACTAGAGAAAATATTCATGATTTATTCTGTATGGTACTTCAAGATACATGGTTATTCGATGGTTCAGTAAAAGATAATATTAAGTTTAATAGAAAAGATGTTACCGATGAAGAAATATGGGAAGCATGTAGAGTTGTAGGAGTAGATCATTTTATTAAAACATTACCAGGTGGATTAAATTCAAATGTTAATGATAGTGATAGTGTAAGTAGTGGTCAAAAGCAGTTATTAACTATTGCTCGTGGTATGTTAGAAAAAGCCCCATTCTTAATTTTAGATGAAGCAACATCTAATGTTGATACAAGAACAGAGGAATTAGTTAGTAAAGCTATGGATAAATTAACTGAAGGAAAAACAAGTTTCATAATTGCCCACAGATTATCTACAATTAAAAATGCTGATTTAATTCTAGTAATGAAAGATGGTAATATAATTGAAACAGGAAATCATGATGAATTAATGAAACAAAATGGTTTCTATGCTAATTTATATAATTCGCAATTTGAAATGTAGAAAGAGAATTTATTTCTCTTTTTTTTTTATTCTATATTGACATAAAAATAATGATTAGTTATATTGATATTGTAAGACAATAGGAAAGTAGTAGAGGGTTTTGTGTATGTTTAAGTTATATGTAAATAATTTGGGATGGGAGAAAATAGGTCAATCTAACAACGAAAGTGATATTGTTATTACAATGATTGGTAATGTTAAACAATTTGAAAATTATCATTTTTTGATTATTAATCATGTAGAAAGCATTAATTCTGATATGCCATATAAAAGAATTGGAACTGAAGAAGACTATAATGAATATTTATTAGATTGTAAAGAAAGAAACATTGATACAACTATTAAAAAGAAAAGCAAAAAGAAAAGTAAAAAAAAGAGTAAATAGGGTAAAATATGAAAAAAAGAATTTTAATAATATGTACAATAATATTATGTATAGCATTAGCAGTATTTTCTTATATAATACTTAGTAAAAATAGTAATACTGGTAGTAAAACAAATGTTGTAAATATCATAATGCATAAAGATTTTAAGCAAGTTATGGATAGTGATCAAAGAATAGTAGTTAGTAATAATATAATAACTAGTTATTATGAATATAAAAACTTGTTTGACTCTGATGAATTAAAAAAAGAGGATTTTGATAATAACAATTACTTAATAGTTGAATTAACTAGTAACTGTGATATTGTTACAATGGCGCCAACTAAATATAAAATAAAGAATAATAAGATTGATATAACGGTTGAATATGAAGCAAGTTGTGGATTATGCGCACCAGTATATAGTTATTATTTATTAAATATTGACAAAAATATAACTAGTTTAGAAACAAATATTAAATATGAGGCAATCAATGAAGTAAAATGTCCAAATGATGTAGCATGGAAACCGATGATATATCTATATCCAAAAGAAAAAACTGATGTAACTGTTAAATTAGTAAATAGTGATAAATTAATTTCTACTTATCCTAAATATAAAGATTCATGGCAAGTAGAAGCTTATCCTGATGGTACATTAGTAGACAAGGATACCAATAGAGAATACTATGGATTATATTGGGAAGGTAAAGATTATCTTTCTAATTTAGAAAAAGATGGTTTCATAGTAGCTGGAAAAGATACAATTAAATTCTTAGAAGAAAAATTAAATATACTAGGTTTAACAGATAGAGAAGCTAATGAATTTATTGTTTACTGGTTACCAAAGTTAGAAAATAATAAATATAATTATATAAGATTTGCTGATTTAGATAAGTTAAATAATTATATGCCACTAGAAGTTAATCCCATTCCTGATACTATAATTAGAATATTAATGGAATATAAACCACTAAATAAACCAATTAAAATAGAAGAACAAAAACTTATGACTCCAGAAAGAACAGGTTTTACTTTAGTTGAATGGGGTGGAAGTTTAATAAAATAAAGTTCAATTATTGAACTTTTTTTTTATGCATGCTATATTAGAGGCAATAGGGGTGAATTGAGTGAATTACAATCAAAGACAAGTATTTTATAAAAAAGATGAACACAAATATATTGTAAAGGAAAATCATAAATTTTTAGCATGGTACAATAGAAAAATTGATGAAGGGTATAGTTGTTATATAAAATTAGATGAAATACAAGAATTAATAGATAATCTAGCTACTTGGTATAATTTAAAATATCCAGAAAGAGAATTAGATTATTATGATGGAATATATTATACTAATTTTGCAGATATAAGAAGTATATCTAAATATATGGATTTTAGACAATTATTATTTAGATTACCAGATCATCAATTGGATTTAATAGAATGTGAATATCGAGCACGTGGATGTGGAAATGGTGTGGTTAAAAAAAATGGACAAATAGTAGGCTATAAGCCACATATATTTATGACTATTAATAAAAAGAATTATAAAAAGCCAGAATCAGTATTCGATTATAGTCAAGGAATGCCATTCATAATAATAGATGCTGATCCTAAAACTGGTGTAGTTGAACAACATTCTGAAATAAGAAAATATATTAATAATAAATATATAAATAAATATAAAAATATGACAATAGAACAATTATTATTGATTCTAGAAGCTAGATGCAATGATGTATTAGAATTTGAAGAAATAAAACAAACAGTTTATGACCATAATATAGATTTAGAATTAAGAAATAAAGTATTACAACTAGTAGCTATTAAATTACTATATTCTAAAAATACTATTCCAGAGTTTGGTTATGAAAGAGCTAAAAGATTTATAAATGAATTTAATAAAAATTTAAATATAAATTTAACTACTCAAAAAATAGATGAAATAATGAATAGAAATTATGATCAAGACGAAAAAGAAGAAGAACAAATAGTTACTATTGAAGAACCAAAAGTAAAACAAAAAAAATTATTTGAAAGATTATTTAATAAGGACAATTAGATGAAAAAAGAAGATATAAAAAAATATTTATTTATTTTAATTCCAATGATTATTACTATACTAATAGGTTTATTTTTATCATCAGGTATAATTGGTAGAAATATAGAAACACAAATAGAAATATTATTATTAAGTTTTTTCCCATTTATATTATATTTAATATTACTATTCTTATTTATAAAGAATAAAGATAATTTAACTAAAACTATTGTTTTAAAATGGATATTTAGATTTATCACTATTGGCTTATTATTTTATTATTTATTTGCTTTAATAGTAATAGGATTTGAAGAAGCTGAATCACCAGTTACTAATCCAAAATATTATAATCAGTACATTAATGGTACAGGGTTAAAGAAATTATTTCCTGATAAAATACCAAGTAATGTTGAAAATGTTAAGTTCTATTATGCACCGGGTATGTTACAAGCTGGTACAAGGTATACTTTATACTATGTAGATAAAAATATGACATTGTCTATGTTTGATAAAAAATATAAAGATAAAGCCGAATGGATAGGTCATATAAAAGAATATAACGAAAAAGAAGGATTATTAGCTGCAGCTTTTTCTTCAACACCTGCTAAGTATAATAATGAAGATGATTATATAATATATTTAGTAGATAGTAACTGTGATAAATCAGGATATTGTAATCATGGATATTTCTTATTAGTTGCATATAATGAAAAAACTCATGAAGTAATATATGCATCTGAATCATGGTAAAAGAAAATGATATTTCATTTTCTTTTTTATATGTCTATAAATGTTATAAATATTTACTTTATATAATAGTTAAGATATAATCTATATAAGGATTGATAATATG
>CAMPBR010000026.1 GCA_946639185.1 uncultured Mycoplasmatota bacterium
ATCTTTAAAATATAATTTTATAGTAATAACAAAAGAAGAAAAATAAGTTAATAATATTAAAATAATAAAGATTCTTCTTTTCTTATTCTTCTTACTTTTTTTCATACTATTATCACCATCATTAATATAATATAGATAATATTAATTAATTGTCGAAATTTTTGTGTAATGCTTTATTAATAGAATTAGCTATTACTAAACTAGTCTTTTCCATAACAAAATCTATTTCTTTAGGAGTAACCATCATATTATAACCTATAGGTGTTAGTACTTCGAAGATTAATTCTTTTACATCTTCTTCTTCAAGTAATCCTATTTCTCCTAATAATTTTTTCTTTTCTTCTAAAGTTAGATTATCTGGATGATTAATATAATTTTTTAAACCTACTGGTATTAATTTATTTTTATTTATATTTTCTTTATTATAACTAAAGTTTTTAAATAAATATTTAATAGTATCACTAACTAATACAAATGCTTCTATAACAGTAGGAACACCTATTGATATTACTGGTACTTTCATAGTATCAAAACTTATTTCTCCACGATTATTATAAACACCACTACCTGGTGAAATCCCACTGGTAGTAATTTGAATAGTTTTATTAACTCTATCCATACTACTAGAAGCAAGTGCATCTACCACTATTAAAAAATCAGGTTTTATTTTATCTACAATTCCAAGTATTATATCACTTGATTCAATTCCAGTAATCCCAGTAACTCCTGGAACAAAAGCTGATACATTTCGATAATTATTATCTACTTTAATATTTTCTATTTCATATAAATATCTAGTTACTAAAATAGAATCTATTACTTTAGGACCTAAACTATCAGGAGTTGAATTTTTATTACCAAGACCAATCACTAAACATTTCATATTATCATTTATATTTAAATATGAAAAAATACTTTTTAATTCTTTAATTAAAACATCTTCTAAATCATTTCGATTACCTTTATCAGTAACATCATTATAACTAATAGTTATATATTTACCTTTCTTTTTCTTTAAATTATTATTATCATTTTCTATTTCCACATCAATAGTTTTAATATCTTTATAAATTCTATTATCTATTTTAATATTTTTATTATTTATTTCTTTATCTAATATATCAAGAACTAAATCTGTTCTAATACTATAATTTTTTAAATCTATTTCTTTACTCATATAATCACCTATATCTTATTTTTTCCAAAAATTAACGATTTTATTTGCATTTTATAGAAAAATTTGGTATCATTAATTGTAGCGAAAAAGGAAGGTGAAATTATGCCAAATATTAAAAGTGCTAAGAAAAGAGTTATTACTAACGCTAAAAAAAGAGATAATAACATCTTAACTAGATCTAGCATGAAAACTGCTATTAAAAATTCTGAAAAAGCTGTTAAAGCTAATAATAAAGATTTAGCTGAATCAAACTTAAAAGTTGCTTTAAAGAGAATTGATAAAGCTTTATCAAAAGGATTAATTAAAAAGAACGCTGCTGCTAGACAAAAATCTAGATTAACTAAAAAAACTAATAACGTTAAATAAATATCTATTTATATAGATATTTTTTTATTGTCTTGATATAATTAATATAGGTGAAGATATGAAAAAATTAATTACATTATTAATATTAGTAGGAATGTTTAGTGCTAGCTTAGTATTCCATGATGAAATAGTTAACTATGTAGTAGAAAAAATAGAAAACTTTGATAGAAATTTAAAATCCCCTACTAAATTAGAAACAAATAAGTATTCTCTTAATAAAGATTATGAATTTATTAAGATTAGTAATAATTTCTATCCTAAAAATCAAGATGATATAAAAAATATTTATTATACTATTTTAGATTCTGGTATGACTAATTTTACTTTTTACTGTGATAAAAATTATAAAAGTTGTATAGATGATGTTGATTATATTTCTAATAATCAAAAATTATTATCTTATATAAATGATTTTGTTCCTGTTTATAACAGTTTTAAAAATATTGAAACAGAATTTGATAATTTAGGACAAATAAATATAAAAATAAATCACGTATATAATGAACATGATAATAAACTAATAAATTCAAAAATAGATGAAATAATAAAAAGTGAAATAACTGATGATATGAATGATGAAACTAAGATTAAAGTTATTCATGATTATATAATCAATAATACTAAATATGATATTAATAGAAGTGATAATGGTGATACAACATATCATTCTGATACTGCTTATGGTGTTTTAATAGAAGGATATGCGATATGTGGTGGATATGCGGATAGTATGAAATTATTCTTAGATAAATTAAATATTCCTAATTTTAAAATATCTAGTGAAAATCATATTTGGAATGCTGCGTATGTAAATAATAAATGGTTACATTTAGATTTAACTTGGGATGATCCAGTTGATAAAAACGGTAATGATATATTAGAATATAATTATTTTTTAATAGATACAGATGAACTATTAACTCAAGAAAAAGAACAACACATGTTTGATAAAGATGTATTTAGAGAATTTAAAGAAAATTAAAAGAATAAGTAAATTACTTATTCTTTTTTGTTGTTGGAAAATCTCCATGTAAATTAATATCTTTTGTATGCTTAGTATGTCTTTTTTCTTTTGGATATGGTTCTGTCCAAATACCATTTTCTAATTTTTTTAAACAATTAGGTCCATACCACTGTTTTAATAAATCTTCTGGATTATTATATGAATAAAATTTTCTTCCTTCAAAATCTACTTCTTTTTCAGGATATACCCACTCTTTTTTAAATACTGGTTCATGTAAGAACTTTTCCCAAGGAACAGATACCGGTTGAGATACTAAATTACTATTCTTATGAATCTTCATACACCATCTAGAAAAATGATATACAAAACTCTTAAAAAGGACTGGATTAATATGTAAGTTATCAAATAAAACAATAAATAACATATTAAATTTAACTATAGTTCTTTCTACTTCATCAATAAACTTATTTTGCGCGATTGATCCATATGGTATAACATCAACAAATATACCATTACCCTTCTTGCATCTATTCTTTAATAAAGTATTAACTTCCTCTATATAAGTTCCTCTTTTTCTAACTTTCATCCAAGGACCATTAATAGTATTAAATCTTTTATCTACTTCATAACAATCAAAATAAAACCCCTTTGGAAGATCTTTTTTCATTGCTTCAATAAAATTATCCCAATCTTCAATTCTAATGCATACATCCATATCATCATCCCAAGGAATAAAACCACCATAGTTATAGGCACCTAGAGCTGATCCAGCCATTAAACAATATCTAATATTATTTTTTCTACATACCTTGTCTATTTCATCCATTATACTAACTACTTCTTTTTGTAAATCTGTAACTAATATTCTTTTACCAGTACTAGTATTAATATAATATTTATCCTTTTTTATAATATAATTATTTTCCATCTTATTCCTTCCATTCCTTGTATAAATCTTTAAGTGTTGTAGTAAGTAAAGCTTTATTTTCTTTACTAATATTTTTCATTTCTTTTAATATCTTTAACATATTAGATATTTTAGAAGTTTTTATTTCTACTAAATCATTAACTTCTGCTTTCTTTAAAATACCAAATAAAGTTACTGTAAATTCTTCTTTTTTATTATCATCTAATTTTTCTAACCATCTAATCATAGCTTTTTTTATACGTATACTAGAATCACTTAAAACGCCATCTTTAAAATGATTATCATCTACTAACCAACTAACAGCATTATGTTGAAATAATTTCTTTTTATTACTCTTTATAACTCTATAATTTTCTTTACTATTATAAAGCATTCCAATAAAAGATTGCTCTGGTACAATATGAGTAAATTTATTAGATACTTTCTTGTACCTTAATGAATCTAATTCTTTTAATCTTAAACCAGGTCCATCATTACTATAGACATGAATTATCTTACGAAATACTCTACTTTTACAATACATAGCAGCCACTAAAGCTAAATTACCACCTTTAGAATGCCCTCCTACATACATTTTAGGGCCAAATAGTGGTGTTACCATATTAAGATACTCTATAGCAAGTTTCTGTGATTGAACAGGAAATTTATATGCAATCATAAAATCTTCTTCCCAACCACTTACATTACTATCAGTTCCTTCATATGCGACATAAATAGTATTATTAGGAAGCATAACACATAAAGCTCCAAATTGAGTATCAAATGATAATTGGTATTCATAATTAAATAAATCTAAATCTTTAAATCTATCAGTTTTAGCAACTTCTTTAAATAAATATATAGCATCTCTAACAGAAATTATATTTTTATCGATATCTTTCTTATCATGCTTCTTAAAAAAACGATTACTGGCTTCTTTTAATTTAATAGAACCACAATCAATAGCTGGAATTATATTATAAAAATTAACATAAGCAAGCATCGATAGAATAACATTATCTACTTCATTAAATTCTTTTTCTAAAAATGTATATTTACCATAATCTTTTAAATAATCATAAATAGTCATTTACTACCAACTCCATAAATATTTTATCAAATTTAAAGAAAAAAAGAAAGAATACTCTTTCTATTTTACTATAGCATTAGAACTAACATTTACTTTCAAACCCATAATAGCATCTTGATACTTAGAATCAGTAAAATCAGTATCACTATCTATCCACATTCTTAGACGGTACTTTTTAACAACATCACTATTTGCCTTAATTACATCACTAAATAGTATATTACTATTTAATTTATCAAGTGAAGCAAGTGCTAATTCTTTTTCACCATTTACTGTACCTACTTCATCAAATAGATATGCACCGTGATCATGCTTATTTTTTTCTTCAAAAGTACTTATAAAATTATGTGTTACTTCAAAATCATAAGCATCATGATCAAATGTATATCCACTTTCATATATAAGTACACATGAAGGATCATCAATACTACTATATTCAGTAATAACATTATTACATGTATTTAAATCATTTAAATAATGTTCATATCTATATACATAATAAGAAGAGCCTTTTTTTTCGCAAATTAAATTCTCCTTAGGATTTTCTTGAACAATTTTATTACAGCTATCTAAATTCATTGGCTTAGAAATATTAATTTTTAAACCATACACATTATGATCTAAAATATCACCAATACTATAAGCTTTATTACAAGATGCTTTAAATGCATGTTCAGGATAATATTCATTATACAAATCCTGACATACTTCTAAACTTATATCACGCTGAAAAGAAGTAACATAATATTTCAAATCATTTTCAGGTACAACTTCAGTTAAATATAATTTAACAGCATCATCAATATTACTACTATTACTTGTTTTAGATAAAGAAATATCATATGGTATTTCTATATTATTACTAGTAGTTGACTTTACTTCAAACTCAAAATAATTATCTTGATTCTTACCTTGTTCATCTGTTAACGGAAAAGCTGATTCTAAATTCAAACCATTACTTTTTTCACTATATAAAAATTTAATACTATTACTATTAATTTCCGAACTAACATGTCCAATATCACTTTTAGAAAATACTGCCCAAGTAAACGGAAGAGTTAATAAAATTAAAGAAAAAAACATAAAAATTAAAAACACTTTTTTTGTATCACTAATCATGTAATCACCTATTCTGTCAAATAAATATGCCAAATAATTATCTATTTATCAAAGTATCTATTAATTACCTCTATATCGGAATATGGTAAATACTTATCATCAATTGCCATATACTTATCTGATCCTTTACCTGCTATTAAAATAATATCATCTTTTTTCGCAATAGACAATGCTTTATTAATAGCTTCTTCTCTATTTACAATTCGTTCATAAGTATTTTTATCACTGATACTTACTAAATCATCAATAATGGAATTAACATCTTCCCATCGAGGATCATCCATCGTAAAAATAACATAATCACTATTATCAAGAACTACTTTACCCATAAGTGGTCTTTTTTCATGTTCTCTTCCACCAGCACTACCAGTAACAGTAATAATTCTATTTTTCTTAACATTATTAAGTAATTTATATAAATTATTAAAAGCATCAGTAGTATGAGCATAATCTAAAATAATACTATAATCTTGCCCATAATTTAAAAATTCACATCTACCACTTGGTACGTTAATATTAACAACATTCTTAATAATATCATTTATATCATAATCTAAAGCTATTAAAGCAAGAATACTACCGCATAAATTATAAACATTAAATTCCCCAATTAAAGGAGATGTAATATTATACAAATTATCCTTATATTTTAAAGTTATATCCGTTTTATCAATATATTCTTTAAAATCAATAATCTGTAGATCAGATTCTTTCTTACCATAAGTTAAAATAGTACCATTAGCTATTTTACTAGTGGATTCATAATATTTATCATCTATATTTAAAATAGAAAAACCATCATCACTTACTTGCTTAAATAATTGTTGCTTACAAGACACATAATTTTCAATTGTTTTATGAATATTTAAATGATCTTCAGTAATATTAGTTAGTATTCCAATTTTAAATTTTAAATTATCCAATCTATGTCTATAAAAAGCTTCACTACTTGCTTCTAAACTTAAGTACTTGCATCCACTCTTACAAAATCTATCAAAATACATATATAATCTATCGGCATCAGGAGTAGTATTAACTATTTTTTCATTAAAACTACTTGATCTAATACCATTAGTACCCATATAACCACAAATATCATTACCCATTAAATCTTGAATAATAGATGCAACAGTAGTTTTACCATTAGTACCAGTAGTAGCTATTAATTCTAATTTTGTTTCTGGATAATCATAAAATTTACTACATAATAATGGTAATTCTTTATTAGTATCTTCTACATAAACAACCGGAACATCAACATCTATTTTTTTACTTGCAACGATTGCACTTGCTCCATGATTAATAGCATCAATTACATAATCATGTCTATCTGCATTAACTCCACTTACACAAACAAATAAATCACCCGGTTTACAATCTTTAGAATTTATTTTAATACCATTAATTTCTATATCAGGATAACCACTATATAACTCACTTAACTTTTTCATAAATCCTCCTTAAATACACGATAAGGCTTCATCATACTTGGATCTTTATCATATCTTTTATAAATAGCTAAAAGTTTATTTTCTTTATTTAAAATTAGAACCATATCACTATCAGTAGGAAGTTCTAATACCATTCCATTACTAACCTTTTTTTCCATATCTTTACTTATTATTAATCTGTCATAGTTAATTAAAGCATCACTAATACTAAGTAAATTAGTATCCATATTAATCTCGTCTAAATTATAAGCATCTTTTATATCAAATATACCTTGTTTAGTTCTTTTTAATTCTTTCATAGAACAACTAATACCTAACATAGAACCAATATCTCTTATTAAGCTTCTAATATAAGTTCCTTTACTAACACTAGCTTCTATTTTAAAAGTATTTCCATTAACACTTAATAATTTTAAACTATATATTTCTACTTCTCTTTTAGGAAGTTCAACTTCTATATCACTTCTAGCATATTCATATAGTCTTTTTCCATTAACATGAATAGCTGAATACTTAGGTACTTCTTGTAAATATTTCTTAGGAAAATTATCTATTACTCTTTTTATATCATCTTCCGTAACATCAACTTCTTCTTCCTTTATAATATTACCAGTAACATCTAAAGTATCAGTTAAAATACCCATAACCACTTCTGCTTCATATGTTTTATTATTACTGGTAAGTAAATCAATAATCTTACATCCATCATTTACTCCAAGGACTAAAACACCACTAGCTATAGGGTCAAGTGTTCCAGTATGTCCAACATGACGAGTATTTAATTTTTTACATACAACGTTGACTACATCACGACTGGTCATATTTTTTTCTTTATTAATAACAAGTATTCCATTCATATACATCACATAATAATTATATCATGAAAAAAAGATTATTATTAAAATAATCTCTTATGTTTACACTTATTTAGTATAGAAATTAATAATATCTTCTACTAAATTAGAATTAAATTTTTTATTTCTAATCATTTCTATTTCAAATTTATATGGAGGATAATCTCCATTAATATATGGTGTTTCTAATATTTTAGGAATACTCATTAATCTTTCATTATAAATAACATTAATTAAATTATCAAAACCAATTGTACCCAATCCTATATTTTCATGTCTATCTTTATGAGAAGCTAATATATTTTTACTATCATTTACATGAACACATTTAATCTTATCTATTCCAATAATATTATCAAATTCATCTAATATTTGATCAAACTTAGATATATCATATCCACTATCATTTAAATGACATGTATCTAAGCAAACTCCTAATCTATTAGAATATTTAACTCCATCAATTATTCTTTTTAATTCAAAGAAATTAACTCCAACTTCACTACCTTTACCTGCCATTGTTTCGAGTAAAATAACTACATTACCAGTATAATTTTCAAATACTCTATTTAATCCTAAAATAATATTATCTATTCCTGTATCAACTCCTAAAGAAACATGACTACCAGGATGTAAGACCATATATTTAACCCCTAATTTATCTACTCTAGCCAATTCTTGTTTTAAAAAATCTACACTAAAATCTAAATTTTTAGGATTAGCTAAATTAATTATATATGGTGCATGAACAATTACATTATTAATATTAATACCATTATCTTTCATAATATTTAATGCTTCTATTGTTTTAAAATCATCTATTTCTGATCTATTAGTATTTTGTGGTGCCCCTGTATAAAACATAAAAGTATTACTATTATAAGAAACAGCTTCTTTTACAGAAGCTATTAATTGTTCATTCTTATTAAATCCAACATGAGATCCAATAATCAAATTATTCATTTTTACCACATAAATCTGAACTAAAGACAGTAGCAGTCCAACTACTTCCCACTTTATCAAGTCCAGATAAGTTTCCATAATTTGATGTTGTTCCTTCAGGGCTACCACATAAAGATTGAATAGTTACTTCCATTTTATTTTTAGCTTTAGCAACTACAA
>CAMPBR010000027.1 GCA_946639185.1 uncultured Mycoplasmatota bacterium
TTTCAGAGATCTTTACAACTCTTTTTTCGAGTTGACTCCACTATAATATCAAATCATTTTACTAAAGTCAAGAAAAATTTTTATTTTTTTTAACTTTTTTTTAACTTAATATTCGTAGAATATTTTTTGCTTCCTTTTTCAAGTGAAGCTCCATTAATATAACATTTTATATTCGCGGAGTCAACACTTTTTATTAAAAAAATTAAACTTTTTTTAATAAGCGTTTTAGCCTTATTTTATAACACTTTTTCGCTTTTCAAATGAAGCTCCATTAATATAACATTTTAGGTAATAAGAGTCAACACTTTTTCTAAAAAAAATTAACTTTTTTTCACTTTTCCTTATAATATATGATTTATATATATAAAATGTTACTTTTTAAACAAAAAAAATAGTAAAATTCTATTCAAATTCTACTATTACTAATTTATTATTTTCATGAATTAAAGTTAATTCTACTTCTTTAGGATAATCATAATCTTTAATATAATTTATCTTAGTTATTACTTTATATCCACTATCATCTTTGAAATTACCATTCTTATATTTTATATTTTCAATATTTTCTATATCTACACTACTTACCTCAGGTAATTTTTGATTACGTGTACCATATAAATTATTCTTTATATATTTATATATGGTTTCAGATGATTCTTCGATAAACTTGTCTTTCAACTCACTATGAACAAATTGTACTCCACCAATATCTTTATTAGTAATTTTATTATTCAATGAATAATAATCCACTATAAAGAGTTTACTAATTAACATAGCGTAGTTTTCTTCATCTATTTTATTTGTAGAAAGTTCTTCCTCTAATTCATTATAATATTTTTTATATATTTTAGAAGCGTTACTTTCTACATAATAATTATAATCAGTTATTTCAGATACTACACTAATTACTTGTAGTTTAGGTCTAGTTTTGAAAAAGATAACTACTATTAAAGTTATAATAATTAAAATAATTATTATAATTCTATTCTTTTGTACTTCCTTTTTCTTTTTTTTATTCATATTAATCTATTACCTTTTCTTCAATATAATCATTTTTTGCTTCTTGTGTTTCTCTTGCATGTTTTATTAAATTGAATACTATTGTGGCATTTGATGCACTTAATAGTTTTTCAGTGTATTTACAATTTTCTTCAATATATCCTGCTTCTATTTCTGTTTCTTTAAGTGGTAACCATGTATTATTTTGAGCATTGTAATAAATTTTGTTTGTTACCCAGTTACCTGTAGGGAATACTACTATATTATTATCTTTAATATCAAATATATCATGTCCTAGGGCATATTTATTATAGAAACCAAACATATTACCTAAAGTTGGCATGCAGTCATACATACCCATTACATCTGTAACTTCTTTATGTAAACTTTCTTTAGTTTCCTTACTATATATTATAAATGGAACTTTTCTTAATAATTCATATGTATTATTATCTATAATCTTGCAATCAGTATCTGTCTCAGTACATTCTCTTGCACTATCTGTTTCTTTATCATAGTTATATAATCTTCTATAATCTGCTTTTGGAAGTCTAGCATCATGATCTCCATAGATTACTAATACTGTATTATCTAGTAATCCTTCTTCTTCTAACATATCTATAAACATTCCAAGTTGTGTATCAGCATAATGTGCAGATTTAAAGTAATTTCCTAATTTAGTTCCTTCCATATATGGATATGATACTGTAGTTTCTTCTCCTGTTTCAGGATCAGTTACTGTTTCTTTTAAATCTACATCAAATTTACCATATTTATCTACATCAGCAAATGGTGTATGGTTAGATAAAGTTATAACTGTACCATAATATGGTTGTCCCATAGCATTAACTTCTTTAATTTTAGCAATTGAACGTAAGAAGAATTCTTTATCTGACAATCCTAATCCTACCATTTCATCTGTCTTTTTAACATCATAGTCTTCTTTACTATAGAATCGTTGATATCCAAGTGTTTCATGCATTATATTTCTATTCCAATAACTACCATTATTAGCATGCATACTAAATGCATAATAACCATTATCTCTTAATAATAATGGTGTTGATATATATTCTCTATTAAAGAATGATACAAATACTGTTCCATTACTACTTGGCATAAGTGATGTATTAAATGTAAATTCTGTATCACTTGATGTACCTACACTAACTTGTGGATAAAAATTACTAAAGTAAATTGAATCTTTTACCAATCTATTTAAAGTTGGTGTTACTGCTTCTCCATTAAAAGTTAAACCAATATTTAAATTTTGCATACTTTCATCATGAATAACTAAAATATTTTTACCTTTAAAAATACCGGTATATTCATTTTCCCAATTTTGAGTATCACTTCTATCTGCAAAGTATTCATTAAAAGTTTTTAAAGCATCATCATATCCAAATAGACTTGTTAGTTTTGGCTCAATACTTTTAACAATATCATTTAATTGATAGGCATATACTCCAAATCTCATAACTATATATTCACGATTCCATTGTTTAGCATATCTACCTATATCTTTAGATGTTAGTGATAATATAAATACTATTAATATTATTAAACCACTTATCACACTAACAATCATTTTTCTAATATCACGATTATCTGAATCTATATTTTTCTTTTTCTTACTCTTAGCATGTGCATATATTAATAATATTGGAGCTAGTATATACACAAAATCTTGAATTTTCATTACATTTTCAACAATCGCATCACCTACAGCAACAGCATATCTACTAGTAGCAATTAAGGATACTGACACAAAAGATGTATAAAAAGTATAATATATCGAATTAGCTATACAAATAATTGTAAATATAATACTTAAAGTTAATAGATAAGGAAATCTATTTTTTTCTTTTAATATAAAACTAATACTACCCAATAGTATAATAATAGCTAAATCACCTAATATTGGCTTTAATAAAAATAAATTTTCTAATGTATGAATAGTAAAATAACGAAGTACTATTCCTATAAACAAACTAGTTATTATATAAGTAAAAAATACTGAATTATTCTTTATTATTTCAGCACAATTATTAATTAAATTTAAAATAGTTTTCTTTGGATTTTTCTTTAAATCCTTAAAAAAAGCTACTGTTATCACTTTCATATTATTTAAAACATCTTTTAAGGTATCTTTAAAACTGTTGTCTTTTTTATTTATTATTTTCTTCATTTCTCTATCCCTCTACTAAAATAGTATACCACTATCAAGTAAAATTAGCAATTATCAAAAAAAGTAACTGTTTAGTTAAATATTGTTTATAAAAAAACGAAGACATTAATCTTCGTTTTTATCTATATTATAAGTTGTTGCATTAAGTGCCATTCCTAACACAAATATATATGATAATAAATATATCCATAAGAACAAAATAATTAAGTTTGATAAACTTCCATATAATAGATTATAACCAGCAAAATCTTTTACATAAAATGAATATACTTCCGTAGATACTATCCAACCTATTGTAGTTAACATCGCTCCAACTGTTGTGTTTTTAGATTTTATTGTTTTATCAGGAGCAATTGTATAAAGTAATTTAACGAAAAAGAATATTATAAATAAAGATATCGGATATTTTAAAATATTATAAAAATTCATTATAGTATTATCTAATCTATTACTTGGTATAACATCAGTAATTATTTTTACTATTTGATCACCAAATGCTGGTACGGCTAATACGAATAAGAATAGTATAACTAAAATAATTGTCATTATAATAGCTTTTATTCTTCCGTTTAAAAATCCTTTGTGTTCTATATTATATAGTAAATTGGATCCAATAATCATAGAATGTGGACCATTTGATGCTAAGATAAATGTTGAAATATAGAATAAAACTATATTTATATTAATACTTCTACCTTTAGATATATCTTTTATAAAATCATATACTTCTTTAGGAACATTAGATGATAATGCATCTAATACTTTATCAGCCGATATATTAAATTTAGCTGCAACTACACCTATAACTGCAAATAAAGGAATTATTGATAAAAGTAAAAAAAAGGCTAACTGACCAGGAAGGATTTTCATTTCTGGTCTTTTAATAGTCTTTTTTAAATTATCCATAAATGTATGAAATTTATCTTTCATATACCCTCCCTAATCAAATTAGTCTATCTTTGTTCATCTTTATCTGTTTTCATATCAAGGGTTGCTTCATTAATAGCATCATCTATTGTTTTTATATCATCTGTAATCATACTATAACCTAAAGCAGCACCAAATCCATATGGTAATTCTTTAAATTCTTTCTTTAGTTTCTTACAATATGTATCAACTTGTTTTTCAGTATAACCAACAAGGTATACCAAAAATTCATTACCATCTGTACGAATTATTTCACTATTTTCAAGTTGTGTATTAACTAAAGTAGATGCAGCAGCAACAATTAATCCATCTCCTGCTTCATGACCATAGTTATCATTTACATATTTAGTATTATTCAAATCAATCATAACTATAGTTTGTGGATAAACTTTACTTTCTTCCCAAACTTTCATATTAAGATTTAGGTAATTACGATTCTTTAATGAAGTTAAAATATCAGTATACTTTCTTCTATCTTCTTTCTTTACTACAATCTTTTTCTTTCTATTTTTAAAGAATAAACATAAAAATGTTATGATTAATACTGGAAGTAATACTATTCCAAGCACTATTAAATATAACTCTTCAAAAGTTGATCTATCAACTAATGATAAACTTAATGATTTTAATCCACTATTACGATAATTATAATAAGAATTTGTAGTCATTATATAATTAAATAAATTATAAATATCATTATCACTGGCTAATACACCAAATGTATAATTATTAGTTACTGTTCCAGTATAAATAACTTCATATTTACTAAATTTACTATTTCTATAGTAATTATATCTTTCATAATCAATTACTATTAAATTATTATCTTTTGATAATTCATTGATACTATTAACTGAATTAATATTAGCTTTAGAATTAGCATTAAAATAAATAGCTAATGTATCATCCTTTAACATATTAATAGTTTTACCTTTTAATTCTTCAAATGTAGTTACATTACTATTATTTTTATTATTTTTTAATACAACATATTTTTCTATAAATGGTGATGTTGTTTCTTTATAATTTGCTGGTACTAATCCAAAATAATTAAAATAGAAATCAACTTCTCCATTTTGTATTCCAGATTTTAAACTATCTAAATTATCATACTTCTTATATTCTAGATCTATATCAGTTAATCTTTGTAATCTATTGATATATTCTGAAGCTATACCTACTACTTTTCCATCTAATAGTTTTTCATATGGTAAGTTTTCAATATAACCATAAGTATATGTTTTAGATAACATATCAGCTTTAGTTTTATCATTTAATTTTTTACTAGTTGTATAATACTTTAAATATTGTTCATTATAACTATTTACATATGAATTTTCTTTCCACTTTTTAAAATATTTTTTTACGATATTATTTAATTCATTATTATTATCTGTTAATGTTAAAACTATTTTTTTACTCATTTCTGTAAAATAATAATTAATATAGTAATCATTAGGTAATATTTCATTTAAATACATAGTTTGTGGAACCATTATATAATTAATAGTTTCATCTTCTAATGCTTGAGTCATTTCTTCAATTGTTTCATATGATTTATATGTAAGAGAACTAGCATTCTTCAAATAATAACTTATTTCAGCAGTATCTTGTGTAAATATACCAACGACTCCTGTTTTAATATCATTAATTCTATCAAAATGAGCATTTGTTTTACTAAATAAAATATATCCATCTTCAAAGATTAATAAATCTTTATCAGATAAAGCTACATCATTATTAAGTATTCTAACTCTTAATGAACTAGTATTAGTTATATTTTCTTTATCATAAGCTATTTTATTAAATTCAATATCAGTGTCAATTTCAAAATCATTAATAAAATCTAATAATACTCCAGCTCCATCCATTGAATATACTGGAAAATTATTAACTATTTCAAAATCAAATTTATCACTAGAATGATTCGAAATCCAGTTTCTATCTTTTACATTTAAACTAGTTTTAGCATCTTCATGATTAAAATATGTATAGACACCAATAAATACTAACAATGCTGTTAATAATGGTATGATTATAATTAATTTTTTCTTCATAATTAACCTTCGCTTTCAGTTTTGTCTCTATCTTTAGTCCAAGAGAATTCTGAACTATTATGTTGTTTATAAGCAATTATTGGGAAATTATTTTCGCTTGCTGATTCTTTCTTTATAAATAATTGAAAGTCATAATATCCAATTTGAATTTCTGAAAAATTTTCAAGTATTAATCCAGAAATTCCTTTAGCTGCATCCATACTAGTACTATCTTGTACTAATACAACTATTTCTATAGTTCTACCATTTTCACGAACATTAACTTCTTTTACAAATTCTTGTTCACTAATTTTAGCTTTTACTGCTTCATAAACTGACTTTTTTACTTTTACTTTATTATCTAGTCTATCTCCATAATATGCTGCTTTTGTATCTGGGAAGAAAACTTTAACAGCTTTATATCCTATTACAGCTATAAGCAAGAAAATTAAAATAGCTATACATGTATATTTATTCTTTTTAATCCATTTCATTTTATCTAGACTCCTTCTATTAATAAATTATACTATTTTCCATTTAAAATTTCAACTAATAGTTTGTTGGCAAGTCCTGGATTAGCACTACCTTTTGTTTCTTTCATTACTTGTCCCATTAGGTATTTAATAGCTCTATCTTTACCTTCTTTAAAGTCTTTAACACTATCTGGATTATTATCTACAATTGTATTAATTAATACTTTTAATTCATCTTCTGATAAACTATTTTTATTTTTTTCTTCTACTAATTTTTCTAAATCAATATCTTTATCCATTAATTCTGGTAATATTTCCTTAGCTATTTGATTAGTTATTTCTTTTTTATCTAGTTTATTTACTAATTTTTCAAACATTTCTTTAGTTAATTTAGTATCTGATATTATCTTATTATTTTTATTTAAATAAGCACTAATTTCTCCTAATAATAAGTTACTAGCTATTACTAAGTTACAATTAAGTCCTATCATATAATCACTAACTTCTTTATTAGCAATAATTTTTTCTATATTAATATTTTGAATACCTGCTTCTTTATATATAGTTCTTCTTTCACTAGGTAATATTTCCATATTATTTTTTACACTATCAATAAGGCTATCTTCGATTATATAAGAAGGAATATCTGGTTCTGGGAAATATCTATAATCATTTCCTGTTTCTTTAACACGCATAAGAATAGTTTTATTTTCTTGTTCATCAAATCTTCTTGTTTCTTCTCTTATTACATTTCCGGATTTTATTTCTTCGACTTGTCTAGCTGATTCAGCTAAGATACATCTACCCACACTACTAATTGAACCAATATTCTTTGTTTCAGTACGTGTACCTAGTTTTTCTGTATCTGATACTGAGATATTAACATCACATCTCATAGATCCTTCTTCCATCTTACAATCTGATACATTTGTATATAGTAAAAGCTCTCTTAGTTTTTCTAAGTAAGCCATTGCTTCCTTTTCATTATCCATATCTGGTTCTGATACTATTTCTAAAAGTGGTACTCCACATCTATTAAAATCTAAGTAAGATTTAGTTTCAGCATGAGTACTTTTAGCTGTATCTTCTTCAAGATGGATATCATGAATACCTATTTTCTTCTTAACTCCATCCACTTCTATTTCTACATATCCATTAACACCAATAGGATTTCTTGCTTGAGTTATTTGGTATCCTTTAGGTAAATCTGGATAAAAATAATTTTTTCTATCAAACATTACTGTTTTATTAATTGTACAGTTTAAAGCAAGAGCTGCTTTAATACCAAGTTCTATTCCATATTCATTAATCGTAGGTAAAGTTCCAGGAAGTGCAAAATCTATTTCACTTATATTTGTGTTTGATAATCCACCATAGTTATTTATAGCATTAGAAAACATTTTAGAGTTAGTTTTTAATTCACAGTGTACTTCAATACCAACTTTTGTTTTAAATTCACCCATGTTATCACCTACTTTAATTTACTTTCTAAGAAGCTCGCAATACTATAAATATTTGCTTCTTCATAACGTGCACCAATTATATGTAATCCAATTGGCATATGATCATATTCTCCCATTGGCATAGATAAACCTGGAAGTCCTGCCATATTAACAGGAATTACTAATACATCATCCATAAATGTCTTTCTTGGATCATCCATATTAGCATCTAAATTATAAGCAACAGTAGTTGTTGTTGGTCCTAAAATGAAATCATAATCTTTAAATACTTTATTAAATTCTTTGGTAAGTGCATTTCTAACATTTAAAGCTTTATCGTAGTAGATTTTAGCATTATCACCACTAAGTAAATAACTACCTACCATTATTCTTCTTTTTACTTCAGCTCCAAATCCTTCGCTACGAGTATTTTTATACATTTCATCTACACTATCAGATTTATCACTTCTATATCCAAATTTAACACCATCAAATCTAGCTAAGTTACTACTAGCTTCACTCATAGCTATAACTTGATATAAAGTTACTGCTTGGTCTAAATATTTCATATCAATATAATCAACGATAGCTCCGTTTTCTTTTAAAATAGATACTACATTATTTAATTTATCAATAATATTTTTATCAACAATTTCACTAACAAAGTAATTAGGAATAGCTATTTTCTTACCCTTAATATCATTACCTATTAATCTAGTAAAATCTTCTTTCTCTTTATTACTACTAGTTAAATCTTTATTATCTTTTCCAACAATTGTATTTAATAGTAGTGCATTTTCATAAACATTTCTAGTCATTGGTCCTATTTGATCTAAGCTGCTAGCAAAAGCAATAAGACCGTATCTTGATACTCTACCATAAGTTGGTTTCATACCAACAATACCAGTGTATGCTGCTGGTTGTCTAATAGATCCACCTGTATCTGTACCAAGTGCTAGTGGTACTAAA
>CAMPBR010000028.1 GCA_946639185.1 uncultured Mycoplasmatota bacterium
TTTTATAATCATCTATATAATTTATATTTTTAATATAAGATATTTCTTTTTTAAAGCATTCTACTTTAGATTTATTATCAAGTATCATATTAACACCTCTATATTAATTATACTATCAAAACATTCGTTTGACAAGAAAAGGAGATAGATTAATTCATCTATCTCCATATTCTTTATAATACTTAATTAATAATTTGTAAGCTCTTTCCCATCTTTCTTCCTGAGTCATAAATATCACCGCCTAGGCCCCCTGATGGCTTTATATTATACCACAAAATTGAAAAAATACTATATAAACTTAACTAAGATACTGTTTTCTATATACCACTTGGATTTATCTAAATAAAAACTATCATCATTTTCAGATAAATCACTAGTGTCAAAATATTGATTTATATCTTCGCCAATATTATCTTTAAATTCCTTTTTATTTATTCCATATTTAGTTCTTAAACCAAGTATCGCATAATTACTAGCATTTAGTTCTTTAGTTATTATTTCTTTTTCAGCAATATAATTACCATTTAAATACTTATTTAAATTTTTAGTATTAGTATAACGATAATTAGCTATATAACCACTTGCTCCTAAACCAAAGCCATAATACTTATGATTTTTCCAGTAACATAAATTATGCCTAGATTCATAACCAGGTTTACTATAATTACTAATTTCGTAATGATCATAACCATTTTCTTCTAAAGTATCCTCAATTAATTTATACATAGAATAATCTAAATCTTCTGAAATATAATTAGTATCTTTAATACCTAGTTTGGTATGATCTTCTATCATTAAAGAATAACACGATATATGAGGAATATCTAGTTTTAGAAATTCTAATATATCTTCTTTTAATATATCTAAAGTTTCATTAGGTACTGCATACATTAAATCAATATTTATATTAGTAAAATATTGCTTAGCTTGACTAATCTTTTCAATTATATCTTCTTTAGTATAATCTCTTTCTAGGAAAGATAATATATCTTTATTAAAAGATTCTATTCCAATACTTAATCTATTAATATTATACTTCTTAAATAATTCTAATTTTTCTAAAGTTATATCCATTACATTACATTCGATAGTATATTCTAAATCTTTGGATACTTTGAGACTATTAGATATAAACGATAATAATTTATCTAACTGTTTTAAATCTAGGCTAGATGGAGTTCCTCCACCTATATATATAGTATCTAATTCTTCGCCTTTATAATTATCTTTTATTTCCATAATTAAGCTATCAATATATTTATCAACTAAATCCCCATTATAAAAGAATTTACAGAAATCACAGTAAGAGCAAATACTAGAACAAAAAGGAATATGAATATATGCACTTTTCATAAGAATACCTCCTTATATAGAAAAAGAGTATTAAATACTCTAATCTTTAAAAAGACCTAAACGTTTACCACGCCAAGAAGCCGTAGAAACAGTTACATCAAAATATTTAGCAACTTCTTTAGTATCAATTGTATTGCCATCAATATGTTTATTTACTTCTTTTCTAAATTCATCTTTAGGCATAATAAATGCACCAGCAAATTCATTAGCCCAATCAATTGATCCTTGTTTAAAATAAGAATCTTTAAAATTAATTTCTTTTGCTTCAAAAAATTTATTACGGTCTAAAACAAAATCTGTATATAAGAAAATTTTACCTAATTGTTGAGCAACACTAAAATTTTTAATTCTATAATCTTTATTGTCTGCAACATGAATAATAAACTCATTTTTCTTTTTTTCTACATATCCATAGCATCTAGAATCATATTTAACTATTTCACCAATTTTTGATACGATATCATCTATATTAGTAACTGGAACATTAATATTATATAATTCACGAATTATATCTGCATATTTATTAATTAAACTTTGTTGTTTAAAATATGTATTAAGTTCATATTCATCTTGTGTCATATTAATCCTCCATCTTTAAAACGGCTAAGAAGGCTTCTTGTGGAACTTCTACACGTCCAACTTGTTTCATACGTTTCTTACCTTCTTTTTGCTTCTCTAATAGCTTTCTTTTACGAGTAATATCTCCACCATAACATTTAGCTAAAACATCTTTTCTTAGAGCTTTAATAGTTTCACGAGCAATAATTTTACCATTAATCGCAGCTTGAACTGGAACTTCAAATAATTGTCTAGGAATTAATTTTCGTAAAGACTCTACTACTTTTTTACCTCTTTGGTAAGCAAAATCTTTATGAACTATAGTTGATAGTGCATCAACTTGTTCTCCATTTAATAATATATCCATTTTTACCAAATTACTTTCACGATAACCTATAAATTCATAATCAAATGATGCATATCCTTTTGTATAAGACTTTAATTTATCAAAGAAATCATAAACGATTTCAGAAAGTGGTAATTCATAATGAATATTAACTCTAGTTTTATCAATATATTCCATATTTATGAATGTTCCTCTTTTATCTTGACATAATTCCATTAATGGTCCGATATATTCAGCTGGTGAAATTATATTTGTTTTTATATATGGTTCTAATATTGAAGTAATTTTTTCTTTAGCAGGAAGTTCTGCAGGAGAAGATATAATAATTTTTTCTCCAGTAGTCAATACTACTTCATAACTAACGTTAGGACTAGTAGCTATTATTTCAATATTAAATTCACGAGATATTCTTTCTTCTATTATTTCCATGTGTAATAGTCCCAAGAAGCCACATCTAAATCCAAAACCCAAAGCGCTACTTGTTTCAGGTTCAAAAGTAAGTGATGCATCATTTAATTTTAATTTTTCTAATGCTTCTCTTAAATCTTCAAACTTATTTGCTTCAATCGGATAGATTCCACAAAATACCATAGATTTCATAGGAATATATCCAGGTAAAGGTTTATCAGCTTTATCCTTAGCTAAAGTAACAGTATCCCCAACTTTAACATCATTTATATCTTTAATAGAAGCTACTATATAACCAACATCTCCAGCTTCTAAATAATCTTTTTTAACTTCTTTTGGCGTAGTTACATAAAGTTCAGTAACATCATATGTTGCTTTAGTTTCCATGAACTCTATTTTATCTCCAACTTTTAAAGTTCCTTCTTTAACACAACAAGCAACAATAACTCCCCTATAACTATCAAATACACTGTCAAATATTAACGCTTGAAGTTTATTATTATCTTTACCAGTTGGTGCTGGAATTCTATCTACTATTGCTTCAAGTAACTCTGGGATTCCTTCACCAGTTTTAGCACTAGTATAAATAAATTCATCAGGACTAAAACCTATCGCATCAATTAGTTCTTGTTTAACTTCTTCTGGTCTAGCATTAGGTAAATCTATTTTATTAATTACTGGAATAATAGTTAAATCATGTTCAATAGCTAAATATAAATTAGCTAAAGTTTGAGCTTCTATTCCTTGAGCAGCATCAACAACAAGTAAAGCTCCTTCACAAGCAGCTAAACTACGAGACACTTCATAAGAAAAATCTACATGACCAGGAGTATCTATTAGATGTAATAAATAATCTTTATTATTCTTTTTATAATTAAGTTCTACGGCATTTAACTTAATAGTTATTCCTCTTTCTCTTTCAATATCCATTGAATCAAGTGTTTGTTCCTTTAATTCTCTTTTATCTAAAGCTCCTGTTTCTTCTAATAATCTATCAGCCAAAGTACTCTTACCATGGTCAATATGAGCTATAATACAAAAATTACGTATATTTTCTTGCATAGTATCACCTTTTTTCTTTAACAATTATACCATATTCTAATTGACTATAAAAGAAAAATCTAATATAATACTAGCTAAACATGAAGAAAAGGAAATTATAGAGGGATTTATGAAAAACAACAACAATAATAATACATTACAACATGAATTAAAAAATTCAAAGATAATTAGAAATCTTGAAGTAAGTGGTGCCTTTGCAGGAGCTATCCTTTGTGGATATGACTTTGCAAAAGTTGTAACTGGAAGAAACTTAACTGAAACAGTAGTATATTCTGCATTAGGTGGATATATGGTTTATTTCACAGCTAAACACACATTAGGATTTAGTGAAAGTTTAACTGAAATTAAAAAAATTAAACAAAAACTTAAATAGATAAAGGAGATATAACATGAAAATAATTGACGACTTATATCAAGAAGATATAAACTATGCAACTAGATTTAGAAATTTACACATCATCTTTTCAAGTTTTTCCGGAATACTTGCTGGAGTTAATACTTATAGCTTTGTATGTTATGAACATACACCTTTAAAACTAGCTATAGCTACTCCACTTGCCATATTTGCTGGTGTTGAAGTACAACAAGCCAGAAATAAACAAAAAGAATTAAAGAAAATTAAATCCGTTAAAGCAATAGTTGAAAAAGAAACCGCCGATTGTTTTAAAGAAGAAGTAGTAAAAGATGAAAAAAAAGAAAAATTTAGAATAATAAAATAATTAAGGATACATTATGAAAAAAACTAAAAGAATAAAAAGTCAAATAAAAAACTTAAGAATTTCACAAAACGCAATTATATTAGCACAAACTAATATAACAATTCAATTAGGCAAAATAGCTGCATTTAAATACATATATTTAAATAGTTTAGAAATAACTAATGACGCTCGTGCTTTAATCATTGACTTAATTTCAATTAATATATTTTTAGCTGTTTTATATTGGTATGTTGAAGATACAATTCAAGAAAAAAGAATTAAATTAAAAAAACTAACCCATTTAAAACCAATATCATTAAAAGAAATAAAAGCTAATTAAATCAATCTGTTCGATTGATTTTTTTTATACATTTTTTTATAATAATTACAGGTGATTTTATGGACAAACCTTTAGCACTTAAAATGGCGCCACAATCTATAAAAGATGTAGTTGGTCAAAAACATCTTTTAGATGATGGTAAAATTTTAAGTAATTTATTAAAAAATAAAAAATTATTTTCAATGATATTATATGGTCCACCAGGAGTTGGCAAAACTAGTATAGCTAAAGCTCTAGTTAATGACTTAGATGTTAGGTATCGTTTTTTAAACGCAACAATTAATAATAAAAAAGATTTTGATGTTGTTGTTGAAGAAGCTAAAATGTATGGTGGAATAGTTCTTATTATGGATGAAATTCACAGGCTTAATAAAGATAAACAAGACTTACTTTTACCACAGCTTGAAAGTGGTTTAATAACACTTATTGGTATGACTACATCTAATCCATATCATAAGATTAATCCAGCAATAAGAAGTAGATGTCACATATTTGAACTTAAAAGTTTAGAAACAGATGATATTATTGAAGGATTAAAAAAAGCCACTAAACATCCTGATATTAAAGATATAAAGATTACAAAAAAAGAATTAACTTATATAGCTAAATTAGCTAGCAATGATCTAAGATATGCTTATAACTTATTAGAACTTGCTTACTACTCTACTACTGATCATAAAGTAACAATTGATTTATTAAAAGAAATTAATTCTAAACCTGTTTTTATTTCTGATAAGGATGAGGATGGTCATTATGACTTACTTTCTGCTTTTCAAAAATCTATTCGTGGAAGTGATGTTAATGCTTCTCTACACTATTTAGCAAGACTAATAGAAAGTGGAGATTTAGATAGTATTTATAGAAGAATGAGTGTTATTGCCTATGAAGATATAGGACTAGCTAATCCAGATATTGGTCCACGTGTGATGGCTGCAATATCAGCATCAGAACTTGTTGGTCTACCAGAAGCAAGAATTCCACTTGGTGAAATAGTTATTGAAATGGCCCTATCCCCTAAATCAAATTCCGCTCATATCGCTTTAGATAAAGCTATCGAAGATGTTGAAACCGGTAGATGTGGAGATGTTCCAGATACTATAAAAATTCATTCAACTATTTATAAGTATCCTCATGATTATCCTAATCATTTTGTTAACCAACAATATTTACCAGATAATTTGATAAATAAAAAATATTATAAACCTCAAGATTCATCGCAAAATGAACGAATCCTAAAACAAATAGATGAAAAACTTGATAGATTAAGGAGTGAAAAATAATGGGTAAAATATTTTTAATAATGGGGCCTAGTTCTTCAGGAAAAGATACAATATATAAAGAATTAAAAAATCTATATCCAGAATTTAAAGAAATAATTTTATATACAAATCGCCCTATTAGAGAAAACGAAAAAGATGGTATTGATTATAATTTTGTTTCCTTAGATAAAATAAATGAAATGGAAAAGAATAATGAAATACTAGAGAAACGTAAATATAATACAGTTCATGGTTTATGGGTTTATGCAACAGCTAAAACAAATATTGATTTAATTAATAATAACTATATCGGTATTAATACATTAGATGGATATGAATCTTTAAAAAAATATTATAAAGATGGTATTATACCGCTATATATTCATGTAGAAGATGGTATTAGATTAAGAAGAGCTTTAGATCGTGAAGATAAACAAGAAAATCCAAAATATGCTGAAATGTGTAGAAGATATTTAGCAGATATTAATGATTTTAATATAGATAGATTATTAGATTTAGAAATCGATAAATTATATGATAATTCCAAAGATATGGAAACATGTATTAATGAAATAACAAATAAAATAAATGAGGAATTAAATAAAGATAAAAATAAAAAGAAGAATTAATTTTCTTCTTCTTTTTATTTTCTGTTCTTTTCTACATATTTTAAATAACGTTTTATATCATTATCATCGTTTAAATTTGTCTTAGAAAGTTCTTCAAGTAATTTCTTTTGATCTCTTGATAATTTCTTAGGTGTTACAATCTTTAATACTACATACATATCACCTTTTTGACGAGTAGCTTGATTATCAATACCTTTACCCCTCATACGATGTTTATCACCAGATTCAGATCCAGCTGGTATAGTTAATGTAACATTACCATATAAAGTTGGAACTTCCTTTTTACATCCAAGTATTGCTTCTGTAATAGTAATTGGTACTTCTAAATATATATCGTTTTCATCACGAACAAAGAATTCATGATCACTAACTTTAAATTCAATATATAAGTCTCCGTTAGCACCACCATTAACTCCAGCGTCCCCTTTACCAGATAATTTAAGTCTAGTACCAGTATCAACACCAGCAGGAACCTTTATTTCAAGATTTTTAGTTTTCTTAACTCTTCCTGTTCCATGGCAAGATGTACAAGTTCTTTCATAAGTTTTACCTGTGCCTCCACATTTAGAACAAGTTGTTTTAGATAAGAAACTACCAAATATAGTATGTTGTTCTTGTGTTACTGTTCCACTACCATGGCAAGCATCACAAGTAGATTCACCAAATCCGCCTTTACCACGACAATTATCACAATCTTCAATAACATCTAAATTAATTTCTTTTTTACATCCAAATACAGCTTCTTCAAATGTCAATTTCATTCCCATCAAAGAATCACTACCACGACGAGCACGACTAGAAGAAGAACTACGTCTTCCAAATCCACCTATACCATCAAATATATTATCAAATATATCACTATAATCAAATCCATTAAAATCAAATCCAGAGAAGCCTCCACCAAAGCCTCCAGCTCCAGCTCCACCTTGTTCAAATGCAGCATGACCAAATTGATCATATTGTTTTCGCTTTTGTTCATCTGATAAAACAGTATAAGCTTCTTGAACTTCTTTAAATTTAGCTTCAGCATTTTCTTCTTTAGATACATCTGGATGGTATTTCTTAGCTAACTTTCTAAAAGCACTTTTAATTTCATCCTGACTAGCACTTTTAGAAACACCTAACACCTCATAATAATCTTTCTTATTCATTTACATCACACCTTATTATTTTTCTTCTAGGAGATTTTTAAATTCATCAATAGTATCATTAAACATATTAATAGCACTTTCAATAACTTTAGGTTCACTAATATCAACTCCAGCAACTTTAAGTTCATCCACTGGATACATAGATCCACCAAGTGTTAAAAATTTTAAATAGGCTTCAAGTGCTCCTTCTTTTTTATTTAAAATACCATCAACAATATAACATGCAGCTGATAAACCAGTAGCATATTTATATACATAGAAATTATAGTAGAAATGAGGAATTCTCATCCATTCATATTTAATCTTATCATCTACTACAACACTAGATCCAAAATACTTTTTATTTAATTCTAAATAATGATCACATAATACTTCATGAGTTAAAGCTTTCTTTTCTTCACGAAGTTTATACATATCTCTTTCAAATTCAGCAAACATAGTTTGTCTAAATATTGTACCTTTAAATAATTCTAACAATCTATTTAAAATGTATAATTTAGATTCTTTATCAGTAAATTTATTTAATAAATATTTAGAAAGTAATA
>CAMPBR010000029.1 GCA_946639185.1 uncultured Mycoplasmatota bacterium
ATTTTTCTATATCTAATTTAGTTAATTTAGAATTCTTACTAGTAATTAATATAACTTTACATTTAAGATTTTTAATCATATCTAAAATAGTTTTATCAGTATATCTATCAATTATTATTAATTCATCTTTAGCACTATTAAATATATCTATTATCTTAGAATATGCATCATATATCTTACCATCAAAATATATTTCATTTATTTCTTTATCTTCTTTTAGATTATCAAACGATTCCTGTAGTAGTTTAATCTCACTATCATGTCTAATAGTCATATCATTATAATACTTCTGTTCTAAAAGATTATTAGATATATATTTTTTCATTAAAACAAAGGCATTAATAATATCAACCGTTGTTTCTATCGCTTTATCAGTTTTTAATATAGTGGATAGCATATATACTCCCTGTTCAGTAAAAACTCTAGGATTTTTATATCTACCACCACGAGTTTCAGTTTTTTGGTCACAAACTGTGACTAAAATCATTTTACTTTCTTCATCAGTTAACTGCCATGAAAATTCAGAAGGAAACTTTTTAATATTTCTATTAAATGCTTGATTTATTTCTTTTGTTCCATTCTTACATTTGTACAGTTTAGCTAGATCAGAGTCCAACATAACTTGTTTACCCCTAATTACATAAATTAAATCTTTAATATCAATATTTTCTTTTATTTCTAAATCATTCAAAAAATCACCTCAAACTACACTATAACGCATATATAAATATGACACAAACGAATATTTTTAATATTTAAACAAAGAAAAAAAACTAAATTTTAATTTTTCATTTACGAAATTTTAAAATTCAGTTTCAATTCATAACTAATTATTAAATTTAAAGAAATTTTATATTTCTTGAATTACAGTAATGATCATTGGCTTAGCTTCTGTTTCTTTATAGAAGTATTTTCCTAATTCTTCTCTTACTTCATTTTTTATCTTTGTATAATCTATTTTATTAGTTGTTGCATTAATGTTATCATTAATAACTCTTAAACTTATTTCTTTAGTGACTTCTACCATATCTTGATTTTCTTTAACATAGATAAATCCTCTAGTTAATACTTCAGGTCCAGCTATTAACTTTTTAGTTTGTCTATCAAGAGTAGCACTTATAATAACTATACCATTTTCTCCTAGCATTTCTCTATCTTTTAATACAAGTTCACCAATATCGTTTTGAGTCTTACCATCAATTAATATATCATCTATATCAATATGTTCATTTGTTTCTTGTAAATTTCCATCAATAAACTCTGCTACATCACCATTTAATTTTAAAATAATATTTTCTCTTGGCATACCAAGATCATATGCGATATCAGCATTTTGATATTGATGACGATATTCTCCTTTTACTGGGAAATAATACTTAGGATTCATTAAGTTAATCATCATACTTAAATCTTCACGTGAAGCATGATGAAGTAAATGTTTTTTGCTAGATAAACATTCAACATTTAAGTTTTCCTTAGCTATTTCATCTAATATTACAGCATATCTTTTTTCCATACCAGCATAACTTGGTTCAGTAATAAAGATTGTATCTGTATCCTTTAATTTAATATATTTATCGAATCCTTTTAATATTCTTTCTAAATTAGCAAATGGTTTTTCTTTTTCATCACTAATTAATACAACTACACCCTTATCATTTAAATTAGATAAATCTCCAATTCTATCTTTATCAATAGTAATATAGTTCATATCAATAGCCATATTAATCATATCTTGAAGACTCTTACCCATAATAACTATTTTACGATGAGTTTTCATAACCTCATTAAATATTTCTTGTACACGATAAATATGAGCTGGTAAAATAGTAGCTATAATTCTATCATCATATTTAGATAAAACATCAGCTATAAAATCACTTACTCTATTATTAGGTGTAGTAAATCCTGGTTTATCAGAATAAATCGATTCAGCAAGTAAACATAATACTCCTTGTTTTCCAACATAAGCCAACTTACCAATATCAGTTTTATAAGCTCCTTGCATATTAGAATCAAATACAAAGTCTCCAGTATAAACTATAGCTCCATCTTTAGTATATAAAACATAACATACAGAGTCCGGTATAGAATGTGTTACATTAATTGGAAATACTACTAATTCTTTAGTAAACCCAATACTTTGATGTGGTTTAATTTCTTTTAAATTAGCTTTAGTTATACCGTCTTCCATTAAATCTCTTTTTACTATTTCCATAGTAAATTTCGTAGCGTATACAGGAATTTCCGGGATAGCTTTAATTAAATCAGAAACTCCTCCCATATGTGATTCATGTCCATGTGTTAAAAATAAACCTCTAATATTCTTTCTATTTTTAATTAAATATTCTGGATTAGGAATAATATAATCAATTCCTAACATCTTATCATTACCATATTTTAAACCAGCATCAAATATAAATATATTATCATCTACATTAACAACATACATATTTTTACCAGTTTCATTTAATCCGCCTAACGCAAATATCTTAATCTTACTCAAGATTATCGCTCCTTTCTGTTTTTATAAATTTTTTAATTTCTTTTTTTGTTTTAGCAATTATTTTTTTGCAATTTGATTTACTATCCTCATAGTCAATTAATATATCAGCTATTTGGTTTTTATCAGTAATTATGCCCTCTTCTACTAAAATATAATGCATAATATCAATAACAAACTTATCTTGTACTTTATACGCACCTTCTAACATTTCAACCATGTCTAATAAATCTTCTTTATTAAATGATTTAGAAGATTCCTCTAAAAAAGTAACATAACACAATAAGTTTCTTAAAGAAGATAAATTCAACTTATTTATCTTTCTTAATTTTCCGAAGCTCTTAAATAAAACAATATCGTCAAATCCTTCAGGATAATTTTCATATACATTAAGTATATCTTGATTTCTAGATATACTTTTCAAATCTAAAACTACTAATCTTTCTTTTAGTTCGATAAACCAATCAAAGTTAGGCATAATATCACCAAAGCCTTACATATTATACTATATTTTTTAAAATTAATCAAGTGAAGCTAATTTAGATAATGCATTTTTAGCTGCTTCTTGTTCAGCTTCTTTTTTACTTGTACCAATACCAGTACCATAAGTTATATCATCTACTTTAACAGCCATTGTAAATTCTTTTTGATGAGCTGGTCCTGTTTCATTAATCAATTCATAATGAACAGTACGTTTTTCAGTTTGAACTAATTCTTGAAGTTCACTCTTATAATCATGTAAAAAGATAGTTCCATCATTTTCTATATATGGAGTTATTATACTTAGAATAACTCTTTTTACAGTATCAAAACCTAAATCTAAATAAATTGCTCCCATAAATGCTTCAAAGATATCAGCTAAGATTACTTTCTTAAAACGTCCACCTTCTTTTTCTTCACCATGACTAACTTTTATATATCTACTAAATCCTAATAGAGTAGCATAAGTAAAACATGCATTTTCGCAAACATAATTAGCTCTTAATTTAGTTAAAACTCCTTCTTCTTCATTAAAATTATTATATAAATAATCAGAAGTAACAAGTTCTAAAACAGCATCTCCTAAATATTCAAGTCTTTCATAATCATCTTTTAAATTTTTCTCATTAACATAAGATGAATGAGAAAAAGCTAAATTATAAAGGTCTAAGTTTTTAGGATTAATATTAATTTTATCAAATAATTCTTTCATATAATCACCAACTATATTAATTTTATCACAAACAAAGAAAAAAGAGAATATTTATTATTCTCTAATCTCCTAATAAAAGGATAATTGTTTCACTACTAGCTAGTCTTTCACCAGCTTTAGGACTTTGAGCTATAATCTTATCTCCACCACCAGTATACTCAATATGCCAATTAGTTAAAAGTTTTTTTGCATCACTAACATTCATACCAACAACATTTGGTACTTCAAAATATTCTTTATCTTCCCAAGTCCAATCTTTAACCACTTGACCTTCCTGTTTTTCAATATGTAACGCATCAATTATATCAAGAAGAATTCTTCTAGCAATAGGAGTTGTTGTATAACTTGATAAAAGAGCTGTATTCTTAGGATTATCAATAGCTATATAGAATACTACTTTAGGATCATTAGCTGGAACTACAGACATAAAACTCATAATATAATTATTTTCTAGGTATCTTCCATTTTCTACCTTTTGAGCAGTTCCTGTTTTTCCTCCTACTCGATAACCATCGATATAAGCAGCTTTTCCTCCACCTAAAGCAACAACTGTTTCTAAAGCATAACGCATTTTATCACTAGTTTCTTTAGATATTGTTTTTCTAACTACTAAAGGAGCATTGGAAGTAATAATACTATTAGTATCAGGTTCTAATATACTTTTAACAATATATGGCTTAAGTAGATTACCACCATTTACAATAGATGATACAGCAGTTACTTGTTGAATAGGAGTAACACTAACTCCCTGCCCAAAAGCTGTAGTTACAAGTTCTAATTCTCCAACTCTATCCAAATTAAAAATAATTCCTTTTCCTTCTCCATTTAAATCAATCCCTGTTTTCTCACCAAATCCAAACTTTTTAATATATGAAAATAATTTTTCCTTACCAAGCATTTGTCCAAGTTTAACAAACCCCGGATTACAAGAATTTTGTAACACTTGTAAATATGTTTGATCACCATGCCCTCCAGCTTTCCAGCATCCTATTCTAGTTTTTCCAATATGAACACTACCAGAATCATAAAAATGATCATTTTCCATATCAATTAAATTTTCTTCTAAAGCAGCTGCAAAAGTACTAATCTTAAATGTTGAACCAGGTTCATATGATGCCCATATAGGAAGATTACGACTTAATATATCCATACTATAGTTTTTATAATTATTAGGATCATACGTGGGGCGAGAACTCATACCAAGTATCTCTCCAGTATTAGGATCCATCGCAATAGCTAAAGCCATATCTGGATTAAACGCTTTAACAGCATTATCAAGTTCTCTTTCAATAGATACCTGAATATTATAATCTATTGTTAACTCTATATTCATGCCACTTGTAGGTGCCAAATATATATCAGATAATTTTAATTTATGTCCTTTAGCATCAGCAAAATACTTAATTGCCCCATTCTCACCAGTTAAGTATTTATCATATTCTAATTCAATTCCCGATAAACCTTGATTATCAATTCCTACATATCCTAAAACATGAGATAACATTTCTCCATATGGATAATATCTTTTTGCTTCCTTTACTAAATAAACTCCAGATAAATTTAAATTACTAATCTTATCAGCTATTTCAAAAGATAATCTTCTTCCTTCAGGATGTACTCTTTCAATAGAAGTTAATTTTTTAACATGCTTATCCATTTCTTCTTTAGATACTCCAAGTATACTAGCTAACTTACTACTAGTTAAATCTTTATCTTTAATTTGATTAGGAATTAAAACAAGAGATGTAGTAGTTAAATTATCAGCAAGTATCTTTCCATTTCTATCTAGTATTAGTCCTCTATTTGCTTCTAGCGGTAAATCTCTACTCCATAAATCACTAGCTAAAGCACTAAGTCTTTCATAACTAATAACTTGTATAAATAAAACACGAAATACTATTAATAATAACATTAATAATATTATTAAAAAAGTAATCTTAATTCTAGAATCTATTTTCTTTAAAAACAAAAGACTCACCTCTTAAGGTAAGCCTATGCTTAAATAATATAATTTATTCTTTTTTAAAGTCCTAAATCTTCACGAGTCATTTCAATAAATTCACAAGTTGCTCCACTATCTTCATATGCTTTAACAATAGATGAGGCTAAATAATAATTTTTTTCTTCATCAGTAGCTTTACTATAATCAAATATACTTTCATTATAAATCATAGTAGTTATAATCTTTTTATGCTTCTTATCTATTGAATAATTATAATCAACACCTTCAGCTAATTCCATAGTTTCAGCACCTTCTTTAGTAGATTTAGAATAATAATTGAAAGTATCTTTAGTTTTAAAAGTTAAAACTGACTCTAAAAGTTGATAATTAACATATTTATCAGAATTAAATTTTAAAATAATAGTTGAAGCCATTTTAATATCATCTAAATCATCTTTATTTTTACATACAACTCTAGGTCCTGTAACTTCAACTTTCTTAGTTTTTTCTTTCTTACTACAACCAGCTACACCAAGTATTAAAACACAAATAAGTAAAATACTTAATAACTTACTTTTCATAACTCCTCCTTATAGACATTATAGCATAAATATAATTAAAAAAAAGAGTATTTCTACTCTTTTAAACTGTCATTAATTCTTCTTCTTTTTCTTTAGTTTTTTCTTCAATTAATTTATTATATTTATTAACTAAATCTTGAACTTGATTAGATAAATTCTTTTCTTCATCTTCTGATACTTCTAATTTTTCAATAGCAGCAAGTGCATCATGTCTAATATTTCTAATAGCTACTTTTCCATCTTCTTCCATACCACGAACTTGTTTAACTAATTCTTTTCTTCTGTCTTCAGTAAGTACTGGAATAATGATTCTAATTGTTTCTCCATCATTATTAGGAGTATATCCTAAATTAGATTCAAAAATAGCTTTTTCAATGGCACCTAAACAACTCTTATCAAATGGTTTAATTTGTAAGCATCTTGCTTCAGGTACTGAAATTGTAGCTAATTGCTTTAAAGGTGTTGGAACTCCATAATATTCAGCCATAACACCATCTAAACTAGAAGGATTAGCGCGACCTGCTCTAACTGTTGCGAATCTAGAATCTAAACTTTCAAGTGATTTCTCCATTTTATCTTTTGTTTCATTTATAATATTTGTATCCATATTAATTCTCCTTTATACCAACTATATTTTATCATTAAATATCTTTTAGAGCAAGAAAAAAGCATCATTCGATGCTTTTTATTATCCATTAATTTGGTTCATTACTTCTTCAGCAAAGTTTTCTTGTTTCTTTTCAATTCCTTCACCAACTTCAAAACGAACAGCTGTTACTATGCTTCCACCATTAGCTTCAACATATTGTTTAACTGATTCTTTGTTTTCAGCTTTAATGAATACTTGATTTTCAAGACAAACTTCTGAATA
>CAMPBR010000030.1 GCA_946639185.1 uncultured Mycoplasmatota bacterium
ACTTCTATAACATATCTTAATTCTGCTAATTTAGTTACTTTTTTCAACAATAATGTATATAAGATTAAGAAACAAAATTTTATTATCCACAAAAAGTGTGGAAAAAAGATATTTAATAATACTAATACTGTTAATAATATATTAGTTATAAATAAGTTTTTATATGTTTTAGTTAACAATAAGAAAAACATATCTACTAATATTATATATACTGGAGATTTACCTAGTATTAACATAATAATAACCAATAAATAACATATTGTTTTATTTATAATATTTACTTCTTTAATAATTGATGTATCACTAAACATGTTTATACACATCCTTTATTAAATCAAGTATATCTCTATGATATGATAACTTAACTTTTTTAGCTTTAGCTAACATAGTAAACTTAACTAAATCAGGAATATCTATATTTTTATCTTTTAACGTATTAATATCCTGATATGTATCACTAGTTATTCCTTGTAGTAATACTTTATTTTTTCTTAAAATTACTATATTATCTGTTATTTCATATAATAAATTAATATCATTACTAGATATAATAATAGTTTTATTATATTTATTTTTTAATGCTTTAATTAGCTTTATTATTCTTTTTTGATTAATTCTATCTAATAATACAAATGCTTCATCAAATATAATAACATCTGGGTTATATATGAGACTTATAGCTATTTGAAATAATTTTTTTTCTCCTATAGTTAATTCATCAAGATTCTTATTTAAGATATTATTATTTAAACCTACCATTTCTAAAGCTTGATTAATTTTTTTATTAATATCTTTTGCTTTATAGGATAATCTTGATGTTAAAAACATTATTTCATCTTTTGGATTATTAGTAAAAAATTGATCTGATGGATTTTGTCTAATCATAGCTACTTTATTTCTTATTGTTTTTAAATTTTCTTTTGTATAACTTATATCACCAAGAAATATTTCACCAGTATTAAAACTTTTAATATCATCAATTATTTCACACAAGATACTTTTATTATCACCAGTAATACCGGTTATTTTATTAGATTCAATAGCTAAATTTATTTTATCTAGTACTTTTTTATTTTTATAACTATATGTAACATTCTTTAATACTATTTCCATAAAGTATCCACCATCCTGTTCATATCTAACTCGATATCATCTAGTATTTCATAGAACTGAAACTTTAATGATAAATCCATCATAAATGGTATGGTAAGACCTAATCTTTTAATTAGAGTATCTTCTTTTAATACTTCAATTGGATTACCTTCGATTACAACATTTCCTTTATTTATTATGTATAAATAATCAGCTTCTAGAGAATCTTCTAAATTAATAGTAGTTAAAATAATAGTTAATTTATTTTTTTCTCTATACTCATTTAATTTATTTTTTATTTTATTTCTAGTTTTAATATCCATCATTGTAAATGGATTATCTAACAATAATATTTTAGGTCTATGTAATAAGGCTACAGCAATTAAAACTATTTGCTTCTCACTATTAGTTAAATCACTAGTTTTTTTATCTAATAAGGAAGTTATATCAAAGAATCTAGCTACTTCTAATATTCTTTTTTCAATGTCTTTTGGATCAACATTTAAGTTTTCTAATGGGAAGGCCATTTCTTTATAAACATCTTCAAATAAAAAGGTATTTAATCTATCTCCATACATAACTCCAATATTAGTAGAGTAATCATATATATGGTTTGAATTTAAATAAGTGTATCCGATAATTACATTATTATTTGTTGGGATTTCTCCACTTAGTATTTTAATTAAAGTGGTTTTACCACTAGTATTATTACCAGCAATTACTGTTAAACTATTTTCTTCTACTTTTAAATTGAGATTATTAAAAATGATAGAATTATTATGTTTATATGTTAAGTTTTTTACTTCAACTATATTCATTTCTATCACCTCTAACGTCTTATTATTATAATTGATTTTAACAAAAAGGTAAAGAAAAAAAGACTAAATAAGTCTTTATTGTATCTTTCTTTTTTGAATTCTATATGTCATTCTCATTAATGCTTTATCTGATAAAAATTTACCAAATATTTTAACACATTTTATACTAAATCCAGGAATAATCAATAATTTATTTTTAAACATTTTATCAATTGCATATTTAGCTACATAATCTGCTTTTAATGGTTTAACACTAAATTTAACATTGGCAACTTTATTAAAGTTAGTATCTACTGGTCCTGGGCATAAGCAAGATATATGAACATTTGAATTTTGTTTCTTTAATTCATACCAAATTGCCTCAGTTAATCTATATACATATGATTTAGTTGCATAATATGTTGCCATTAATGGGCCTGATTGAAATGCTGCAGATGAGGCTACATTTAATATGTAACCAGAATCTTTACGCTTCATATCTTTTAAAAATAATTTTGTTAATGCATGAACAGCTTTAATATTAGTATCAATCATATCTAATTCACGATTTAAATCCGTTTCACCAAAATATCCACATACTCCAAATCCTGCATTATTAACTAATACATCAATATTATCATTTTTAACTAAAACATATAATGATTTTATATCATCCATTTTAGCTAAATCCATTACAATTATTTTAGGTTTATTAGTTAATGTAGCAGCAACACTTTCTAATTTTTCTTTATCACGTGCTACTAATATAATTTCATATCCTAAACTATCTAAATATTTTGCCATCTCTAGACCAATTCCAGATGATGCTCCTGTTACTAAAGCTTTCATATTACCACCCTATCTTCATTATATCACTGTTTATTGTGTTTTTAAAGCACTTTTTATAAACAATATATGTCCATTTATTATATTTTTGTTGCTTATTTATATAAATAACTACTTAGTTGACCATTTGCATCATATTTTCTAATTTTCTCAAAAGCATTTCTCTCAATTTGTCCTACCCTTGCTGCAGTTATATTATACATACTAGCTACTTCTTGGCCAGTTAAACATTCCTTATTATCAAATCCATATCGCAGTTTTAAAATTTCAATATCTCTTTGACTTAAAACTGCTTTCATAGCTTTTTCTAAATCAGCTGGTAGATTATTCATTAATACTTGATCATAATTATCTAAACTATCATCTGCTATAAAATGCTGTAATTCAATTCCATTACTATTAGCTGATGTTGCATATATAGAAGTAGCTGGTGTTAAGGCATTTATTAAAAATTTTACAACTTTTAATCTTATACCAGTTTCCTTAGCTATTTCTTCTGGTGTTGCATCTCTTCCATTTAATTTATATAACTTATCTTTAGCTTTATCAATTTGTTTTCTCTTAAGGTCTACATCTTTTGGTAAGCGATAATGAAGTGTATTGTCAGCTACGTACTTTTGAATTTCTCTAGCTATATTGTGCACAGCATATGTTGAAAACTTATAACCCAAATTAACATCATATTTATCAATAATTTCAAATAATCCTATATTTCCAGCTTCGATAAAATCTAATAATTCTTGATAATTACGATATTTAAATCTTGAAGCTATACTTACTACTAATCTTAAATTTGATAAGATGATTTGTTCTTTTAATTTTTTTTTACCGTTATTATATCTAGTAAATAATTCAACTTCTTGTTCTTTTGTTAAAAGTGGATACTTCCTTATTTCTTTTATATATTGCTTATAATTATTTACTTCATAATCATCATCTTCAACTTCTAAATCTATTTTAATATCACTTTTTAACAGTTGTTCTTCAATTTCTTTATCATCATTATTTAAAGATTTAAAATCAATTTTTGATAATATTTCTTCGATTTCTTCTATAGTTATATCAAATTTATAATTAGATGCTATTTTAAGAGCTATATCTAATATTAAATCTTCTATTTCTGGATCTTCTTCTTTATTAAGTTTTAAAATAACTAAAGATAATTCTTCTTTATTTTTTTTCAAAAAATCTTTCTTAGTCATTATATTCACCTATCTTTTTTACTCCATGACCACCACATGTATAGTCATAATCAACAGGTGTTTTTTCTTCATATGGTATTCCATAATAGTTTTCTAATGCCTTAGTCATATTTTTATATCTAGAAACAGCTTCATTATATTTTTTATCTCTAATTAAGTTAACTGTTGGCAGAATATAAAAATCTAACATGCCATTTATTAATTCATAATCTTTTTCATCAATAATTGATTTAGCAATTTCAGGACCAACTGTATCATATTCAAATAAAATATCTTTATAATTTGAATCTTTTTGCATAACATTATTTCTAAAGCTTCTTAAAGTTTCTAATATATTACACTTATCATCAAAGCCTAGCATATCACAAACAATTGTCGTTATAAAACAGCCGCTTCCTGGTACATAATTATCTTTACTTTTATAATAACTGCATGTAGTATCATCTGGATAATAACAATTCTTTTGCATAATGCAATGTCCTTTTTCATTAGATGGGCCATCAAACATTATACTATCATTTCTCATATCACGTAACCAATAACAGCTACCACATTCATAATCACAATATTTATATGACATAAATATTTCCCCCTTACAAAATTAGACTTATTATATCATAATAAGTACTTAAATGCAAAAGAAAAGAATAGATTTCTCTATTCTTGCTACTATATTAATTTAACATCTGGTTCTAAGTTATTATTATTCTCTGATAATAAGTCAGAATAATCTAAATTTCTAGTATTATCACCATAAATAGCTGTTCTAACTGCTTCTGCTTTTAAGCTGGCATATGCTCGAAATTCCTCAGGTGTAATTTCATTTAATTTCATTAATAATTCTGCTTCTTGTAATGTTACCTTCATAATGTAATCCCCTCCAATAAAAATATATCATATCTGCAATAAAAAAAGATAGATAAATCTATCTTCTTTACATTATTTTACTAGTTCAAGAATAACCATTAAAGCGTTGTCGCCTCTACGTTCTTCTGTTTTTAAAATTCTAGTATATCCACCGTTACGTTCTTTATAACGAGGTGCAAGTTCATTAAATACTTTTGTAACTGCTTCTGTATCGTTTTGTAAGAAAGCTAATGCTTGTCTTCTAGATACTAAGCTTCCATTTTTTCCATAAGTAATCATCTTATCAACGAATTTACGAACTTCTTTAGCTCTTGTTTCAGTTGTAGTGATTCTTTCGTTCATGATAACATCTTTAACTTGGTTAGCAAGCATGCTTCTTCTGTGTTTGTTATCACGACCTAATTTTCTATAAGCCATTTGAAATCCTCCTTACTATTAATCTTCATCACGAAGTACTAATCCAAGTTCTCTAACTTTGTCTAATACTTCTTTTAATGATTTTTTACCTAAGTTACGAATCTTCATCATATCTGATTCTGATTTATTAACTAGGTCTTGTAATGTATGAATTCCTGCTCTCTTTAAACAGTTGTATGCACGAACTGAGAAATCTAAATCTTCGATTGAAGTTTCTAATGCTTTTACTTTTGGATCTTCTGTTTTTTCAATCATAATTCCACTCATATCAGCAATACTACTTAAATCTGTTAAGATTTCGAAATGTTCGATTAAGATACGTGAAGCAAGTGCTACTGCTTCTTCTGGTTTCATAGAACCATCTGTCCATACACTTAATATTAATTTATCGTAGCTTTCATCTTGTCCAACACGTGCTGGTGCTACTTCATAATTAACTCTTTCAATTGGAGAGAAGTTAGAATCGATTGCGATTGTTCCAACTTTCTTATCAGTAATTAATTTTTTGTTTTCTTCGCTTCTTATATATCCTCTACCGTTTCCAACAGTCATTTCCATAACAAGTTTTCCACCTTTAGCTAATGTAGCTATTTCTTTATCAGGATTTAAGATTTCGATATCACTATCATGTTCAATATCAGCAGCTGTAACAACACCTTCTTTAGAAGCATTTAAACGAATAACTTTAGCTTCTTCAGAATGATTTTTAATTACGATTCCTTTTAAATTTAATACTATTAATGCAACGTCTTCTCTTACACCATCAATAGTTTGGAATTCATGAGAAACTCCATCAATTTTAACGCTAGTAATTGCACTACCAGGAAGAGATGATAACATAACTCTTCTTAAAGCATTACCAAGAGTTGTTCCGAATCCTCTCTCTAATGGTTCAAGTTCAAACTTTCCATAAAAATTACTTTCTACATTTTCAACGATTTTATAAACTGGTTTTTCAAATTGTAACATGAAACTAACCTCCTTTTATTAATTACCCACGAGGGCGTTTTGGTGGACGACATCCGTTATGTGGAATAGGAGTAGTATCAGTAATAGCTGTTACTTCTAATCCAGCTGTTTGTAAAGAACGAATTGCTGTTTCACGTCCTGGTCCCATACCTTTTACTCTTGCTTCAACTTTACGCATTCCTGCATCGTAAGCAGCTTTTCCAGCAGCTTCTGCAGCCATACCAGCAGCAAATGGAGTAGATTTTTTACTACCTTTATAACCAATTGCACCAGATGATGCCCAACTAATTACGTTACCGTCTTTATCACTTAATGTAACGATTGTATTATTAAATGTTGAATGAATAAATGCTATACCTTCAGGTACATTCTTTTTGACTTTTCTTTTTCTTGTCTTGTAGGCCATAGTCTTTTCCTCCTTTTAATCATTTATTATTTCTTTTTATTAGCTATAGTTTTTGGTTTACCTTTACGAGTACGAGCATTTCTATTAGTTCTTTGTCCTCTAACTGGTAATCCTTTTTTATGACGAATTCCTTCATATGAATTTATTTCCATTTTAGTCTTGATGTTCATATTAACTTCACGACGTAAATCACCTTCAGTTAAATATTTATTAACTTCATCACGTAATCTTGTTTGTTCATCTTGATCTAAGTCTTTAGCTTTCTTAGAAGCATCAACCTTAGCATTTTTACAAATAGTTAAAGCTAAACTTCTTCCAATTCCGTAGATACTAGTTAATGCGATGGAAATATGTTTTTCATTAGGTAAATCGATTCCTTTAATACGTGCCATAAATACACCTCCTATAAATTATCCTTGTTTTTGTT
>CAMPBR010000031.1 GCA_946639185.1 uncultured Mycoplasmatota bacterium
AAGGAGATTTTAGAACTGAAGTTGGTTATATGGGATGTCGTACACGTGTTATGTCAGATATAACTGATCCTGATAATCAAACTACAGGTGGTAGAGGAAACTTATCATTTACTTCTATTAATTTAGTTAGAATAGGTATTAAACATGGTATAGCACTAAAAGAAAGAGAAAAACCTGATATGAAGGGATTCTATCAAGAACTAGAAGAGATGATGCAACTTGTTCGTGATCAACTTTTAGAAAGATTTGAAATTCAATGTAGTAAACATTCATATAATTTCCCATTCTTAATTGGACAGGGAGTTTGGACTAATGGAGATAAATTAGGACCTAATGATAGAATGCGTAAGATATTAAAACATGGTAGTTTAACATTTGGATTTATTGGTCTAGCTGAAACATTAAAAGCTTTAATAGGTAAACATCAAGGAGAAAGTGAAGAAGCACAAAAACTTGGACTTGAGATTATTAAGTTTATGAGAAATAAATGTGATGAATATTCTAAAGAATATAATCTAAATTTTGCTTTAATTGCTACTCCTGCAGAAGGTTTATCTGGAAGATTTGTTAATATTGATAAAGCTATTTATGGTAAATTAAAGGGAATTACTGATAGAGATTACTATACAAATTCATTCCATGTACCAGTATATTATAATACTAGTATTAAACATAAGATTGAAGTTGAAGCACCATATCATAGCTTAACTAATGGTGGACATATTTCATATATTGAACTTGATGGTGATACTGCTAATAATGTAGAAGCATTTGAGAGTGTTATTCGTTTAATGAAAGAAGCTGGAATTGGTTATGGAGCAATAAACCATCCAGTAGATCGTGATCCAGTATGTGGATTTGTAGGGGTAATTGGTGATGTTTGCCCTGGATGTGGAAGACATGAATTTGAAGGAGTGCCAATCGAACACTTAAATGATTGTAAGTGTTAAATAAGTATTAGGAGGTATTATTATGGAAAAAGTTGTTGGAGAAGGAATAAAATTTGAAAGAATTAGACGCGTTACTGGATATTTATCTGGAGATGTTTCACATTTTAATAACGGTAAAAGAGCTGAAGAAAAAGATCGCGTTAAGCATTCTGGAATTAAAGAATTACTTAGTCAAGAAAAGTGTGATAAATAATGAAAATAAGGCTAGCAGCATATTTGCAGCCTGATAGTATAGTAGATGGAGAGGGTATTCGTACAGTAATCTGGACACAAGGATGCCCTCATCATTGTCTAGGCTGCCATAATCCTGAAACGTGGGATTTTGAAGGTGGAGAATTAGTTGATTTAGAAGATGTATATTTAGCTATAGATGAACTTGAAGGACAAGATGGTATTACATTTTCTGGAGGCGATCCTTTTTGGCAAGCTAAAGAATGTAGTGAAATAGCTAAATATGCTAGAAGTAAAGGTTTAAATATATGGTCTTATACAGGTTATACATTTGAAGAATTGATGGAATTATCTAAAGAGAAACCAGAAATACTTGATTTTTTAAATGAAGTTGATGTGTTAGTTGATGGTAGATTTGTATTATCTAAAAAGAGTTATTCTTGTATATTTAGAGGTTCTACTAATCAAAGAATAATTGATGTTAAAAAAAGTTTGAAAAAGAAGCAAGTTGTACTTGTTTCTAAATTTGAAAAAAATGAGATAACTCTTAATCGTAGAAAAAGTGAGGGAATATATATATAAAATTATAGGATTAGCATTTGAAAAAATAAAATTTTGTTTGATAATATATATAATTTATGGTATAATATGTAAGCGTTGAAATTAAGGGGTGTTTTTATGGAAAAAAATATTTTTACAGGTATGCCATATTTAAATAATTATTATTTTTGCCGAAGTAATTCTTTTTTAGAATCTAAATTAGATTATTATCTTGATAAAGTTATATCTGCAAGTGATGAATCGTACATATTTTATTTAAAAAAATTACAAAGAGAATATAATTTTGATAATTATATGTATATTTTAGAATGTGTTTTAAATCATATAATTTCTATATATAGATTAACTTTTTTTGATTATCGTGATGAACCAAATAGTAGTTCTTTACAAGCATTATTTAATATACAAAAAAGATATAAGAATGTTTTGGCTTTATATAATGAACAATTAAATATGAATGATTCTTCGATAACTAATATTCACGCTTATAGAAAATCATATAATAAAAAATCTAGGTATTATTAATTTTCTCCCTAGATTTTTATTTTTAAATAAAAAAAGAACTAAAATTAAATTAAATAAATTTAGTTCTTTTTTTTTAGAAATGATTTTCATCTGGTAAAAGCATAGTTAAATATTCAATCATTTCTTCTTTTGTATAACTACTTAAGTGATACATCCAATATATAGCTGTTGAAACAACAGCTCCAGAGTAGAATTTAGCTATGATGTTTGTTGGAATTTTGAATTCATTTTTATAATATTTAATATTTTCAATTATATCTGCATCAATTGCTTCACAAATAATATTAGTAACAGTATTATTTGAATTGTGTTTAGCTATTGCTAAATAGGCATCTTTCTTTTCTTCAATATAATCTAAGAATATTTTTACAAATGCCATATAATATTCTTTAGTATTTGAGATATTATGATTTTCTTTTAATTTTTGATGTAAGCTATCTTTTAAGTTATCAATACAACTAGCTAATAATTCGTATTTATCATCGAAGTGTGCATAAAAAGTGGATCTGTTTATTAAAGCTTTGTTGCATATATCAGATACTCTAATATCTTCAAATGGTTTTTCAGCCATTGAGGCTAATAATGCGTTGTATAATGCAGTTCTTGTTTTAACAACACGAAGATCTTTTTTATTCATACTACCATCTCTTCCTTTACATGCACTTGATAGTATATCACAATTACGAGATTTTTGCAAAGGAAAGTGCCTAAAAATGCTATAAAAATGCTATTAGGCTACATATATAACTATACAATAAAATAAAAAATGTTGGATAAATATACATCGTGTTGCATATGTTGGTGTTTTTTTTAAAATATCGTAATAGAATATTAAAGGAAAGAGGGAGGATGTTTATGAAAAATGTTTGCAACATTATAGTTAAACAAAAATTTTTGATATTATTAGTTACTCTTTTACTTATGCTTCCTAGTATCATAGGATATGTTGCTACTAAAATTAATTATGATATTTTAGTATATTTACCTAGTGATATTGAAACATTAAAAGGGGAAAAGATTCTTACTGATGATTTTAATATGGGAGCTTTTTCAATTGTTGTTGCTGATAATATGGAAAGCAAAGACATTATTAAGTTAGAAGAAAAATTTAGAAATATTGAAACTGTAGAACATGTTGTTAGTATTAATGATATTCTTGGTACTAATATTCCGGTTGAAATATTACCAGAAGAAATTAAAAGTAAAGTAGCAAATGGTGATAGTAGATTAATACTTGTTACATTTAGTGGTTCAACTAGTGATGATAAAACACTAGCTGCAGTACAACAAATGCGTGATATAACGGATGATAATGTTAAAATAGGTGGTATGAGTGCCATGGTACTTGATACTAAAGAATTATTTAATAGTGAAATGTTATTATATGTAGTTATAGCAGTTATTTTATGTATTGTAGTCCTTGAATTATCACTTGATTCATATTTAGTACCATTCTTGCTTATGGCAAATATTGGTATGGCAATCTTATTTAATATGGGATCAAATATTATATTTGGAAATATTTCATATATTACTAAAGCAATAGCTGCAGTATTACAACTTGGAGTAACAACAGACTTTTCAATATTCTTATATCATAAATATGAAAAATTAAAGAAAGAATATAATGATAGTAATAAAGCTATGGCAGAGGCAATTCATGATACATTTGTATCAGTTGCAGGATCAAGTTTAACTACAATTGCTGGTTTCTTAGCACTATGTACAATGAAATTAACCCTAGGAGTAGATATTGGTTTAGTAATGGCTAAAGGAGTATTAATAGGAGTTATTTGTGTACTTACAGTATTTCCTGCACTCTTATTAATATTTGATAAGAAAATAGAAAAAACTAAACACAAAGAATTACTTCCTAAATTTGAAAGAGTAAAAGAATTTGTATTAAAAAATTATATAGTTATTTTTATAGTATTTATAATCTTATTAATACCAGCTTATTTTGCTCAAAATAAAACAAGTGTTTATTATAAACTTGATGAATCTATTCCAGAAAACTATGGATATAGTATTGCAACTAAAACATTAAAAGAAGATTATGGTATGGTATCACAAGAAATGATACTTGTTAGTAAAGATAAATCTAATTACGAAATAAATAAGATGATTAGCGAAATAGAACAAGTAGATGGAATAGATTTAGTTATATCATCATCTAGTTTATCTAAATATGGTATTACTGAAGATATGATACCTGAAAAATTTAAGAAAATTTATGAAACTGATAAATATAAAATGATTATAGTAGCATCAAGTTATGATATAGCTACTGATGAATTAAATAATCAAATAACAGAAGTAAATAAAATTATAAAGAAATATGATAGTAAAGCTATTTTAGCCGGAGAAGGTCCTTTAATGAAGGATTTAGTTACAACTACTGATATTGATTTTAAAAATGTTAATATTGCTTCTATTGGCGTTATATTTATACTTATGATGGTTGTATTAAAATCAATATCTCTTCCAATATTATTGGTTACTGCTATTGAATTTGCAATATTCATAAATATGGGAGTTCCTTATTTTACAGGAATAGAAATCCCATTTATAGCTAGTGTTGTAATTGGTACTATTCAATTAGGAGCAACTATTGATTATGCAATTTTAATGACTACTAAGTATCTAGAAGAAAGAACAAATGGTCTTAATAAAAAACAAGCTGTTAAATCTGCCCTAGATAACTCAGTAACTTCAATATTCGTTAGTGCTATGTGCTTCTTTGCAGCTACTATTGGAGTAGGTATAGTATCTAAAATAGATATGATAGGTTCACTATGTAGATTAATATCTCGTGGTGCCATAATAAGTATGTTAGTTGTAATAGGAATAGTTCCATCAATATTATTAATATTTGATAAATTAATAATTAAAACAACTTATTTAAAGAAAAATAAAAAGAAGGAGAAAAAGAGTATGAAAAAAATGAAAAAAGTATTAGCTTCTAGTTTAGTATTATCATTCATATTAACACCTATGTCTACATTTGCGTTAAGTAAAGAAGAAACTGTTTATTCTAAATTAAATAGTGATGGTAGTGTTAAAAAAGTTTTAGTTAATGAACATTTTATTAATAGTAATAATAGTGATACTTTAACTGATTTAACTGATCTTGAAAATATTATTAATATTAATAGTGATTCTAAGTATACCTTAGAAAATAATAAAATAACTTGGGAAAGCAAAGAAGATGTATTTTTTCAAGGTACTACTAAAAAAGATTTACCAATATCTACAAAGATAACATATAAATTAAATGGTAAAGAAATAAGTTTAGATGATTTAATAGGTAAGAGTGGTACTGTAGAAGTAACTATTAAATATACTAATAATTCTAAAAAAAGTGTTAATGTTAATGGTAAATTAGAAACTTTATATACACCATTTGTAGTTGCTACAGTTACTAATTTTAGTAATGCTAACACATCTAATATTAGTGTTACTAATGGTAAAGTAGTAGATAATGGTATTGGATATACTGTAACTTGTTTATCAGCTCCTGGTTTATATGAAAGCTTAGGACTTCCTGAATTAAAAGATTTAGATACAATTAAAATAAAATTAGATACAACTAAATTTGAATTATCTAGTATTTATTCAGTATTAACTCCTAAATTATTAGATTCTACTGATCTAAAAGTATTTGATAAGTTAGATAGCACATATTCTAATATTAATAAGCTTCAATCATCTATGAATCAAATAGAAGAGGGAAGTAAAACTATTTTAGAAAATTTAAATTTAGTTAGTAATGGATCAAATCAAATATCTAGTGCTTTAACTACTGTTGTTGAAAGTATAGAAAAAATTAAAAATGGTAGTGTAGCTTTAGATAAAGGATTAACTGAAGTAGTAAAACAATTAAATGAATCTAGTAAATCATTTGATGGAATGGATAGTAAAATAAGTCAAATGAAAAAATTAATAGCTGGTAATAATTCTTATATTGAAGCATTAACACAAATAAAAAATGGTTATGAATCTTTAACAGATGAACAAAAAGCAACTTCACCATATAAAGCTATATATAGTAAATTTAATCTTGGAAATGAAAATAGTTTAATTATTGTTTTAGAAGGTAATAATAAAGTTTTAACTGAATCAATAGAGGCATTTACTAAAATTAGTAAAGCTATGACTAGCTTAAATACATATTTACCACAATTAAAACAAGGTGCAGATAGTTTATCAGATGGAACTAATAAATTAACTAATGGTGTTAAAGTATTAACTTCTAAAATGAATGAATTATCAAATGGTACTAAAGCTTTAACAGATGGTATGAACACTTTAAATACTGGTATTAATACATTTAATAATCAAGGTATTAAAGCTATAACTGAAATAGCTAATAAAGTAGAAAATGTATCAGGAAAAATTGAAGCTTTATCTAAATTAAGTAGTGAATATCAAAGTTTTTCAATAAAAGATGAAAATACAGAATCTAATACTAAATTTATATTAGTAGTAGATGGTAAAAAAGCTAAAGAAGAAAAGAAAAAAGTTAAGAAAACTACTAAGAAACAAAATTTTTTTGATAGATTATTAAATTTATTTAAATAGTGTAAAGAATACAAAAATTTGTATTCTTTTTTTATTTTGCATGATATTTTATTATTTATAAAGATAGTGAATCTAAGACGTTTTCTAATAGTTGATTATCTCTATTAAAAAAATTCTTCTAACGCATAGTGGTGGATATAATAAAAGAGCTATTCGTAATTGAATAACTCTTTATTTCTAAATGGAGCG
>CAMPBR010000032.1 GCA_946639185.1 uncultured Mycoplasmatota bacterium
TTTTTTTATTAAAAATTAAATATTTCTGGTGCTTCTGTAAATGAATAAATTGTTGATGTTGCATTTTCAAAGTATAAAACAATTGTATTATCATCATTTTCATTATACATATTTCTTAAGCTTGGATTTTTATCTAACATATCTTTTTTAGCTTCAATTCTATCATCTGGTACTAAAGTGCCATTTAATCTAATCCATTTACCATCTTTAAATGCAGATATTTCTACATTAGGATTAGCAAGTATTTGTTTATATACATCTTTCTTTTTACCTGTTTGGATATATAATTTATCTTCAAAAATTTCTATTGTACCAAATGGTCTAACTTTTGGTTTATTATCTTCAACGGTTGCTAAATAATAAACTCCACATTCTTTTAAAAATTCTTGTGTTTCTTTCATATTATCACTCCTATAATCTTATATTAAAAGTATAGCATATCAATATGTAATTATCTAAATTTTTTACAAAATATTTCCATAACAAAAAAATATGTGTTATAATTTACTTAAAATAAACGTCTTGAATATTACATAACATATTTAGTAAGTAGGTGGTTGCATTCTATGAACAGTATCTATATTACAGTATGTACTTTATTCTTCAATGTTTTATTACTTTTTGGTTATTTTTGTAAAAAAAGAGTTAAACTTCCAGAAAACACTTTTTATTCTGGTGTTACTATAATGTCTTTTATAGGATTATTAGTAGAAATATTGGGGGCATGGCTGGTTTTGAAAGTTCATGTATCTACTGATAGTATATGGTATATTTTTCAAGTTAAAGCAGTATACTTTGTATATCTATTTTGGGTAACTTTTATATCTTTATATTTTTTAGTTCTCATACTTAATCATAAAAAGAAAAAAATTTATAATGCACAGTTCTTATTAGTAGTTATGTCTATATTAAATATTATAGCCGTTTTATTACCTATTAATACTATGTATATAAAAGGTATGTTAACTCCTACTGGTCCATGTATTTATGTTTCAAACATTTTAGCTAATACATATATAGTTATTATGTTAGTAATTGTTTTAATAAATCATAAAGTTATTAAAATGCGAGAAAGAATTCCTTTAATATTTACAGCAATTTTATTTTTTACTAACATATATCTTCAGTTTTATCAGCAATTATTTCTAACGCATTCATTTACAACATTTATTTCCTTTATTATGTATTTTACTATTCAAAATCCTGATATAAAAATGTTAGAGCAAGTTGAAATATCCAAAAATATAGCAGATAAAGCTAATATGGCAAAAACTGATTTTCTTTCAAGTATGAGCCATGAAATTAGAACACCACTTAATGCTATAGTGGGATTTAGTGAAGAATTAAAAGAAGATAATTTATCAGAAACTCAAAAAGAAAATGTTGATGATATTATATCTGCTTCGCAAACGCTATTAGAGACAGTTAATGGAATACTTGATATTTCTAAAATTGAAGCTAATAAAATTGAAATTATTTCAACTGAATATAATTTTGATGAAGTATTTAATGATTTAGTAGCATTATCTAAAGCTAGACTTGGTGATGATAAACCTATTATATTTGAATATACAAAAGATAAAAGTATACCTACTTATCTATATGGTGATCATATTAGAGTTAAGCAAGTTATATTAAATTTATTAACTAATGCTATTAAATATACAAATGAAGGTAGTATTAAATTTAATGTTAGTTCAATAAATACAAAAGATACTTGCTTTCTAACTATTAAAGTAAGTGATACTGGTATGGGTATTAAAGATGAATCATTAAAAAAACTATTTAATAAATTTGAACGTTTGGATAATGAAAATTCAGGAATTGAGGGTACTGGATTAGGACTTGCCATTACTAAAAAATTAGTTACTCTAATGGGTGGTAGAATTGAAGTAGAATCTACATATGGAAAAGGATCTACTTTTACAATTATTCTATCTCAAAAAATTGTAACTAATCCTACTATAGTAATTGATACTAATAATAAAGAAAATACTATTGAACACAATTTATCAAATAAAAAAGTATTAATTGTTGATGACAATAAACTTAATCTAAAAGTTACTAAGAATTTATTAGAAAAGTATAATATAGTAACTGAAGAAATTCTTTCTGGAATAGAATGCCTAGATTTAATTAATAAGGGCAATAAATATGATCTTATATTACTTGATGATATGATGCCTGAAAAAAGTGGTAAAGAAACTTTTAAAGAATTAAAAAGTATTCCTAGTTTTAATATTCCAGTAGTGATCCTAACTGCTAATGCGATTGAAGGAATGAAAGAAGAATACTTGGCATTAGGTTTTGATGACTATTTAGCTAAACCAATTGACAAATATGATTTAAACAACATAATAAAAAAATACTTAGATAAATAATTGATAATAAATTATTTATTTTATCATAATTGATTTAAATATAGGTGGTGTCTTTATGTATAGTATTTATTTTACACTATGTGCCTTTTTCTTTAATGAATTATTATTAATTGCATATTTTTTTAGAAAGAAAGTAAAAAAAATTGAAAATGTTTTTTATTCTGGTTTAATAATTTCATCTTTCATAGGGTTATTAGATGAGATGCTTTGTGCATATATAATACTTGTAAAAAAAATGTCCCCTACTTCATGGCAATACATTTTTGCTGTTAAAGGAATATATGCTCTTTTTCTATTCTATTTAGCTTGCTTAGTGGTTTATTTTCATGCCCTTATTTGTAGACAAAAGCCGATAAAATCAATTAAATTTGCTTTAATGTTAACTATTATGTGCATACTAAATTTATGTGTGATAATTCCATTACCGCTTAAAATGGTAACAATTAATAAGACAGTAATTCCACTTGGTCCATGTGCAATAGTATCAGATATATTAGGATTTGCCTATATTATAATAATAATTTGTATAACAATTTATAATAGAAAATACTTAAAGCCAAGAGAATATATTCCAGTAGTACTAACTTTTATCTTATTCTTTATTGATGTTTTTTCTCAAATAGAAGCTCAATTATTTTTATCTTTTTCTATATATACTTTTATTGCTTTTGTTATGTATTTTACAATCGAAAACCCAGACATAAAGATGTTAGAAAAAGTTCAAATTTCCAAAAGTATAGCTGATAAAGCAAATATGGCAAAGACTGATTTCTTATCAAGTATGAGCCATGAAATTAGAACACCGCTTAATGCAATAGTCGGATTCAGTGAAGGTTTAAAAGAAGAAAACTTATCTGCTAGTGGTAAAGAAGCTGTAAACGATATTATATCTGCATCACAAACACTTTTAGAAACAGTTAATGGAATACTTGATATTTCTAAAATTGAAGCTAATAAAATTGAAATAATTCAAACCGATTATAGTTTTAATGAAGTTTTTAACGAGTTAGTAAATTTAGCTAAAGCTAGACTTGGTGATGATAAACCTGTTTTATTTAAATATCGAAAAACTGATGATATACCTGATTATCTCTATGGTGACTATTCAAAAATCAAACAAATTATACTTAATTTATTAACTAATGCAATTAAATATACTAAGGAAGGATATATATATTTCGATGTCAGTTGTATAAATATCGATGATAATTGTAAGCTTATTATTAAAGTAGAAGATACTGGTATGGGTATTAAAAAGGAAGCAATTGATAAATTATTTGATAAATTTGAACGATTAGATAATGAGAACTCTTCTATTGAAGGTACAGGATTAGGACTTTCAATTACAAAAAAATTAATAGAAATGATGAACGGTGAAATATTTGTTCAATCTGAATATGGAAAAGGTTCTATATTTACTGTTATCATAAATCAAAAGAAAGTTGACAAACCTATTATTAATACTAATGATGATTCTAAGGAGATTGTAATAGAACATAATCTAGTTAATAAAAAAGTATTAGTTGTTGATGATAATATACTTAATTTAAAAGTTATAAAAAATTTACTAAAACCATATAATATTGTCCCTATAGAAATTACATCAGGTTTTGAATGTTTAGACTTGATAAATAAAGGCAACACCTTTGATTTAATATTATTAGATGATATGATGCCAGGAAAAAGTGGCAAAGAAACATTTAAAGAGTTAAAAAATAATTTGAATTTTAATACTCCGGTTATTGCATTAACTGCAAATGCTATAGAGGGAATGAGGGAGGTTTATTTAACGTTAGGTTTTAATAATTATTTATCAAAACCAATAGATAAGAATGAATTAAGATTAATAATAAAAGAATATCTAGATAAATAGATATTCTTTTTTTTATAAATTATGATTTTTCTTACCGGCCCAATCTCTAGTGATTCTTAAATCTTTTTGGATTATATAACCATAATTCCAATCGCTATAGCTTGTAGGCTCTTTTGTAACATATTTTAATACTACATATAATCCATTGATTTTTTTTAACCAAAAACGGCATCCAGGATTAGCATTATATTGTAGCGTATCTAGCATATCTAATTCAGGTATTAATGCTTCTTTACGTAATCTTTCAGTTGCTTCAAATCTAACAGTTAAAGAATTAGCACCAATATATTTGCATGCATCTACCATTTTATATATTTTATCAAGCTTTTCATCTCTAGATAAATCATCAGTAACTACAGTATTAATATTAACTCCTGATTCTAACCTCAATTGTGGAATTATAAATTTTAGTTTTTCTAAAGATGGAACTGTATCTGTTTTAAATATTTTATAATTATCTATATCACTAAAAGCATGTCTAGATATATTAATAGAATCAAACGCACTTCCAATTCTTTCGTTATATTTATCTAGTAAAAATCCATTTGTGTTTAAAAAGATAAAATTAAATCTCTCATCATCTTTATAGTCTTTAACTAATTCTAGTAATTCATCAAAAACAGGAGACATTGTTGTTTCCATACCAGTTATGGCAAGTTTTCTTACCTCTAAAGGAATCTTATCTAGTGTATCGCGCAATTTTTTTAAATAGTCTTTATCATTTGTGTTACCTGGCAAATCATAACAAAATGGACATTTAGCATTACAGTATCCGGGTAGGATTACAGTTGCATGTAAGTCTGTATTTGTACAGTAGTCTAAAAATTTATTACTCATATTACCTCTTTACTATTTATTATTTAATTCTTCTTTTACTTTATTTAATTGTTTTGTTAAGCTATACACCTTTTGATTATCTGTATCATTACATGTTTGCTCAACATTCACAAGTAATTTCATATATTTCATTTTTATTTGGTATTCACTTTCAAAAGGATTAGCATCTTTTCTTTTATGATAATTTATTAATTCACTTGCATAGTTTTCTGCCATTATAGTTAATTCATTATATAAAGAATTTTTTAAATCTTCACTAATACTACTTTTTTTAACTAAATCATTTGTATCTATAATCATTTGTAGAATAGAATCTTTTACTTCTTCTGTTTCTACCTTTTCTTTTTTATTAGAATTATCTTTATTATTATAACTATCTAATATTTTAATTATTTCTTTTTTACTAACTCTTTTTTTAGGATAATCCAAATATGTTTCAATAGGAACGTAATTACCAATTGCATAACTACCTATGGCTCTTTCTACTGTATCCGAATCATATTTATTTCCTCTTAAAAAATAATATTTTTTTCCTGTATTTATGTCTATACCAATTTTTTCTTTAAACAATCCTGATATTGTTTTTATTCTAAA
>CAMPBR010000033.1 GCA_946639185.1 uncultured Mycoplasmatota bacterium
TACTGGAGATTTAAATTATAAAATTGAATCAAATGATTTAACTAATAATTCTATATCAATAAATGCAAATGAATCAAAGCAAATTGAAATAAAAATAGCTAGCTTAAATAATATTAATTCAAAATATGAATTGTATTATATAACGTCAAATAATGATATTGAAATTGGATATGGTAGTAGTAATGATACACCTAATGGAATTATTAATACAAATGCGACAAAAACTATAAAAATTGTAATTAAAAATAAAAGCAATAATATAGCTAATTTAACATTTGGGGTACAGGGTGGATTTGTAGATAATCAATTGGTGTTGGAAAAAGGTAATTCAATTGTTGATATAGTGAATGGTATATGTTCTATTCAAAGTGGATATGTATGGGATTTTGAATTTGATCCAGATGAAGATGGACAAGGGCAAGAGCAGACTTTTACTGTTCCTTGTGATGGCACATACAGAATAGAATTATGGGGCGCAAGTGGTGGGGCTGGTACTAGCGTAGGTAATCCATTATCAGGTGATCTAGCTGGTTATACTTCAGGTACTATAGATTTATATAATAATAATATTTTATATGTTTATGTTGGACAAAAAGGTAAAGATTATCCATCAGGAAGTGGTGGCGGATATAATGGTGGTGGAAATGGTAACAATGTTTATTCATCATTATATGCCGGCGGTGGCGGTGGTGGTGCTACTGATATTAGATATAATGGAGAGTCTTTAAATGATAGAATTATGGTTTCTGGTGGTGGAAATGGCGGTAGAAATTCAGGTATATCTGGTGGATTAACCTCACAGACATCTGGTTATCAGTTTGGAATTGGTCAGAATTATTTAGAATCAGCTGCTGGTGGAGGAGCAGGTGGCTATTATGGTTCTACGCAGAGTAATGCCAGTGGTAACAATACAACTAATATTGGAGCATCATCATATATCTCTGGGCATACTGGTTGTGTAGCCATCCAAGAAGGATCATCTAGTGAACCTAGAACCGTAAAAAAAAGTGGATGTAGTACTGGAACAACAGATAATGAATGCTCCATACATTATAGTGGATTATACTTTACTGATACGAAAATGATAGATGGTGCTGGTTATAGTTGGACAAATGTTAAAGCATCTCTAGAACAAATGCCAAATCCAAATGGTGGAACTTATGCTAGTGGTACTGGGCACTCTGGTGATGGGTATGCCCGTATAACTTATTTAGGAGAATAGATAAGTAAAGTTTAGTAAATGTACTAAACTTTTTTTCTTTTTCTTGCTAAAATGATAGAGGAGGATATTATGAACAAAGATATAATTTTAGAAATAAGTAAAGATTTAAATATAAAAGAAACGCAAGTAGAAGCTGTATTAAAGTTATTAGAAGAAGGAAATACTATTCCTTTTATAGCTAGATATAGAAAAGAAGCTACTGGTGCACTTGATGAAGAAATAATTAAGAATATTAATGAGGTATACCTTTATCAAGTTAATTTATTAAAGAGAAAAGAAGATGTTATTAGACTAATTGATGAAAAAGGACTTTTAACTGATGAGTTAAAAGATTCTATTATGAAAGCTTGTAAACTAGTAGAAGTAGAGGACTTATATAGACCATTTAAAGAAAAGAAAAAGACCAAAGCAACTGATGCCATTAATAATGGTCTTGAACCGCTTGCTAAGATGATTATGGCATACCCTACTAAGGGTAGCTTAGAAGATATGGCTAAGAAGTTTATAACTGATAAAGTTAAAACTGTTGATGAAGCTATTATGGGAGCTAAATATATTATTGCTGAATGGATTAGTGATAATGCTTTTTATCGTAAATGGATAAGAAATTATGTATATAATAATGGTATTATTAATACTAAAGTAAAGAAAGATAATTCTGATAGTGCTAAAGTATATGAAATGTATTATAGTTATTCTGAAGAAGTTAAAAGAATTAAACCCCATAGAATATTAGCTATTAATCGTGCAGAAGATGAAAAAGTACTTTCTGTTAGTATAGATGCTAGTAGTGATAAAATATTAGAATATTTGGAATCTAAAAATATTAGAAATAAAGATAGTTTTGTAGTAAATATTGTTAAAGAAGCAATAGCTGATAGTTTTAAAAGATTAATTTATCCATCAATTGAAAGAGAAATTAGAAGTGATCTTACTGATAAAGCTAATGTTGTAGCTATAGATAATTTTAGTAAGAATGTAGAAGCTCTTTTACTACAACCACCTATAAAAGAAAAAGTGGTTCTTGCTTATGATCCGGGATTTACTAATGGATGTAAGTTAGCTGTTGTTGATAAAACTGGTAAATACTTATATTCATGCGTTATTTATCCGTTCAGTAAGAAAGAAGCAGATGTTGTTAATAGTAAATTAATTTTAAAAAATTTAATAAATGAATATAATGTTGATATTATAGCTATTGGTAATGGAACTGCTTCTCGTGAAAGTGAAGCATTAATTGCGAGTTTATTAAAAGAAATAGATAGAAAAGTAGAATATATTATAGTTTCAGAAGCTGGAGCATCTATTTATAGTACAGAAAAAGTTGCATCTGATGAATTTCCTAATTTAACACCTAATGAAAGAAGTGCTGTATCTATTGGTAGACGTTTACAAGATCCACTTGCTGAGCTTGTTAAGATTCCACCAGAAGGAATAGGAGTAGGTTTATATCAACATGATGTACCTGAAAAAGAATTAAAAACAAGTTTAGATTTCGTTGTTACTCGTGCGGTTAATAGTGTAGGTGTTAATATTAATACTGCTTCAACTTCACTTTTAAAATATGTATCAGGTTTAACTAAAAAAGCAATTGATGCGATTATTGAATTTCGAAATACTAATGGTAAAATAACTAGTAGGGAAGAATTAAAGAAGGTAAAAGGGTTAACAGCTAAAGCTTATGAACAATCAGTTGGATTTATGCGAATATTAGATGGTACTAATCCACTTGATAAAACAGATATCCATCCTGAAAGTTATAAACAAGCTCTTGAACTTTTAAAAGAATTAGGATTTACAGTAGATGATATTGGTACTGATAAATTAAAGAAAGCATTAGAAAATTATGATATTGAATCTTGTACTTTAGATATAGATAAATATACTCTAGAAGATATAGTTAAGAGTCTATCTAAGCCTAATCGTGATCCAAGAGATGATATGCCAAAACCTATTTTAAAAAGTGATATTTTAAAAGTAGAAGATTTACATATTGGAGATAAACTTCAAGGAACAGTTAGAAATGTTGTTGATTTTGGTTTATTTATAGATATTGGTCTTCATAACGATGGACTTGCTCATATATCTAAATTATCTAAAGAATATATTAAGCATCCTAGTGAATTATTTAGTGTAGGCGATATAGTTGATTGCTATGTTATTGATATAAATAAAGAAAAAGAAAAAGTATCATTAAGTTTAATAGAAGAGTAAAGAGTTGCTTTACTTTTTTTATTTAATGGTATAATAATAGCTATTATGGTTAAGGGGGACTCATTAGGGAAAATCCATATGAAATATTAGGAATCAATACAAATGCATCAAATGAAAAAATAAGAAATACTTTAAAAATGAAAAATAATTAGCTATTTAGTTATGTAAATACACTTTTGTAAAAGAAAGTGTATTTTTTTATTTTTTAGTTGTAAATCGAACAAGAAAAAAATTGAAAAAAATTAATTTTATGAAATTGAATAAAACAGTATTTTTCAAAAAAAATAAAAAAATAAATTTACTATAAGTATTATGCTAAATCAATAATAGCCTTATAAATAAAGGAAAAAATAAGATTTTGTAAAATTAAATTATTTTCTTAAAAATTCAAAAAAATTAAAAATTCTGAATTTTGAGAAAATGTCAAATTAAATTTTTTTTGATTTTTTCTTTAAAAAAATATTGACCTAAATGATTCTTGATTATAAAATTAAATCATAGTAAGACATAATGGAGGAGTAAGATATGAATGAATTATTAGATAGAGTTTCTACTTTAACTGTAATTAAAAGAAATGGTAAAAAGGTAGAATTCGATGGAACTAAAATTGCTTTAGCAATAAAAAAAGGTTTTGATGATGTTATTGTTAGAGATAATGAAGATGATGAAAAGAAAAGATATACTGAAAAAGATATGCAAATAGTCTATAAAGAAGTAATTAGTAGGATTGATAAAGATTTTAAAAATCTTGAAAAAATAAAGATTGAACAAATTCAAGATTTAATTGAAGCTGCTTTAAAGAAAAAAGGATATGATGATGTTTATGGATATTTTTCAGAGTATCGTGAAAGAAGAAATCAATCAAGAATGTTATTTTCTGAAGAAAAGAAGCTTCATAAGTTTTTGAAAACTATCGAAGGACTTGGATTAAAGAGTGCAAGTGAAGATGATAATAAAAGGGAAAATGCAAATGTTGATGGTGATACAGCTATGGGAACTATGCTTCAATATGGTTCAACTGTTTCAAAAGAGTTTGCTAAAACATATTTGATGAAGCCTAAGTTTGGTGAAGCACATGATAGTGGAGAAATTCATATTCATGATATGGATTTCTTACCAATGGGTACTACTACTTGTATGCAAATTGAACTTGATAGATTATTTAAAAATGGATTTTCAACTGGACATGGTCATTTAAGAAGTCCTCAAGATATCATGTCATATTCAGCTCTTGCTGCAATAGCTATTCAATCTAATCAAAATGATCAACATGGTGGACAATCAATTCCAGCCTTTGATTTTTACATGGCTCCTGGTGTTTTAAAAACATTTAAAAAACATTTTAAACAACAAATTTTTGATTTATTGGACTTTATGGATTTATTGAGTTTTGTTAATATGGATAGAATAGCTAAAGATATTGATAAACTTGATAGTATCGAGTTTGATATTAGTGAGTTTGATAGTTATTGTAAGGATAGTAATCAACTAAAAACTGCTTTTAGAAAAGCTTATGAAAAGGCGTTAGCTAAAACTAATAGAACTACTTATCAAGCAATGGAAGCATTTATTCATAATTTAAATACAATGCATTCTAGAGCTGGAGCACAAGTTCCATTTTCATCTGTTAACTTTGGAACTGATACATCTCCTGAAGGTAGAATGGTAATTGAAAACTTCTTACTAGCAACAGATGATGGATTAGGAAAGGGTGAAACTCCAATTTTCCCGGTATCAATTTTTAAAGTCAAAGAAGGAATTAATTATAATAAAGAAGATAAGAATTATGATTTATTTAAATTAGCATGCAAGGTTAGTGCAAAGAGATTATTCCCTAATTTTTCATTCTTAGATGCACCATTTAATAAAGCATTTTATAAAGAAGGAGATTTTAGAACTGAAGTTGGTTATATGGGATGTCGTACACGTGTTATGTC
>CAMPBR010000034.1 GCA_946639185.1 uncultured Mycoplasmatota bacterium
TATTAATAATACTATCTTTTTTATATGTATCATACATCAAAAATAAAAAGATAAATTCTAGAAATAATAACACTATAAACCAGAAAAAGTATAATTTAAATACACTTTTTAAATCTAATTTAATAATTATTTCATTTAATTTATCTTTTAACTTCATACTACCCTAACCTCTATTTAATTATACCACTATCTTTTTTATATTTTAACATTGATTTTTTTATATCATTTTCTTTTTCTAAAATTTTTCCTACTTCTTCTTTGTGATATGGTTGCAAACCTTCATTTTCAGGATTAGTTTCAAGGAAATCTTCAGTAACTACTAAGTGACTTCTTACTTTATCTAAATCTGATGTTCTATGCATAGCAGCAAGATCATCATCATCAATAATACAATAATGTTCTATTTCAGGATGTCTCATAAGATATAATCTTATTTCATCTTCCTTCCAAATATTAACTTTTGAATACATACGTTCATTTAAATAATCGCTAAGTTTTGGATATTTATTTATAAATCCTTCATAAAAACGTTTCATGTCTTCATATATAGGTTTGATTTCTTCATTAAATTCAGTTTTATTCAATCTTTCAAGTTGATTAATAAAATGGTAATATTCATTATAATAATTCTTAGTAAGAGAATCTATATATTCCTTACTAAGTCTATCAAAATGATATTTTGAAGTTAAGCTTGGAGTTCTTCCAATAACTTCTATACCATGTTTTTTAAAATTGTTCATTAGTTTTACTAACCAATCACGTTTTGGATCAAGTATTTCTAAAGTTTCTTCATCAAGCATATCCTTATGGCTAGATTCAATTACTACTTTGGCATCATATGTATGACAAATATCAGCAAGTATTTTTATTTTTTCTTCTATTTGCTCTTCAGTACGGTAATATTGTGTGTCTATAACACCATCAAAATCTAAAAATATAACATTCATTTAACTCACTCTTTACATTTCAATTTTTTTAAATATTCTTTTTGGCTATTTGTAATACGATAACTTTCTATAGCTTTCTGTATAGTTTTATTATGTATCCATTTATCTAACTTTTTATTTTCTAAATAGATAATTGTTTTATCATATTGTTTAGCTAAGCTTGTAGCAAAAAACCAAGATATCATCATTTTTAAATAATAATCATCACTTTTTATAGATGCAACAAGTAATAAATATTCTTCTTTAAAATCATCATCTAAAAACTCATTCATTAACATACGTATTCCAAATCTAGCTGTATAAATATGTTTAGATTTAATCCACTTTTTAATATATGGTAAGAGTTTATCATGATTTTTTTTAAAAGATATAGGAGTTGCTTGATCTGATACTGGCCAACAATCAACATAGGGTAAAAACTTTTCTGTTTCTTTTATACACTCATTAAAATCTTTTATTAAAGATACAATAAAAAAATGTAAAAGATTTTCTTCATAATATGTATGTGGTACCTCTTCTAAAAACAATTTATAATTATCTTCTTTAATCATTTTTTTAGCTAAAGACCTAATATCAGGAGTTCTTACTCCTATAATCATATTAGAATTAATATTAGGAACTAACTTAGTTTGAAAATCACGATATTTTATATCCTGAAGTTCAAATAATTTTTCTTTTATCATTTTAATTCCTTTCCATCATATTTGTATTATAGTTTTTTACACTTATTCTTTTCTAATAATTTATTATATACATTTGTAATAACATCGTCTTGTAAAGTAGATCCTGTTTTAATATTTTCTGAGTATCTTCCGTTTCCTGCTGGTGAAAAAGCAATTGTATGCATTTGATTATTTCTATTAATTCTTTTATCTAATGGTTTAATGCATCTCAAATTCATTCCATTATCACAATAAGAAATTGTTAGATAGCTAACACTATTTTTACTAAACTCATCATCCGGATTATAATAACAATCACTATACCATATCAATTTTTCGTTATCTTTGATACATTCTAAATAATTATCTCTAATAATATAGTTTTGCTTCATAATATTATTATCTAATAATTTATATAATTCCGTATTATTAGGAATATTAATTATATTACTATCATAAAAAATCCAAACAAACTCATCAAATTGAAATCCCATAAACATAATCATTTTATTATCCAAATAAAAATATATTTTTGAATCTTCAATAACTTTATTAATCATAAAATCAACTTATTTCCTTTCTAATATACATACATTTTCTACATAGGTTGTTTCAGTATCAAGAATATTTCCTGGATTGGAAACTACCATGATTGTTTGCGTATTAGTACTAAGTCAATTTATTTGATTAAGTCTAAATCACCATTTATAACTATTGGTCCGAATCCTTCTATTTCATCATATAACATTCCTTTAGGAATATCATTATATAAAAATATCTTTTTACCTAATCTAAATGCATCATACATTTCCAAAAATGTAGCTCCTCCAATGTAGTTTTTTAATATTCTTCCATCTTTTTCTTTATCTAGATTTAATACTAAAACTGCATCCATTTTTGAAGTAACTTTCTCACTTTGTTTGTACATTTTAGCTTTAAACTTTTGATGCTCATCTTTTCCTAAATCCCACATTCTTTGTTCTGTTGAAGGATCATCATAACAATTTGGTAAAAATATTTCATTACCTCTAAGCTCTAATTCTTTCTTTACATCTTCAATTTTTGAATAAAATTTTTTGCTACATATTATAAATATCTTCATAATTATCTCCTTTCAAGTATACATACATTTTCAACATGATAAGTATTTGGAAACATATCTATTGGTTGAATTTCTTTAATGTTATAGTTTTCTTTTAATACTCCTAGGTCTCTAGCTAAAGTAGCTGGATCACATGATATATAAATAATACTTGTTGGATTTAATTTTAATATAGTATCAATTGTATGTTTATCTAAGCCTGCTCTTGGTGGATCTACTACAATACTATCAATATTAGAAAACATATCTATCTTATCTTCTACTTTGCCTAAATGAAATTTAATATTAGATATATTATTTCTTTTCATACATCTATTAGCAGAAGTAATTGCATCACTATTTACTTCTACTCCTACTACACTCTTACAGTATTTAGATATTAACATGCCAATAGTACCAGTACCACAATATAAATCAAGTACATTTAAATCTTTATGATCTTTATAATAATCAATTACTTTATTATACATGATTTTCATCATTTCATAATTAACTTGAAAGAAAGAATTAGGATATATTTCAAAAAACAATTCATTTATTACTTCGGTAATGCTTTCTTTTCCTAAAACTAAATTATTATTTATGTAAATGGAATTTATATCAGAAAAAGCTTCTTTAATACTCTCATTAACATTTCCCTTTATTACTAACATTGTCTCATTTAAACTAGTAATTCTAATTACTATTTCATCTATATTATCACTAGTTTTTTCAAAATATTTATTTAATCTATCTACTATTTCATTTATCTTTTCATTACATAATAAACATTCTTTTACTCTAATTAATTTATTAGTTTTTTCTTTATATAGACCAATATTATTCTTGTTTCCATGTAGTGTTAATTTGTTTCTATAAAAATAGTCTTGACCACCTATTATATCTTTTATTCTAACACTATCGAGTTTTCCAAATTTATGAATTAAATCATTTACTTTTTCTTCTTTAAAAATAAGTTCACTTTGTCTATCATAATGCATAATATGACATCCACCACAGGATTCATAATATGGACAAAGTGGCATAATTCGATACTTAGATTCTTCTATTATTTTAGTAGCTTCTGCTTCTATATAATTTTTCTTTTCATTAGTTATTTTAATTTCACAAGTTTCTAAAGGTAAAGCATGTGACACAAAACATATCTTATCTTTAACTTTAGTTATACCCCTAGCAAAACTATCTAAGCTAGTTATTTTAACATTTTCCATATTATCACCACTATTTATATTATACAAAAGAAAAAAGACTATTTCTAGTCTTTTCTATTTAGAAGTAAGATAACCTAAAGAATTGATACCATCAATTCTTGCATATTCTTTATCTATATGGTTACTATCATATTTCGTATTATTCTCACCCACTAAATTAATCGTATTATAAAACATATTATCTGAATATTTGACATTAGATAAATCCCATTTTTTTCTATTTATATATATAGTTTTTAAACCATTACATCCACTAAACATATTGCTTGTATTGATAATATTCTTCATATCAAAACTAGTTAAATCAAGGGTTTCTAGACTACTACATCCATAAAACATACCAGATGTATCAACTAACTTAGAAAAATCAATATTTTCTAATCCATCAATACTTTTTAAATTATTAAAATTTAAAAACCAAAAAGCTGTTTTAGTGGGATAAACTTTAGTTTTAATAATAACTTTAGTAATAGTATAATTAATACTATTATCATACCATACTGGACCAGCTATTTTATAATTTTGAGATTTTTCATCATAAAAGCCATTAGTATAATCGTTAGATACATAATATGGTTTAGCTACACTTGTATTATAATCACTACTATCTGCAGTTAAAATTAAACTATAAGTCTCATCATCATTTTTAATTAAATATGAGTAAATTCCATCTTGATTTAATTTTTGTTCTGATTGTTTATTTTCTTTAGTACCAGTATTCTCTTTAGTCTCTTTTTTATTTACAAGTACTAATATTAAAATAGTGGTAGCAATTAATACAATAAAACAAATTAATACTATTATTTTCTTTTTCATATTATCACCTTTTTATTAATAGTAACATGTAGAGCCTATAGGATTTCCACCTTTTGGACATGTATAATAAGAACAATCATAGTCTTCCTTATCACATTGTCTACAATGATGTGATCTCTTACAACATGTATATCCAAATGCTTGTGTACAATGGCATCCACAAGTATTAGCACTTGGACAGCATGCAGCCCAGTCATCACAAGTCCATGGATCACATGACACTGTTTCATCGCAACATTCTCCATCATGGCAATTTACTTCACGAGTGCATATTTTATGATTATATGTTGCTGGGTAACTATGTCTAGCTGTAAATGTAGTACTTGCTGATAACCCTACAGTTGATGTTATAGTACATGTAACTACATAAGTACCAGTTTTTAAAGAATTTTCTGGATCACATACTGTTGTACATCCACTTGGTCCACATGTTGTTTGAGTATTACTAACAAAGTTATAATCTTGACTACCTAGTGCTATATCTTTAGCACTTATAGTTGGTTTTTGTTTATCTAAATAAACATTAACTGTTTTTTCACATAATTTAGAAT
>CAMPBR010000035.1 GCA_946639185.1 uncultured Mycoplasmatota bacterium
CTACTAATGTAAACCCTCTTTTATTCATGTCAACACCACATTTCTATTAGATTTTCTTTTTGTATTCCTCCTCTAGTTGTGATATGTTACTTGATAATTTAAATATACAATAATTAACAAATAATATTAATATTATTCCTATAATTATTAAAAACTTCATTTTCTATTACCTTTTATCTTCAAATGTATAAAAGTTTGTTAGATCACTTTGAATTGGTTGACTTCCCTCTTTTAAATATAAAGTGCATAGTATATCACCAACTTCAACATCATCACCAACTTTTTTATTTAAAATTATACCTACTGTATTATCAATTTTATCTTCTTTTGTTACTCTTCCGCCACCTAAATCTAATGATAATTTACCAAAAGCATAAGCATTCATTCCAGTAATATGTCCTTTTTTTGTTGAATAAACATATTGTCTATTTTGACTTACTTTGATTTGAGAAATATCTCCACCTTGAGCTTTAATTATTTCTAAGAATTTTTCATAAGCTTTTCCATTCTTTAAAACTTCATCTACCATCATACTAGCTTTTTCTAAAGAAACTCCTTGGGAAATTTCAACCATTTTACTTGCTAAAGCTTTGCATAATGATACTAGATAATTATTTTCTTCATTTTTTAATATTTTAATTACCTCTAGTATTTCCAAACTATTACCTATAGCTATTCCTAAAGGAATATCCATATAAGTAATCATTGTTTCTACATCTCTATTATACTTATCTCCAATTATTTTCATAATTCTAGATATTTCAATAGCATCTGCTTCAGTTTTTAGAAGTGCACCATTTCCTACTTTAACATCAATTACTATTTTATCTGCTCCACTAGCTATTTTTTTACTCATAATACTTACAGCTATTAGTGGAATTGATTCAACAGTTCCAGTTACATCTCTTAATGCATATACTTTTTTATCAAGAGGAGCTAAATCTTTAGTTTGACTAATTATTGCTGCTCCAACTGTATTTAATTGATTAATAAATTCTTCTTCTGTTAAGTTAACTCTAAAACCTGGTATACTTTCAAGCTTATCAATAGTTCCACCAGTATGTCCTAATCCTCTACCACTCATTTTAGGGACTTTAACTCCTAAACTTGCAGCAATAGATGCTATAACTAATGTAGTTTTATCACCCACTCCACCAGTTGAATGTTTATCTACAGTTATTCCATCTATTTTACTTAAATCTAATATTTCTCCACTCTTTATAAAAATATCAGTTAAATCAAGTATTTCTCTATCGTTCATTCCTTTTAAACATATAGCCATTAATAAACTACTCATTTGATAATCAGGAATTTCTTCACGATAAAATCCCATAAAAGCATATTCTAATTCTTCTTTAGTTAATTCATATCCTAATCTTTTCTTGTTAATAACATCTACTATTGTCATCTTATCCCTCTATTCTATAGAATATTATACATTAATTTTAGTTAATATTTCTATACTTTTTTTATATTTATGTGGTATAGTATATGAAACGGGGTGTTTTTATGGAATTACAAGCTTTTAGAGATTGTGAAATTGCAAAGATTTATAAGAATAAATTAATGTATTCAATAATCAAATATGAAAAACAAAATAATGATTTTAAAGATTTTTGCCATGACAAATATTGCAATGCATTAACTTTTAATAATAGTAGTTTTGATAATAGTATTATTGAGGAAGTTAAAGAGTATTTAGATAAAGAAATGAATGAATATAATAGAGTTGTTGCTGAAAATCAAGAAGTAATAGATTTAATAGCTGATGAATTAGTTAGAAATTTTACTAATGAAGCAGTGAATTTATCTAATGATCTAGAAAAATGTAGATTTCTATTTGAATATGTAGCTAAAATTATGCATTATGATTTTGAAGCTAGAAAATATAATCGATTAATACCATTTGGTAATGATTATGATTTTGAATTCTATAACGGAGTTCCAATTAGTAATAGTTATAAAGGATTATTAGTAACAAAATGTGGATTAAGCGATGATATATGTAATCTTATGGTATTTTTAGGTAGAGAATTAAACTTAGATATTGATACAGTTGTATGCCAAAATCATTATGGTAATTACTATATTAATTCAGTTAATATTGATGGAAATATAAGTTATATGGATGTAACTAGTGTTATTAGAAAAAAGAATAAAATTGATGAGGCTTGCTTAGTTGATAGATCAACCTTAATACAAAATAGAAATTATACGAATATTGCTGAAGAAGGCGTATTAATACCTCTTGATTATTCAAAGCCATATGATTTTTGTAGACTAATTAAAGCTGATAATAAAAATATGCCAACTGCTAAATATTTAGAAACTGATATTTTTGAAAAGAAAAAGACTTCATAATGAAGTCTTTTTTATCTAATTCGTTGTTCGAAATAATCCATTGTTCTTTTAGGATCATCTAACATTTTTTCATAAAGTTTAATGTGTTTTCTTAATTCTTTTATTAATTCAATTTCATCTTTTGCTATATTTAATGTATTGTTTTTATCATCTTCATCGATAGCTAATGCATCAACTCCAAGTAAGTAATTAAGATGAACATTTAAACTATCTGCTAAATCTATTAATGTTTCTAATGTAGGTGTTCTGGTACCATTTTCATAACAGCAAATACTAACTTTAGTAACACCGACCATGTCACCCAATTGTTGTTGTGTTATATGTGCTTTTTTTCGAATTTCTTTTAATCTTTTTCCGAAAACATACATACTAAAACCTCCTATTAATTTATAGGTTAATTATAGTAAATAATATTTTCTAAAAGGTTAAAGTTAACTAATTAGAAACTTTCTAAAACTAGTAGTGTCTGTTGATGTATTTAGAAAATGCCTCATTTATTATTTCTAAAACTTCTTCATCATAATTCATGTTTACAACTACTTCATCATAGTAATTTTGTAAGTCTTCTGATGTGATATATCCTCTATTTAATAAATAATCAATATTTTCTATTTTATTAATGAATTCTCTATACTCTTTTGTTGTAAAGCTAGTCATATTTTTCTTTGTTCGATATATCCCTCTATTTATACATTTAAATAAAATATTATTACGCTTTAATTGTAAATATTCATCAATTACTAAATCACAACCATTGCTTAATAGTAAGGCTCCTTCTATTTTAGTTTTTGTTCTATCTAATACTACTTCATTAGTTTGTGTATTATAATTGAACATTGTACCAGTTTCTTTAACTTCGCGTTCAACACTTAATTTTTCTATTAATCGTGGAGTAGCAATTTTAGTTACTGCTTCATCTTTAATAAAACTATATCCTGCTGATATATAATGACTACTATTGCCATCATTTATTATGCCAACTGTATTAAAATCAGGTGATTTTATTTCACCAGTAACACAGTCTACTTTTGATGAACATATATAGTTTTCTTTATTAACAGGAACGAGATATACAATTTTGGAATCTTCAAAAGTATTTAGTTCATTATTTGATAAAATTGAGCATGATATGAATTGCTTATTATAATCACCAGATCTATAATTTGCATTTTCATGTACACCAGGCAATTGATATGAAGCATGGGCAACAACCATAAAATCTTCACCATTTTGAATATCGAAAAAACGTGTTAAATCATTCTCCCAATATTTAATCGAAATATTTTCTACTAATGATTCTAGTTTAAATACTTCGTTTAAATCAATAGAAAACTCCATACCTATTTTCGAAGCATCTTCTGGATACTTATGATTAATCATTGCATATTCTACATTTTTCGATTTAAGTAAATCATTTAATATTAAACTACTAATTTCAGATAAGTCAGGGTATTTCTTTTTGAATTTTTGTATCTGCTGATATGCATCAATATACAATTCATTACTTTCATTTTTTGATAACCATTCTAATTGTGTTTCTAGAGTATCAATATATGATTTAACTAGAAATGGAATTTTAGAATATTCTGTAGTATATTCAAATTTTCTCATAATATCACCACATTAATTATATCATTTAATGATTATATAATTTGTATTTAATTAATACTTTACTGTAAAAAATTATTTTTTCAAAAAAAGTCTTATAATATAAGACTTTTTTCACTTAATATCTTCTATATGGATTCAATGAATAATAGTAACTTTTCTGACTAATGGCATTATTTTCTTCAACTCTTGAAGCAAGCTTTCCATCCATATCACCTATACTTTTTTGAATACTAAAAATTGATATCGCATGCAAGATGTATGAATCAACCATTGATAATGATTCATATACATTTTCTTTTGTTTCCCTATTTATTTTAGCACTTCCTATGTCTTTATTATACTGTACTAATATAAAAAAAGAAATAGATTATTCATCTATTTCTGCTGCATGTACTTCAAGATTTTCATCCTTTTTTGAACTTAAGAATGTTATTTTTTCACAAACAACTTCAATTACTTTTTGCTTAGTTTGTTCTTTTTTATCTTCTGTCATTCTTGTTTGAAGTCTTCCACGTATTCCTACTATGTCGCCCTTATGGCAGTATTCACTAGTATTTGACGCTATCGCATCCCAAAGTACGCAATCAATAAAATCTGTTTCATATTCTCCATTAGAATTTTTAAAACTTCTAGGAACAGCTAATGTTATATATGCATATTTTATTTTATTTTCTGATTCTCTTAGTTCAGGATCTCTTACTAAACGTCCTACTAGTACAAGTTGATTAAGCATATTTTTTTCCTCCTTTCGCAACCAATATACACGATATAAAAATTATTAACAAACAACGTTTATTAAGTTTTAAAATAAATATTTTATATAAAATAAAAAAATTCCCCTAAGGGAATTTTTAATATTAATATAATTTATATATTTAAAATTTAAAGACTATATAAAATTAATTTTCGTTCGACAAAATTCGACAAACTATAGATTTTTCTTTAATAATTGAT
>CAMPBR010000036.1 GCA_946639185.1 uncultured Mycoplasmatota bacterium
AAAAAAAAGAAAGTTAAGCTTTCTTTTTTTGATTAATATCCATCGTCAACACAAGTAGGGCACTCAATAACTCCATTATATTTTTCAGTATAAGCATGTGTAATAAGTATATCAATAGGATTATTATTTTGATCAGAAACGCCGCATGAATTGTCTACTTCATTTATTTCTTCTTCTGTTAGTTTAGAAATATCCTGTTTATCATAATTTTTTAAATTAATGATGTTTCTACTTGATAAGTTATCATAGGAAACTAGACAAGGAAAAACATAATTTCCTGTAACTATACCAATACCATATCCATTTGAATCTTCAGCTTGAATATAATAAGTATAATGTGGTTTTTCTGCACTTCCATCATTTACAATATAAATTCCTGAATCGTCTTCTAACCATTCTCCTCCATAAGGAGATTTTTTAGGAATATTTTCCATAGCTAATTTTAATTTTCTAAAACTAATAATAGTTGCTTCTCCATAATTTACTGGATATTCAAATTCTGAATCTATTAGATTTAATTCTTTTTTAGCAGCATCTGCATATTCTTTAACATTAATAACATATGTGCTCTTCTTTGCTGTATTAATATATTTTGAAACACTTGGTACAGCTATTGCTAAAAGCACTCCTAAAATAACGATTACAGCAAGTAATTCAATTAATGTAAAACCTTTGTTGTTCATATTATTCACCTTAATGAGTATAACATATTAAAAATTTGATATCAACAAAAAATAAGGTAATCTCTTACCTTATTTTACTTCTTCTACTGCGATAGTACCTATGAATATTTTATTCATAGCACCTTCATCACTGTTATAATCTAACCACATTCTGAAATTAAATACTTCTGTTGAATGTGGTGGGATTGTTGTTGTTAAAAGTATACCATCATCTGATAATGTTTTAACTTCCATATTTGAATCATCAACATCAGATACTACATATCTTAAGTAATGACTTGGTAATACTTCTTTTCCTTTTTCTTTAGCTTTTTCTTCGTTGTTTTTAAATACTATACTATAAGTTATATTTTTATTTGAATTATTAACTACTTGGAATGTATATGGATCTATTTCTAATCCAGCACTATCTTTTGTAGGTAAAGCACTTTTTAAAAGTAATCCTTCAGATAAATCTTCCATATAGAAAGATTGTTCTTGTTGTAAGAATGCTAAAGCAGATAATAAATTTGTTTGACGTGGTAAATAAACAAAAGTAGTCATTATGATTAAAAATGTAGATACAGCGATTATTGAAAATACTCTATTTCTAATTTCTTTTTTCATCACAAATTCCTCCTTTTTATCTAATATGCCTCTTCTTCTTAAGTTGTGGGATATTATATCATATTTTGGTGAATTTGTCAAGTAAATCTAGGTAACCTGTGTTACCTAATTATCATATATTTCCCTTTATTTATCTAATTTTTATAGTTTGTCCCTTTTTCATTAAGTTGTGGCATATTATACCACATTTTAATGAAAAAGTCAATCTAACTAGGTAACATATATTACCATTATATAGATTCTATTTCATCATTAATTGATGATAATAATTTATCTAATTCTTCTTTATCATCATCTGTCATTTCAACGTTTTTAAGTTCTTTATTAAACCAATCTGGTAATTGTTCTTTTCTTTCTATTTTAGGTTTAACAACTTGTTTAGTAGTTTTATTTTCAAATTGTTTCTTTAACTTCTTGTGTTCTTTTTCAGTAACACGCATCGCATCTTCTACTGTTTCAATATGAAGTCTGTTTAATTGTCCTGCGATTGTATCAATATAATTCTTAGATAATTTTTGATTATTAACTTTTAAAACATAATCTATTAATACATTAACAACACCTGGTGTCATCTTTTGATCTACAAGTAAACTTTCTATTATTTTTAAATCTCTAATAGATGGTTCCCCATTTTTATATTTGCTTCTTAAAAAGTCATATGGATGAACTGACTCAAATGTATAAACCATTTTTGCCCATTTACTTGTATCTCCTTGAGGAGACTTTAAATATTCAGGTTGTTTACTATAAACAAAGGTTGGAAGTCTACCATCATTTTCAAATTGATAATAATTCCTAACATTTTTTCTTAAAGTAATTTTATCTATTAAGCCTTTTTCATTAATGGAATTTCTTACTAATCCTTGCATAGCTATAACATCTATATCATAAGTATATGCTAGACTATTAATTAATTCTTTTACATCTTCATTAAAACATCTAGGAGATATCATATTACTTGGAATAGATGATATAAGCAAATTAAAATCTATCTTATCATCTATTTTTAATTTATTAGTTTCTACTTTCATTAAGTTTTCATTTTCAATTAAAATGTTTCCACTAACTGATTTAAATACATTACTAAAAGATGAAGTTATATCTTCATAATCTTTTAAATTAGGCTTAGGTATTTTAAAGTAATCTACTATTCTATCATATTCTTTCTTACCTAAATTATTATATAAAACAATATTTAATACTGGATGATTTAAGAATTCAGATGCTGAAATTGGAGAATATAATAAATAAACATAGTGATTAACAGTATCTTTTTTTATATATGTTTTTAAAAGCCCTACTGCTTCTAATTTTTTTCTAGCTATAACTATATCATCAAGTTTTAGTTGCATGGTTGTCATTAAATGATGATGAGTTAATTCTTCACTAATCAATTCTCTTTTATCTAAATCATCTACTAATGTAAAGTATAAAGAAGTAGCACTAAAACCAATAATTGGTTGATATAACATAGTAATTAATTTCCTATCTAAATCTTTTATAATAGTTTTATTAATTACTGTATAAGTATCTGCTGGTAAAATATTAATTTCTTTCATAAGCTACCTCCTTTAAATGTATTATAACTAATTTTATTCTACAATAAAAGTAGTTTCATCAATAAATTTATAATTTGTTTTATACTTAAGTTCTCTTATTAATTTAAACAAAGCTTCATCTTTTTTCTTAGCTTCTATCATAACATCGAAGTCTCTATTAGTAAACTTGATTTTTTCAATAAAATTAATAAAACTATCACTATCTATATAATCATTATGTGATCTTTTTTCTTTCTTATTTTTAGGAGACGAAAAATGCATTTTGGGAGTTGTTTTCCATGTATTAAATATATCTTCAATATAATCTTCAATACGCTCATTATTTCTATTTATTAAAAAATGATGATAATCAAGTACCACAGGTATATTAATCTTTTTAGATATAGCTAAAACATTTCTTATATTAAATACTTTATCATCATTTTCTATAGCTATTTTATTTTTTATAGATTTGTTTAATTTATTAAAGTTTTCTATAAATCTATTCATACTTATTATTTTACCATTAGTACTAGAACCAACATGTAGAATAATATTAGTGTTTAAATTTAGTTTATTCATTAAATCATTATAATAATTTAAATTATTAATAGTTGCTTCTACTACACT
>CAMPBR010000037.1 GCA_946639185.1 uncultured Mycoplasmatota bacterium
CTAACACAATTGAAGTACCATATGACATTACTGTAAGAAAAGCTACAGGGGATAATATAATAAAGATATATCTAACTAAGGTTAACAATGTAGATAATAGTGAAATAGAAACACAAGTTGTATTATCTAAAATAAGCGATATATAGTGATAAAGTTCCAGCAGGAAGCACTAATTATCAACAAGTTTATAGATTAAGAATGTGGATTGATTCTACGGCTGAATATATAAATCAAGCAAGTGGAGTAGATACGTATCCGTTACAAGGTAAAACATTTCCTTTAACAGTAAACGTTTATGCAACTGGAAATATCGAAAAAATCTGGACAGGCACAACCTCTCAATTTAACAATAATATGCTTATTATAGTTATTAACGGTGGAATTATTGAAACAGGTGGTAATTTACCAAGTGTTTCAGATTTTATGGGTGTAAGGCCAGTCATTATTATGGAACCATAAAGATACTAGAAATAGTATCTTTTTACTTGCTTATTATTTTTAATTATTTTAAAATATAGTTAACGAGGTGATATCTATGAAAAGTATTAGTGATATGATTAAATTAACTCCAAAAGAAAAAGAAAGTTTAAAAAACAATTTCATAAATGAACTACAAAATCCTAATTTTAAAGAATTATGTTCAGAATTAGATTTAAAAGATGAAATACTTATGAATTATACATCACAGTTAGCCGATGCGAGTATAGAATATGGAAATTGTAAGAACTGTAAAAAATTATCTGAATGTAAAAACAAAATATGTGGTTATAGATATACACCAACAGTAGTAAAAGATAAAATAGATTTTGGATATAATGCATGTAAATATAAAATAAAACAAGAAACAGATACCAAGTATCAAGAAAATGTATATTTATTTGAAGTGCCTAAAAAAGTAAAAGAAGCTACTTTAAAAGATTTATATACTAATGATAAAAACAGAGTAGAGTTTATAAAATATGTAAAAGAATTTATAGCAGATTTAAAAAATAATAAAAATCCTAAAGGCATCTATTTACATGGAAGTTATGGTACAGGTAAAACATATTTAGTTGCAGCTTTATTTAATGAACTTGCTAAAAAAGATATTAGAAGTAGTATTGTATATGTACCAGAATTTTTAAGAGTATTAAAAGGATCTTTTGGAGAAGATTTTGAAGATAAATATAATGCTGTTAAGAAGGCACCTTTATTACTACTTGATGATATTGGAGCTGAATACTTAACACCATGGGCTAGGGATGAAATTTTAGGAACCATTTTACAATATAGAATGGATGAAGATTTACCAACATTCTTTACATCTAATTTAAACTTAAAACAATTAGAAGAACATTTTTCTATGACATCTAATGGTCGTGAAGAAGTTAAAGCTAGACGTATGATAGAAAGAATTAAAGATTTAACTAAAGAATTTGAATTAACTGGAGAAAGTAATAGGAAATAATTGACAAATCCAGAAAATAGTCATATTATTATATTAGCTTTTAAAAAAGCAATAATGAAAGACAAGATTTTTATAAGAGTTTTTAAAGAGAGTCTATGTTTGGTGTAAATAGATAAAATATTATAAAAATTACTACTTTCTAGTGACTTTTAATCAAGTCCGGGATTAAACTCGTTATCAATAATAAAGTTAAAAATGGATGGTACCGTGTAATAAGCACTCCTGTTAAGGGTAGTGCTTTTTTTGTATTAGGGGGAAATTAAAATGAAAAAAGCAGTCGAAGAAATAAGCAAAGAAGAAAGCAAAAAAAGTAGTTTAAATTATAATCTTTTAGATTACATTGAAAAACTTTTTACTAAATTGGATTTAAATAATAGTAAAGAAAACAAAACGCACGGTATAACCAAGGATGCATGTGAAGATTATGAAAATTTTGAAGTATTATTAGACTCTTATCTTAATTTAAATGAAATAGAAAATAAGATACAATCTGATAATGAAGAAATAGCTAAAGAAGAAAAACAAATGGCTATTAAAAAAGGTATTGATTATGATAGTACAATCACAATTCATGATTTTTTAAAGAATTATTTACACGCACGTACTAATCCAGAATTAGATAAAATGACTTTACCTACATTAAAACTTTTGGGATATAAAAGTAGCTTTGTAATGGGTGTCCATGAAAAATTTGCTAAAAATAATCCTGAGTTATTAGATCAGGGCTTTTTAGTATTAGTAAAAGATACTGAACACAACAGAGCTATATATATTAATCCATATTTTATATATAAATTGTTAGAAGATGAGGAAATAGATTTAAAGTTAAAGAAATTTTCAAATTCTAAAAGTATCAATTTAGAAGATATAGATGAATATTATAATGAATACCAAAAGCTATTATGCGATAAAGAAGATAATGAGATTACTTATAATATTATTAAACGAACACGTAAAGAAAAAAAGTTTGTTAAATTAAAAAAATTAATGGAAATGGGTGATAATAATGATTAATATTAAAGAAGATGAAAGATTACATAAGTTAAATCATAGTGGAGCACATTTACTAGCTCAAGCAGTAAAGCATTTATATCCACATGCTAAATTCTGGGTTGGACCTGTAATTGAAGAGGGATTCTATTATGATATCGATTTAGGTGATGATGTAATTAAAGAAGAAGATTTACCTACAATTGAAAGAGAAATGAAAAAATGTGTTAAGAGTGCCAAAAATATTATTAGAAGAGAAATTAGTAAAGAAGAAGCATTTGAAATGTTTAAAGATGATCCATATAAGCAAGATTTAATATCTAGAATGGATGAAGAAAGTGTTATTTCATGTTATTCTCAAGGAGATTTTACTGATCTTTGCCGTGGACCACATGTAGATAATACTAAAGAATTAAAATATTTTAAATTATTAAAAGTATCAGGAGCTTACTGGAAAGGTGACTCTAATAATAAGATGCTTCAAAGAATATATGGAGTAGTATTTGATTCTGAGGAAGATTTAAATAATTACTTACAAGAGATTGAAGAAGCTAAAGAAAGAGATCATCGTAAAATTGGTAAAGATTTAGGTATTTATATGATGAGTGATTTAGTAGGTAGAGGTCTTCCTATGTATTTACCAAATGGGTTTACTTTATGGAATACCCTTGAAAACTATATTAGAAATAAAGAAATTAAAAGAGGATATGTACATGT